>NZ_JAWIRX010000001.1:0-515533 GCF_036319965.1 Stenotrophomonas sp. SMYL41 | reverse complement strand
CGGATCCGTGTAGGGGAGTCCACCTTAACTTAGCTGAACGGGCGCGCCAAGGGTCGGCCGTGCAGTGCCGGGGTGGCGGGTTTCAACGTGCGCGGCGCGCCTCGGCCACCTGGCGGCGGTGCAGGCGGAACAGGTGCCGCTCCATCGCCATCTCCAGGCCATCGCCCAGGCGCTGGAAGCGCAGCCACAGGAAGTGGCCGCCGCTGCCGTCGGCCGCCTCGGCGATGACTTCCACCGGCAGGTCGATGTGGTCGGGCAGCCAGTCGCTGGGCTGCAGGCGCACCACGCCGGCCTGGCCGGGGGTGGCGCTACTGCGCGGGCCCAGCTGCAAGCGGATGCCACGGCGCGACCAGCGCACCGGGCGCAGGGTCAGCTCCTGGCCCTGCTGGCGAACCAGCCGGCCGAGCAGCACCATCGCCAGGTCCAGCTTGGCTTCCAGGCGCTGCAGCTGCAGGCTGGATTCGTTGCGTTCGTCGTGTTCGTCGACGCGGCTGTCCTCGACCAGCGCCAGGCTGCGCAGCAGGCCTTCGGCACTGCTGGTGCGGCCGGCCGCGCTGCCCGCCTGGAATTCGGCGGGCAGGGCCAGTTCGCAGCTGAGCGTCTCGTCGAACAGCTCGCTTTCGGCCGGGTGGTGCAGCGAGGTGGTCGGCAGCGAGGTCATGCCAGCGATTCTGCCTGCAGGTAGGCATGCGCCGCGCGAAGGGAGCGCTGGCCGTCGTTCATCAGTGCGGCCACGGCATCACGGCGCTGGCGCAGCAGGCCGAGCAGATTCTGCTGGCGCTCGAACAGGGCCGTCAGAGGAGCGTGGTCGGCGGCGGTCAGCGGCTGGCTGAGCAGGGCGTGCAGGGTGCTGTCGTGGCCGTCGAGCAGGCTGTCGGCCTGGTCGAGGGAGTCTTCGCCCAAAGCCTTCTCGAAGGCATCCAGCTGTGCATGCAGTTCGTGCAGGCTCATGGTGCCACCGCGGCCGGGCGGCGCTGTTCGTGCGGGATCGCATTCCAGGCGCTGTCGATCTCGCCCAGCAGCTGCAGTGATTCATCCAGCGCGGCACGGTCGTTGTGCAGGTTGGCCTCGGTCAGGCGCTGCAGCACGTAGTCATAGAGTGCCGACAGGTTGCCGGCGATCTCGCCGCCGGCCTCATGGTCCAGCGAGCCATTGAGGTGGCCGACGATCGCGCAGACTTCGCCGATGGCCTTGCCCTTGCCGGCCTGGTCGCCACGCTCGAGGCTGGCCAGGGCGCGCCGCACGCGCTCCAGCGCACCGGCCAGCAGCATCGCCACCAGCTTGTGCGGATCGGCATCGGCGACCGCACTGGTCACTCCTACCTGGCGGTACTGCTCGGCATATTGACGGCTGGAACCGTACATTCGTGATTCTCCTTGCGCGGGGTGCCGCCGGTGATCGTGGGGATCGGTGCCGACGGCGCGGCGATGATTGCTGTTGCGTCCGTTATCGGTGCGTTGCGCGGCAAACTTGAGTGCCGCGCACGCATCGTCAGCGGTTCAACTGTGCCAGCTGCTGCTGCAGCGCGGTATTGCTCTGCTGCAGCTTGCCCATCAGGCTGTCCAGCGCCAGGAACTGTTTCTTGTAGCGCTCTTCCACGCTCTTCATGCGCGTGTCGAGGTCCTTGCGGCGCTTGTCGATGTTGTCCAGCGTGGTGTTCAGGCCCTTGGTACGGGCGACGAACGCGCCCTCCTTGCCGACCGTGGTGCTGACGTAGCCGTCGACCATGGTGTAGAGCGTGCCCGCACCGCCGGTGTCGCCGGTAATCGCCGAGCGGATCTTTTCAGGCTGGCTGGCCAGTGCCGCGGCAAACTTGGTGGTGTCCAGCACCAGGGTGCCGTCGGCGTTGGGATAGCCGCGGGTCTGCAGGCCCAGCACCTTTGGGTCCAGGCCGTCGGCGGATAGTTCCTTCAACACGCCCGACATCACCGAGCGCAGCTGGCTGGAGGCGCCACGCATCTGCGCATCGCCGGTCAAGGTGGCCGCTTCCTTGGTCTTGGCGTCGTACTTGGTTTCGGTATTGATCGCCGCGATCGCCGCGTTGTAGGCGGTCACGAACTCCTGCATGACCTTGGTTGCGGCGGCCGTGTCGGTACTGATCACCACCGTGCTCTTGCCGGGAACCTTGAGGTTCAGGGTCAGGCCCGGCACGGCATCGGTCACCGTATTGCTGGCACTGACCACCTTCACGCCGTCGATGGTCAGTTCGGCGTCCGCTGCAGGCGTGTTCTCTTTCAGGCTGCCGACCAGCGCGCCCAGCTTGGGGTCACTGCCCGCATATTCCAGCTTGATTGCATTGGCGGCACCGGTCTTTTCCTGGGCGATCGACAGGTACTGGTTGTCGCCGGAGCTGATCAGCGTCGCCTGCACGCCTTCCTTGCGGCCCGCGGCATCGATCTTGTTGCGGATGGTGGTCAGCGTGTCGCCGTCCTCCACTGCCACGTTCATGGTCTTGGCCTTGTCGCCAACGCCAACGGTCAGCGTCAAGGTTCCGGCGCCGAAGGTGTCGGTCTTCGGGAACGAGGTGTCGGCAATCAGCTTGTGCGCGGTGGCGAGGGATTTCACTTCCACCTGGTGCGTGCCGTTGGAAGCCGCTGCCTTGGTCGTGCCGAGGTCGTACAGCGCTACCGACGCGGTCAGCACATCGTCGGCATTGTTGGGGCCGGACTTACCGGTGGCGGTGACGGTGCGGGTGTCGAAGGCCGTGGTGGCCTTGAGCGCGGTCAGCGCGGTCTTCAGCTTGTCGAACGCCGCAGTGACGGTGCCGATCGACGACAGCTGCATCTTGGCCTTGGACTGCTGCAGGTTCAGCGCATTGTCGGCGGGCTTGCGGTCAGCTGCGACCAGCTGGTTGACGATGCTGGAAATATCCAGGCCCGAGCCAATGCCACCGTATCCAAAGTCTGCCACGTCGTTTCTCCTGGTATCCGGGCCTGGCCGCCATGCGGTGGCCCGTCGTCAACGAAAATAGCGGCCTGCGCCGCTGGGTCTTGAGGACTTCGTTGATGCATGTGCCGTGCCAGAGGTCTGGCGCAGGTTCTGGCACGCAGGTTGCAGGAGGGTTGGGGCAGGGTGCGGGTGGGTTCACCGCGGGCTGCCGGGAGTCTGCAAAAAGCCCTCCCCCAATGCAGGGGAGGGATCAGGCTACTGACAATCGGGGGGAGACGAAGCCGCCCGGTACGTACAGTCAAAGGTACAGCGCTGAAAGAGAGGTCCGCAGGAGCGGGCGATGCCAAGCCGGTTCGGGAGTGATCCCGGGCCGGGCATGGCCCGCGCCTTCGTGCATCGTGGCTTCCGGGTTGCCGCTACCGCCGGTTTGACCCGACGGTAGCGGCGCTTCTTGCCGTGGATCAGCGCAGCAGGCTGAGCACGCCCTGCGGCACCTGGTTGGCCTGGGCCAGCATGGCCGTACCGGCCTGCTGCAGGATCTGGGTGCGGGTCAGTTCGGCGGTTTCCTTGGCGAAGTCGGTGTCCTTGATGCGGCTGCGCGAAGCCGACAGGTTTTCCGACGAGGTCTGCAGGTTGGCCACGACCGAGGTGAAGCGGTTCTGGATCGCACCGAGGTCGGCGCGGGTGCTGTTGATCGCACCCAGGGCCTTGTCGACCACTTCCAGCGCCTGCTGGGCGCCGAGCACGGTGCTCACGTCCAGCTTCTGCACGTTGGCCGAGGTGTCGGTGCCGGCGGTGTAGGCGCCCGCAGCCGCCGCGGTGCCCCAGGTCTTGGCGGTCGCGTCGTAGTCGCTGCGCATCAGGGCGATATCGGCGGTGGCGATAGCCTTGCCTTCCTTCACCGAGCTCAGCTTCAGGGTGCCGTCGGCATTGGCTTCGGCGTAGATGCCGGCCTCGCCGATCTTGGCGTTGATGGCGGTGGCGACGGCCTTGGAGGCATCCGCCGTGGTGGCGCCGGCCTTCACTTCAACCGTGCCGATGTCCACGCCCATCACAGTACCGGAGAAGCGGGCACCATCGGTGCTGGCAGTCAGGGCGGCAGTGGCGCCGGTGGCGAAGGTCGAGGTGCCCAGCGAGCCGGCCTTGGCATCGATGGTCTTGTCGATGGCGATGGCCTGGCCGGCGTTGGCGCCCACCTGGAACAGCTGGCTGGAGAAGGTGCCGTCCAGCAGCTTGGTGCCGTTGAAGTCCGACTGCTTGGCAACGCGGTCGATTTCCGAGACCAGCTGGGTCACTTCGGCCTGCAGCGCCTTGCGGTCGCTGGCCGAGTTGGTGGCGTTGGAGGCCTGCACCGACAGCTCGCGGACGCGCTGCAGGTTGTTGCCGATTTCGGTCAGCGAGCCTTCGGCGACCTGGGCCAGCGAGATGCCGTCGTTGGCATTGCGGATGGCGACGTCGGTACCGCGGATCTGCGTGCCGAAGCGCTCGGAGATCGCCAGGCCGGCGGCGTCGTCCTTGGCGCTGTTGATGCGCGAACCGGAGGACAGGCGCTGGATGGTGGTAGCCAGCGAGCTGCCGCTGGTGCTCAGGTTGCGCTGAGCATTCAGGGACATGGTGTTGGTGTTGATGACTTGTGCCATGGTGCTTTTCCTTTGGCGAAGGTGGAACGTGTTTCAGGATCCGGGCGCCGCGTCATGCGGCGCCCGGGGGTCGATCAGTGAGCGGATCAGCGCAGCAGGCTGAGCACGCCCTGCGGCACCTGGTTGGCCTGGGCCAGCATGGCCGTACCGGCCTGCTGCAGGATCTGGGTGCGGGTCAGTTCGGCGGTTTCCTTGGCGAAGTCGGTGTCCTTGATGCGGCTGCGCGAAGCCGACAGGTTTTCCGACGAGGTCTGCAGGTTGGCCACGACCGAGGTGAAGCGGTTCTGGACCGCACCGAGGTCGGCGCGGGTGCTGTTGATCGCACCCAGGGCCTTGTCGACGATTTCCATCGCCTGCTGGGCGCCCTTCACGGTGCTGACGTCCAGGTTGCTGGCGTACTTCGCAGCCGGCGCTGCAGCAGCGGTGGTGGCGGTGAAGGTCGGCGCGGTGGCGCCGGTCCAGGTGCCCGGAGTCGCGGTGATGGCCTTGAACGAGCCATCGGCGTTGACGCTGTCCTTGACCGAGGTCAGGGTCACGCCGGTGGTGCCGTTCACTTCAGCGTAGACGCCGGTCTCGCCGATCTTGGCGTTGATCGCGGTCACCAGCGCTTCACGCGAGGCCTTGCCGGTGGCAGCAGCATCGGCGCCCTGCTTGACCGAGACGTCGGCAATGGCCACGCCGTTGATGGACAGGCCGCTGGTGCTGAAATCAGCGTTGGTGCCCGGGTCGGCCAGGGCCAGCGAGTTGGTGTCGAACTTGGCGCCACCCAGGGCATTGGCCTTGGCATCGATGGTCTTGTCGATGGCGATGGCCTGGCCGGCGTTGGCGCCGACCTGGAACAGCTGGCTGGAGAACGAACCGTCCAGCAGCTTGGTGCCGTTGAAGTCCGACTGCTTGGCGACGCGGTCGATTTCCGAGACCAGCTGGGTCACTTCGGCCTGCAGCGCCTTGCGGTCGCTGGCCGAGTTGGTGGCGTTGGAGGCCTGCACCGACAGCTCGCGGACGCGCTGCAGGTTGTTGCCGATTTCGGTCAGCGAACCTTCGGCGACCTGGGCCAGCGAGATGCCGTCGTTGGCATTGCGGATGGCGACGTCGGTACCGCGGATCTGCGTGCCGAAGCGCTCGGAGATCGCCAGGCCGGCGGCGTCGTCCTTGGCGCTGTTGATGCGCGAACCGGAGGACAGGCGCTGGATGGTGGTAGCCAGCGAGCTGCCGCTGGTGCTCAGGTTGCGCTGAGCATTCAACGACATCGTATTGGTGTTGATGACTTGTGCCATGAGGAGAGGTCCTTGAGCGGTTGCACGTGAGTTGGGTTAGACGCCCCCGACGTGCACCGGGGGCGGCTCATGTCAGCGCTGCAACAGGCTGAGCACGTTCTGCGGTACCTGGTTGGCCTGGGCCAGCATGGCCGTGCCGGCCTGCTGCAGGATCTGGGTGCGGGTCAGTTCGGCGGTTTCCTTGGCGAAGTCGGTATCGCGGATGCGGCTGCGCGATGCGGACAGGTTCTCCGAGGAGGTCTGCAGGTTGGCCACCACCGAGGTGAAGCGGTTCTGGATCGCGCCGAGGTCGGCGCGGACGCTGTTGACCGATTCCAGGGCCTTGTCGACGATCGACATCGCCTTCTGTGCGCCTTCGGCGGTGGTGACGTTCAGGTCCTTGACGAAGCTGGCCGCTGCACCGGTCAGGGTGCCGCCGTTGGTGCTGGTCTCGGTCAGGCCCAGGCCGGCGATGGTCGCGGCGGTGACACCGGCCGGCGGGGTCGCCGCGCTGACACCCAGGGCGAAGGTCTGGCCATCCTTGACCGAGGCCAGGCTGATGACGCCGGCATTGACCGAGGCAACCACGCCGGTTTCACCCAGCTTGTTGTTGATCGCCGCCGCGGTGGCCGAGGTGATCGACTCGCCGGCCTTCACGGTGAAGTCGCTGATGGTGACCGTGGTGGCGGTGCCGCCCGGCGGGGTCACCGAGACCTGCAGGCCGGAATAGGTGGTGTCGGCGGTGGCCTTGTCGGCCGCTGCCAGGCTGGTGCCGGTGTAGCCGTTGGCGAAGGTGGCCGCGCCCAGCGAATCGGCTTTTGCGTTGACCACGCTGTTGATGGCGATGGCCTGGCCGGCGTTGGCGCCCACCTGGAACAGCTGGCTGGTGAAGCTGCCGTCCAGCAGCTTGGTGCCGTTGAAGTCGGCCTGCTTGGCGACGCGATCGATTTCCGAAACCAGCTGGGTCACTTCCGCCTGCAGGGCCTTGCGGTCGCTGGCCGAGTTGGTGGCATTGGAGGCCTGCACACCCAGTTCGCGGATGCGCTGCAGGTTGTTGCCCACTTCGTTCAGCGAACCTTCTGCGACCTGGGCCAGCGAGATGCCGTCGTTGGCGTTGCGGATGGCCACGTCCAGACCGCGGATCTGGGTGGTGAAGCGCTCGCTGATGGCCAGGCCGGCCGCGTCGTCCTTCGCGCTGTTGATGCGCAGGCCGGACGAGAGGCGCTGGATGGTGGTAGCGAGCGAGCTGCCGCTGGTGCTCAGGTTGCGCTGAGCGTTGAGCGACATCGTATTGGTGTTGATTACCTGTGCCATGGGGTCGTCTCCTCTTATATGGAACCCGTTGGTGAATGAAACGAAGCGCCGCCTGTTTTTTTGTGTGGCTGTGTGCTTCGCCGTTGCCAAATGAATAACGGCGCTTTGTCAACAACCTTTAGGCGTGAATTCCGCTGGAGCAAAAATTCGCTGCCGGAGGCTGTTTTTCCGGGGTTTTCCAGCCTTGGTCGGGCGTGAAGGCGACCCCGGAAGGGGCGGTTGGGCATGCCCAACCAGCGCTGATGAAGGTATCGGCGGGGCAGGGCCGGGCTTGATGGGAAATCACGGAAAATGCACCGGGGCATCTTTCCGGTAGCGCCGTGACACGCCCGGCGAGCGCGAGGGAATGGGCACGCAGGAACGAAAAAGGCCGCGGTGCAGGGCATCGCGGCCTTCAGAGGGTGGCGCTTGGGAAGCGTCAGCGGAGCTTGTTGAACAGCGACATCGACTGCATCTGCGAGAAGATCGTCTGTGCCGCCTGCAGCGCGGTGCTCTGCAGCTGGTACTGGCTCAGCGCATCGGCGTAATCCAGGTCGCGCATCTGCGACAGCGTGGTCTTCAGCGTCACGCCATTGGCCTCGCGCATGTCGGCCGCATTGTCCAGGGCCTTCAACTGCGCACCGCCGGCAGCGCGTGAGTCGATCATCCGCTCGGAGGCGCGTGCCACGTCGCGCAGTGCACTCTGCAGCTGGTTCTGCTGCGCGGTCATCTGCGCGGTGGTGCCGGTGTCGGCACCCAGCGCTGCCACCAGGTTGTCCATGGTGGCGAAGATGTCGCGGCTGCTGGCGGCCTGCACGCTGAAGCTGTCGCCCGCCGCCGGTGCGCCGGTGATGCGAAGGCGGACACCATTCACTTCCAGATCGTCGCCGGCCTTGTAGGTGCCGGTGCCGGTCACGTTGCCTGCGCCGTCCACCACTTCGTACTGGTTGCCGGTGGTGAAACGGACGCTGAAGCCCTGGCCGTTCCAGCTGTCGCTGCCGTCGCGGGTGACGTTGGTCAGCACGCCGTTGCCGGTGTTGCCGGCCGCGGCGCTGCCGTCAACGAAGCCATCGCCGGTGGGAATGCGCATGAAGATCTCGCTGCCGGGCAGGGCATCGCGCACATAGGTATCGGGGCCGACTTCGATCTGGCGCTGGGTCTGGTCGCCACGGTAGACCACCTTGCCGTTGATCTTGGCAAACGGCGGGTCACCGTCGTTGGTGCCGCCGAACACGTAGCGGCCGGTGCCATCGTCGGCGTTGGCCAGCGACAGCAGGCCGTCGCGGATCTGGTTGACCTCGGTGATCAGCGTCTTCTTATCGGCCGCGCTCAGCGCTGGATTGCTGGCCTGGATGGTCAGATCGTTGACGCGTGCCATCAGGTCGTTGACCTGCGCCAGGGTGTTTTCCTGTACCCCCAGGCGGTTCTGCACGTTGCCGGCGTTGAGCTTCATGCGATCCAGTGCGGCCAGGCTGCGGTCAAGGCCGACCGCGGTACCGGCGGCCACCGGGTCGTCCTTGGCGCTGACGATCTTGCTGCCGGTGGCGATCTGCTGCTCCAGGTGGCTGAGCTTGGCCTGCTTGGCCATCATCAGCGACACGGACTGGTTGAACATCATGCTGGTGGAGATGCGGCTGCTCATCGGCGGACGGCTCCCAGGATGGTCTGGAACATGCTGTCGGCGGTGGAGATCAGCTGCGAGGCGGCCTGGTAGGCCTGCTGCAGCCGCAGCATGTCGGCGGCTTCCTCGTCCAGGTTCACGCCGGACACTTCATCGCGGGCTTCCTGCGCCTTGTCATTGATCACCAGCTGCGCGTCGAGCGAGTACTCGGCCGAGCGCGCGGCGGCGCCAACCTGGGTGGTCAGGCCACCGAGTGCACCGTTCAGTGTCACCGTCCCGGCATTGAACGCCTTTGCGCTCTCCACCTTGGCCAGCTTGGAGGCGTTGCTGTTGTCCGATGAGCCGGCCGGGGTCGGGGTGATGTTGAAGGTATCGCCCACCTTCGGCGCGCCGTCCAGCACGAAGCTCCAGCCGTTGGCACTGATGGTCTGGCCGGGCGTGTAGGTCTGCGGCGGGCCACCGTCGATGGTGTAGGTGGTGGCCGAGGTGAACACGATCGCCGAGGGATTGCGCAGGTTGGCGTTGGTCGAATCGGTGACGGTAACGCCGCTCAGCTTGCCGGTGCCGGTGTTGGCGGTGGCGGCCGCGCCCTTCACCGCAGCGGCCGCAGCGATGCGCGACGGATCGGTGATCGCCATTTCCAGGCTGCCGGCCACGCCGGCGGTCGGCTGCAGCAGGAAGCGGTCGTTGGCCGCCGGCGTGCCGCCCACCACCAGCTGCACACCGTTGATCACCAGCGGGTCGGCGGCGGTGCCGGTACCGGTCAGCGGAATGCTGGCGCCGGTGTCGGCACGGCTGGCCTTCCAGTTGGTGCCATCAAATTGCAGCACCACGTTCTGCGCATCCAGCTTGCCCAGGTCGCCATAGGTTGCGCTAAGGCTGGCGGTGCCGGCATTGCTGTTGTTGGCGGTGACACGCGGGTTGCCGATGTTGAAGAAGTCGCCGCCCATCTGGCCATACAGGTCCACGCCCTGGTGGTGCGCCTGGTTGAAGCTTTCGGCCAGGCCCACCGCCAGCTTGCCCAGTTCAGCCTGGGCAGGAGTCAGCACGGTGTCGCGGAACTCCAGCAGGCCGCCGATCTGGCCGCCGACCGCCTTCGGGTCGAGGCGGATGGTGTTGCCCTGGGTTTCCAGTGCCAGCTGCAGGCGCTCGGGCTGGTACGGATCGGCCACGGTGGTGACCTTGGTCGCCGTGGTACCCACCACCAGCGCGTTGCCGCCGGCGGTGTAGACATTCATGATGCCGCCGTCCTGGATCACCGCCGTGCCACCGGTGTAGCCGATCAGCTGGGTGATCAGCTGGTCGCGGCGGTCGAGCAGGTCGGGTGCGGCAGAGGCGATGTTGGTGCCGATGGCGCCGTTGATCTGCGCGATTTCCTGCGCCAGGCGGTTGACCTCGGTGGCACCGGCCAGCAGGCCGTTGTTGACCTCGCTGTTGAGGTTGTTCAGGTGCGTGTTGAGCTGCACGAAGCGGTTGGCCAGGGCCTTGCCGCCGTCGAGCATGTTCTGGCGGTCGGCGGTGCCGGCCGCGTTGGACGACAGTCCGCTGACCGAATCGAAGAAGTTCGACCAGACGCCGGCCACGTTGGTTGCCGCATCGGAGAACAGGGCATTGACCCGGTCGGCCATGCCCGATAGCTGCTTCAGGCGCGCCAGTTCACCGCTGCTGTCGAGGAGGCGCGAGATCGCCAGCTGGTCGGCCGTGCGGCGGATATCAGTGATGCGGGTGCCATTGCCGACCGTGCCATAGCCGTAGTTCTGTGGATCGGCGGTGGCGAAGTTGACCTTCTGCCGGCTGTAGCCGGGCGTATTGAGGTTGGCCACGTTGTGGCTGGTGGTCGCCAACGCACGCTGGAAGGCGAGCAGGGCACCGGTACCGGTGGAAAGTACGCTGGACATGGTGTTCCTCAACGACGAGTGATACCCAGCGCCGCGGTCGCGGTGCTGGCGAAGGTCTGGCCAAGGCGCGAGCCGGCGTCGGCCACGGCGGCGACGGCGCGCTCGATGGTCGGGCCACCGGCGATCGCGGCGATCTTGGCGGCGTAGCGCGGGTCGGTGGCATAGCCGGCGCGCTGCAGGCCACGGGCGAAGCCCTGCACGTCGGTGCCGGCCTGCAGGGCCTGCTGGTAGCGCGGGCTGGTCTTCAGCAGGCGCACGTAGTCGGCGAAGCTTTCGGCCGGCGAGCTGTAGGCGCGGAAGCTGGCGGTCTCGTTGCGGCGCACGCCATCCACATACTCATGGGTGCCGGACGTGGCGCGCTGGCCGTTCCAGCCATTGGCCTTGATGCCGAACAGGTTGTGCGAGGTGCTGCCGTCGGCATGCTTGATGTGCCGCTTGCCCCAACCGGTTTCCAATGCCGCCTGGGCGACGAGCGCACGGGCGTCCACGCCCAGTTCCCTGGCCGCGCTCTGTGCGTGCTGCCAGATGCTGGCGACGAAACCTTCCGGCGTGTGCGCGCCCAGCTGAGCGACGGCGGTGCGGGTCGCCATCGCATCGGCCGGGCTCATGGCCGTACCGCGATTGCTGGCCGTCGCCGACCACTGGTCGCTGTTGGCGGACCAGTCCTCGCCCTGCAGGTTGCCGATATATGGATCCTCGGTGCCCAGCGAGCGGTGCAGGCTGCTGCTTTCGCGGCCGGCGATCAGGTCCAGTGCCTGCTCCATCGGTGCCAGTGCGGCCTGTGCGCCGTGCTGTGCGCCGGCTGCCATCTGCTGCAGCATGCGCACGGCCTGGCTGCCATCTTCCAGCGGCAGCGACGGTGCGGGCTTTGCCGGCGCGTTGAGTTGATAGGCGCGGCTGGCCTTGGCCGGGTCCACGCGCGTGTCCAGCGCCGGGCCGTCGGCGGGCTGACCGGACAGCTGGCGGGTGATCATGCCGGACAGGCCCAGACCCTTGCCGCGGGTCATGGCCTCGGCGATCTTCTGGTCATACATGTCGCGGAACATCTTGTTCTCGCCGGGAAACAGCGAGTCGCCGAAGCTGGCATCGCGCATGCTCTTGACCAGCATCTGTGCGAACTGGCCTTCCAGCTGGCGCGCGACCTTGTCGATCCTGGCCGGGTCGTTCTGCTGCGCCGGGTGCAGATCAAATGCGGGATTGATGCGCATGTCAGATCACCTCGAGCTCGGCGCTCAGTGCACCGGCCTGCTTCAGGGCTTCCAGGATCGCGATCAGGTCGCCCGGTGCCGCGCCCACGGCGTTCACCGCGTGCACGATCTCGTCCAGGGTGGTGCCGCCGCTGAACTTGAACATGCGGCTGCCATCGTTGGTGGCGGTAATGGTCGACTGCGGGCTGGCCACGGTACGGCCGCCGGACAGGGCATTGGGCTGGCTGACGTTGGTGTTTTCCTGGATCGTCACCGTCAGCGAACCATGCGAGATGGCGGCCGGGCCGACCCGTACCTGCTGGCCGATGACCACGGTGCCGGTGCGCGAATTGACCACTACCTTGGCCGGGGCGCTGCCCGGGGTCAGCTCCAGGTTCTCGATGCGCGCCAGCAGGCCGATGCGTGCGCCGGGATCGGTCGGCGCAGTGACCGCCACGGTCACGCCGTCAACCGCGCGCGCGGCGCCTTCGCCGAACGCGTTGTTGAGCGCGGCGACCATGCGCGAGACTGTAGTGAAATCGTTGTTGTGCAGGTTCAGGGTGATGTCGCCGCCATTGGCGAGCGGATCGGGCAGGGCACGTTCAACGGTGGCGCCATTGGGAATGCGACCGACGCTGGGCACGTTCACCGAGACGCGCGAGCCATCCTTGCCCTGCGCGCCAAAGCCGCCCACGATCAGGTTGCCCTGCGCGATGGCATAGATCTGCCCGTCGGCGCCGCGCAGCGGGGCCATCAGCAGCGAGCCACCGCGCAGTGACACCGCGTTGCCGATCGAGGACACGGTGATGTCGATCGGCTGGCCCGGCTTGGCGAACGGCGGCAGCTCGGCATGGATCGCCACGGCTGCCACGTTCTTCAGCTGCGGGTTGACGTTCGCTGGCACGTTCACGCCCAGCTCGCCGAGCAGGTTCTTCAGGCTCTGCACGGTGAAGGGCGCCTGGCTGGTGCGGTCGCCGCTGCCGTCCAGGCCGACCACCAGGCCGTAGCCCACCAGTGCATTGCCGCGCACGCCACCGACCTGGGCCAGGTCCTTGATGCGTTCGGCGCTGGCCGGGGCTGCCATTGCCAGCAGCATCAGTGCGACGAACGACGCCACGCGGCGCTGCCAGGAAGAAGAGAGGAAGAGTTTCATGGCCATGCTCAGAACGGCGTCAGGCCGGAGTTGAAGAAGCGGCTCAGCCAGCCCATTGCGTTGGACTGCGCGACCGGGCCGCGGCCGCCATAGACGATGCGGGCTTCGGCCACGCGGCTGGAAGGAATGGTGTTGTCCTGGCTGATGTCACCGGGGCGCACGATGCCCTGCACCTGCACCAGTTCATCGCCCTGGTTCAGGCGCAGGTTCTTCTGCCCCTGTACCACCAGGTTGCCGTTGGGCAGGCGCTGGATCACCGTGACCGTGACGTTGCCCTGCAGGCGGTTGCTCTGCGCGCTGTTGCCCTTGCCGGTGAAGTCACGCGCGCCCTTGGCCGTGGCACTCAGGATGTCCTTGCCGCCCAAGGTGACCGGGGCGCCGAGGATGGACGGGGTGCCCAGGCTCAGGTTGGATTCCTTGTTGGTGGCGGTGTTGGCACTGGTCTGCGCGGTGGTGTTTTCCAGCAGGGTGATGGTCAGCAGGTCGCCGACGTCGCGCGCGCGGCGGTCCGAGTACAGCTGCAGGGTCGGGCCGGCGGCGTAGATCGCGCCGGCGGTCGGCGCGGCCTGCGGCGGCATGATCGGCTGGATCGGCGCCATCGCCGGATAGGGGCGCACGTCGCCCGCGATCACGCAGCCACCGAGCAGGGCGGGCACGACGCAGGCAAGGGCAGTGCGGGTGAGTTTGAAGAAGGGCGACATGGCGGGTTCCCGGTTGGGCCGGTCAGATCTTGTTGTTGAGGTAGCCGAGCATCGAGTCGGTGGTGGAGATCGCCTTGGCATTCATCTCGTAGGCGCGCTGGGTTTCGATCATCGACACCAGCTCTTCGACCACATTGACGTTGCTGCCTTCCAGCGCACCCTGTACCACGGTGCCGAGGCCGTTCAGTCCGGGGTTGCCGTTCTGCGCCGGGCCCGATGCGGTGGTTTCCAGGAACAGGTTCTCGCCGCGTGCCTGCAGGCCGGCCGGGTTCACGAAGTCGGTCAGGGTCAGCGCGCCCACTTCCACCGATGCGGCGTCGTCGGCCATCTTCACGCTGATGGTGCCGTCGCTGCCGATGGTGACCGACTGCGCGCCCTCGGGAATCTGGATGCCCGGCTGCACCGGGTAGCCGCTGTTGGTGACCAGCTCGCTGTCCTGGTTGATCTTGAACGAGCCATCACGGGTATAGGCCGAGCTGCCATCCGGCATCTGCACTTCGAAGAAGCCGCGGCCGTTGACCATCACGTCCAGCGCGCGGCCGGTCTGCTGCTGGCCACCCTGTTCGAAATTCTTGGCGGTGGCGACCACGCGCACACCGGTACCCAGCTGCAGGCCGGTCGGCAGCTGGGTCTGCGCCGACGAAGAGCCGCCGGGCTGGCGCACCTGCTGGTACAGCAGGTCCTCGAAGCTGGCACGGTCCTGCTTGAAGCCGGTGGTGTTGGTGTTGGCGAGGTTGTTGGAAACCACCGACATGCGCATCTGCTGCGCATCCAGTCCGGTTTTCGCGATCCACAATGCCTGGTTCATCTTCGGTGTCCTGTCTGGGTGAAGCCGGCCGCGCGATGCGGCCCTTGGTAGCGGGTGTGCAAGCGGTGTGCCAGCGCCGCGTCCGGGCGGCGCCGGAATTCCGTCAGCTGCCCAGGCGCAGCAGGCTGTTGGCACTGCGCGCGTTGTCGTCGCCGTGCTTGATCACCTGCACCTGCATTTCGTACTGGCGCTGCAGCTGGATCATCTGCACCAGTGCACCGGCGGCATCGACGTTGCTGCCTTCCAGCTGGCCGCTGTGCACGGCGGTGCCCTGCGCCGGGGCGAACGGCTGGCGCGGGTCGGTGTTGCGGAACAGGCCATCCAGGCCACGCTCGAGGCGCTCGTCCGGTGCCTGCACCACCTTGATCCGGCCGATCTGCGCCATCGTCTGCGGGCCTTCGCCCTGCGGGATGATCGAGATCGTGCCGTCGCCGCCGATCTCCATCGCCTGGTAGGGGGGAATGGCGATCGGGTTGTTGTTGTCATCCAGTACCGTGCGGCCGCCGGAGGTCACCAGCTGGCCGTTGGGTGTCACCGACAGCGCCGCGCCGCGCGTGTACGCTTCGCTGCCGTCGCTGGCCTGCACCGCCAGCCAGGTGCCGCTCTGCAGGGCAAGGTCCAGCGGCTTGCCGGTGATGTGCTGCGCGCCGGGCCGGCGGTTGAAGCCGGCGTCGACGTGCAGCGCATCCACCCGCGAGGCAAAGCCCGGGCCCTTGATCGGGAAGGCTTCGGTGTTGGCCAGCGCTTCCTTGAAGCCAGGGGTGTCCGAGTTGGCGAGGTTGTGGCTGAGCGTTCCCTGCGCCTGCAGGGAGGCGCGGGCACCGGTCATCGCCACGTAAAGGGCTTTATCCATGCGGGGAGTTCCGTGACAGGGTCAGCCGCTCATCAACGGATGTTGATGACGGTCTGGGTGATCTGGTCCTGGGTGGTGATCATCTGCGCGTTGGCCTGGAAGTTGCGCTGCGCAGTGATCATGTTGACCAGCTGCTCGGTGAGATCGACGGTGGACGCTTCCAGCGAGCCGGCCTGGATCTTGCCGAGGTTGGAGGTGTCCGGCATGCCGGTGCGCGGCGTGCCCGATTCGAAGGTCTCCACCCACAGGTTGTTGCCCTTCGATTCCAGGCCCTGCGTGTTGTTGAAGGTGGTCAGTGCGACCTGGCCCAGCGGCTTGTCGTCGCCGTTGGAATAGCGGGCGTAGACCACGCCGGATTCGGACACGGTCACTTCGTTGAGCTTGCCCGCGGCGTAGCCGTCCTGCTGGGTGTTGCGCAGCGCGAACTTCTCGCCGTACTGGGTCGAGCCACTGATATCCAGCGTCATGTTCAACTGGCCGGCACCGGTGGTCGGGGTGAAGGTGCCGAGGCTGACCTTGCCGTCGGCCGGTGCGACCAGCTTGCCGCTGTTGTCGAAGGTGACCGGGGTGGGTGCGCCTGCCGGCTGGCCATCGACGTAATTGCGCACGGTCCATTCGTTGGGGTTGGCGCCCTTCACGAAGTACGAGACCTGGATGTGGCTCACACCCAGCGAGTCGTACACGGTGATGCCACCGCTGGAGTGGTTGTAGCTGTTCGAATCGGTCGGGTCGAAGGTCGCCACCGTCGGTTGCTTGGCGTTGGCCGGCAGGGTGAAGCCAACCTTCACTTCGCTGGTCTGCTTCGGCGGGCTGTCGGTGGTCAGCAGCTGCAGGTCGACCAGCCGGCCGGCATCGAAGTTGGTGCCATCGGCGTTCGGCGCGAACACCTGCAGGCGCGCGCCCTGCGGGTTCACAACATAGCCGGCCGAGTCGGTCTGGAAGTTGCCGGCACGCGAGTACACGCGCGAACCATTCATGTTCATGGTGAAGAAGCCTTCACCGGAAATGGCCATGTCCAGGCTGCGCCCGGTCTGCTCGTTGTGGCCCTGGATGAACTGCTGGGCGACGTTGGAAACACGCACGCCCGAGCCGGTCTGGTTCTTCGACAGGCCGTAGCTGGTCGAAGCGAACAGATCGGCGAACTCCGCGCGCGACTGCTTGAAGCCGGTGGTGTTTACATTGGCGACGTTGTTGGCGGTGACGCTCAGGTCGGTGTTGGCGGCATTGATGCCGGACAGCGAGACATTGAAGCCCATGGGATGCTCCTGGTTGATGCGGAATGTGCGGCTCAGCTGACGCGGAGCACGTAGTCGATCGGGGCCGTGCCCAGGCCCTTGAGATTCAGGTACAGGCCGTCGGAACCGACGGTCACGCTTTCCACCGGCGCCTGCACGTAGGTGGACAGCTTGGTGCTCTTGCCAGCGGTGTCGACGTGGTTGGCGACGATGGAATACTTGCCCGGTTCCATGCGCTTGCCATTGGCATCCTTGCCATCCCACTGGAAGGCGGTCTCGCCGGCGGCCTTGGCTTCCACGCTCAGCGAGGTGACCTTGGCGCCGTTGGCGTCGGTGATGTCCACGGTGATGATGCCGGCCGACGGCGCAGCCACCGTGCCTTCGACGCTGCCTTCCTTCTCCAGCACCAGTTTCTCCGAAGGCACCAGCACCTGGTGGCCGACCAGCGCCGCACCACGCAGCACCTGGTCGCTGGCCATCGATTCCTGGAAGCCCTTCACCGTCTTGTTCAGATCGGTGATGCCTTGCACAGTGGACATCTGCGCCATCTGCGCGACCATCTGCGTGTTGTCCATCGGCTTCAGCGGATCCTGGTGCTGCAGCTGCTCGGTCATCAGGCGCAGGAAGTCGGCCTGGTCAAGCGTGTTCTTCTTTTTCGTGGCATTGCTGTTGGGGGCATTCAGGCCCAGCGCGGAATAGACGTCCTGGCTGGTCTGGTTGTTGACGGCGGTGGTCATGGCGGTGTCCGGTGCTGCGGGCCTCAGCGGCCCATGGTCAGGGTGGCCAGGGCCAGTTCCTTGGCGGTGGTCAACATCTCCACGCCGGCCTGGTAATTGCGCGAGGTCGAGATCAGGTTGACCATCTGCGCCACCGGATCGACGTCGGGCTGGTAGATGTAGCCATCAGCGTCGGCCAGCGGATGGCCCGGCTCGTAGCGCTTGATCGGCGCGGCCTCGCTCTGGCTGATCTCCTTCACCTTCACCGAGGTGATGTTCGGATCGTTCCTGCTGGTGACGGCCTGGAAAATCGGTTCCAGCGGCTTGTACACGGCGTCGGCGGAACCGGCGACGGTGTCGGCGTTGGAGAGGTTGGAGGCGATGGTGCTCATGCGCACCGACTGCGCCTGCAGCGCGGAGCCGGCGATATCGAAGATCGGCAGGTTGCTCATGGCTTATTGCCCCGTGATCGCGGTCAGCATGGAACGCACCTTGCTCTCGACGAAGCTGAGCGAGGCGCGGTATTCCAGTGCGGCGCGACCATAGGCGGCACGCTCGGCATCGGGGTCGACGGTGTTGCCGTCCAGGCTGGGCTGCACGCCTTCGCGCGCGATCTGGAACGGGTTCAGGCCACTACTGATCTCGTAGTGCTGCTCATGGGTGGTGGCCATCAGGCCGTTGGCATCCTGCCCCTGGGCGTGGCGCAGGGCGGCATCGAAGTCCAGGTCCTGGGCCTTGTAGCCGGGCGTGTCGGCATTGCCGAGGTTGCTGGCGATCAGCTTCATCCGCTGTTCGCGCAACGGCATGGCCTGGGCGTGGACGCCCAGGTAGTCGGTAATCAGGTTGCGCACGGTGCACTCCCACGGGAACGTTGCCCGGGAAGCTGCAAGGGGTGTGCCCAAGGCGTGGGGGCACATGCCCCCCGGGGCGGGCGCGGGCGCGCCGGGGGGGGGCGGGCCCCCCCCCCCGCGGCCGGCCCTACGCCGCCAGCGCCACCTTGCGCAGGCGGTCCAGCACGAAATCAGCCAGTTCGTGCGGCGAGTACTTGGCGACGAAGGCATTGGCGCCGACGCGCTCGACCATGGCGTTGTTGAAGACGCCCGACAGCGAGGTGTGCAGCAGCACGTACAGGCCGGCCAGGCCCGGGTGGCGCCGAATTTCCGTCGTCAGCGTGTAGCCATCCATGGCCGGCATCTCGATGTCGGAGATGACCATGGCGTAGCGCTCGGCCGGGTTCTCGCCCGAGGCGTGGACCTGCAGCAGGTGGTCCAGCGCCTGCTTGCCGTCGGAAAGCAGGGTGGCACCCACGCCCAGCTGGTCCAGCACGCTGCGGATCTGCTGGCGGGCCACGCGCGAGTCGTCCACCACCAGCACCTGCAGCTGCGGGCCGTCGGCGGGCATGGCCATCGCCGGGTCGAGTACCGCTTCACCGCGCACCTGGGCGATATCGGCCAGCACGCTTTCAACGTCGATCACCTGGATCAGCTCACCCTGGAAGCGGGTCACCGCGGTCAGGTAGCTCGACTCGGCGCCCAACTCCGGCGGCGGGTGGATGTCTTCCACCGCGATGTTGACGATGCGCTCCACGCCGCTGACCAGGAAGCCCTGGATCGAACGGTTGAATTCGGTGACCACCAGGTAGCCCGGCGAGGTGTCCGCATCGGGCTCGCGCTCGGGGTGGCCGATCGCCAGGCCCAGGTCCAGCACCGGTACCGAGCGGCCGCGCACGTCGGCCACGCCAGAGAACTGGCTGGGCAGGCCGGGCACCTGGAACAGCTCGGGCCGCCGCAGGACTTCCTGAACCTTGAAGACATTGACGCCAAAAAGCTGACGTCCGCCGAGACGGAACAGCAGCAGCGCCAGGCGGTTGTGGCCGGCCAGTCGGGTCCGCTGGTCGATCCGGTTGAGCAGGTCATGGGACATGGCTGCTGTATCGGCGTGGGGGGGCGGAACTTGAGCGCTTTTGTGGTGTCGAGCATGGCTCGACTCCACAAAAGGCGGCCCCTCGGTCTGGCACACCCCTTGCACGCACCAGGGCCAGGTCTTGCCGATTGAAGGAGGCGCCATGCGCCGGGTCACATCTCTATTCGCCATCGCGCTCGCCGTGGCTGCGCCATGGGCGAGCGCTGCGGACTGGCAGCCGGTGGCCAGCATCCGCACCGCGGCGCTGTCGACGCTGCCGGCGGGCAGTGAAGGCGAAGCGCAGGTGGCCGATGCGCTGCGCCTGCCGAAATGTGGCGGCGCGTTGCAGGTGCAACCCACCGCCAACACTACGGTGGAGGTCAGCTGTCCCGATGCGGGCGGTTGGCGCCTGTTCGTGCCGGTGAAAGTGCGACGCAACCAGACCGTGCTGGTGCTCAACCGTGGAATCGGTACTGGAGAAACCCTCACTGCCGCCGATATCACCACTGCCCAGCGTGACGCCGCCCGGATTGCCGGCGCGGTGCTGGCCGATCCCACTGCAGCGATCGGCCGCATCGCCCGCCGTCCGTTGCAGGCCGGAGCCCTGCTGTCGAACAGCGACCTGGTGGTCCAGCGTCTCATCAGGCGAGGAGACAATGTGGCCCTGGTGTCGCGTCGCGGCTCGGTCGAGGTCCGCATCGCCGGTCGTGCGATGGGTGATGCAGGTGAGAACGAACGGGTCTCGGTCGAGAACCTTTCCTCGCGACGGATCGTGCAGGGCACGGTCGATGCCGCAGGTGACGTAATCGTGGCGCGTTGAATTACCGCAGAATATCCCTAAAGATCACGGCCCTGCGGCCGTTATCCCTTGTGAACGGCAACTCCAGGACACCCCATGAGCCAGAAAATCGACGGCAACCTGCAGGTCCCCCAGGCACTGCGCAGCGTGACGACCCCGGCCAACAAGCCCGGCGTCAGCACCGATGCGGCGGCGCGCCCGGTCGAGGCGGCCGACAGCCTGCGCCTGACCGGCGAGGCCACCAATCTGCAGGCCATCGAGCGTGAGCTGACCACCGCCCCGGCGATCGACGCCCAGCGCGTGGCAGCTGTGCGCGAGTCGCTGCAGAACGGCACCTACAAGATCAATCCGGACGCGATCGCATCGCGCATGCTCGATCTGGACCAGCAGCTGCACGGATGACTGCGGCAATGAGCGAGCCGCTGCAGCGTCTCGCCCAGGCCCTGGACGTTGAGCGCCAGGCCCTGGTCGAGCACGACGTGCACGCCCTGATCCGGGCTACCGGCGCCAAGCTGGAAGCGCTGCGTGCGCTGGAAGGCGCGCCACCGGTGGGCGAGGGCGAACAACTGCAGGAACTGGCCGAGCGCAACCGTGCCAACGGCGTGCTGCTGTCGCGCCGCCGCCGCGAGGTGAACTGGGCACTGCGCCAGCTCGGCCGCACCGAAGACGCCTCGGCCTACGACGCCAAGGGCCAGTCGCATACGGTCAGCATCGGACGGCCGCTCGCCGTCGCCTGACGCGACGGCGGTCGCACAACCCCATCAAGCGGGCTGAAGCCCGCTGCACGACCGCGTATATTGGGCGCCTGTTCGAACGCCCCGAGTCGCCGTGTCCGCTGCCAACGCCCTGGTTACCGCCCCCCTTCCGCCACAGCCGGTGCTGCAGGCCCTGCTTGAGCGCCTGCGCGAAGGGCTGCTGCTGTTCACCGAGGACGGGCAGGTGGCCCTGGCCAATCCGGCCGCGCAGAACCTGCTGGCCGGTGGCGAGGAGGGCGGACTGCCGCCGCCGCAGCGCCTGCGCGAACTGCTGCCCCCCGACGCACTGGAGCAGGCCCGCCAGCATGGCCACTGGAATGGCAGCCTGCCGCTGGGCGAGGGCGTGGTCATCGCCCACCTGTACCACCATGGCCCGATCGGCCAAGGCCATTTCCTCGCCCTGTTCCGCCACATTGAAGGGCAGGAAGACTACGAACGCGAACTGCAGCAGCGCCACGCCGAGCTGCGCCAGGCCTACCTGCGCCTCAATGGCACCCAGGAAAAGCTGCTGCAGTCCGAGAAGATGGCCTCGATCGGCCAGCTGGCCGCCGGCGTCGCGCATGAGATCAACAACCCGATCGGTTACGTGCACTCCAACCTGGGCAGCCTGCAGGAATACCTGCGAAGCCTGTTCACCGTCATCGAAGCCTACGAGCGCGCCCTGCGCGCGCCGGACCCGAAGGCGCTGATTCCGGAGATCGACGACATCCGCGACCGCCTGGACATCGATTTCATCAGCCGCGATCTGCCGCAGCTGATGGCCGAGTCGCGCGAAGGCATCGAACGGGTGACGCGTATCGTGCGCGACCTGAAGGACTTCTCGTACTCGGGCCGCGACGAGTCGTGGAAGCTGGTCGACCTGCACGCGGGCCTGGAATCGACCATCAACATCATCTGGAACGAACTCAAGTACAAGGTCACCCTGGTGCGCGAGTTCGGCCAGTTGCCGCTGGTGGAGTGCCTGCCGTCGGAGTTGAACCAGGTCTACATGAACCTGCTGCTCAATGCCGGCCATGCCATCGCCGAACGCGGCACGATCACCGTGCGCACCGGCGTCGACGGCGATCACGTATGGGTCGAATTCGAAGACACCGGCGGCGGCATCTCGCCGGAACTGCGCCAGCGCATCTTCGATCCGTTCTTCACCACCAAGCCGGTGGGCAGCGGCACCGGCCTGGGCCTGTCGATCTCCTACAGCATCATCAACAAGCACCACGGCCGCATCGACCTGGACAGCACCCCGGGCGTGGGCTCGCGCTTCCGCGTGGTGCTGCCGGTGAAGCAGCCGCGCTGACCGCACCTGGTAGTGCCGGCCGCTGGCGGCAACCTCATCCCACCAAGTACCCCAGAGCAGCCGGCCGGCGGCCGGCTCTACCGGACGGGACCCTCACCGCGGCGGCCGATCCTCGCCACCATCCCCGGCGTCCACCGGCGCCGGGCCGGCATTGCTGCGGCGCTGTTCCTCGTAGGTGCGGAACGCCTGGTGGATGTGCTTGCGCAGCTCGTCGTCGTTCCACGGCTTGGTCAGGAAGCGGTAGATCGCGCCGCGGTTGATCGCATCGGTCACCGTGTTCAGATCGGTGTAGCCCGACAGCACCAGGCGGATCGTGTCCGGGTACAGCATCTTCACCCGGCCCAGGAATTCGGTGCCGCTCATGTCGCTCATGCGCTGGTCGGACAGAATCACCTGCACGTCGTTGATCGCCAGCAGATCAAAGGCATCACGCACGTTGCCGGCCGCCAGGATGCGGTAGCCGTCGCGGCGGAACAGGCGCACCAGCGAGCGCAGCACGTTTTCCTCATCGTCCAGCAACAGCAGCGTCCGGTCCGGGCGCGTTTCGGCGAAGGCCTCCGGGCGCAGGTAGCGGCGGCGCAGCGTCATGCCGGCGGCATCGGCCGACATCGGTTCACCGAACAGGTAGCCCTGGAATACATCGCAGTCGTTGCGGCGCAGGAATCCCAGCTGGGCCTGCGACTCCACGCCGTTGGCGATCACGGTCATGCCCAGCTGGTGGCCCATGGCAATGATCGCGCGCGCGATGGCGGCCTCGCGGTTGCCGGCCGGCGCACTCTTGATGAAGCTGCGGTCGATCTTCAGCTTGTCCACCGGGTAGCGCACCAGTGCGCTGAGGCTGGAGTCGCCGGTGCCGAAGTTGTCCAGGCTCAGGCTGATGCCTTCGTTGCGAAGGTTGGCCAGCGTCTCATGGACGAAATTGACGTTGTTGGTCAGCGCACTCTCGTTGATCTCCAGCGTCAGCATGTGCGCCGGCACGCCCGCGGCCTGCATCAGCGACATCACCTCGGCGAAGAAGTTCGGCCGCAGCAGTTGCAGGGTAGATACGTTCACCGCGATGGTGAAGTCATCGAAGCCCTGGTCGCGCCAAAGCCGCGCCTGCTTCAGCGCGCCTTCCAGCACCCAGGTGCCGATCTGCACGATGATGCCCAGCCGCTCGGCGGTGCGCATGAAGCGTTCCGGCACCAGCATGCCCAGGGTGGGCGACTGCCAGCGCAGCAGCGCCTCCATGCCCACCACATGGCCATCGCGCGCACTCACCAGCGGCTGGTAGCGCAGCTTCAGCTCGCCATTGGGGATGGCATCGACGATCTGGCGGGCGATGATGCTTTCGCTGTGCGCGCTGGGCGGAGTGTCCACCGCATGGATGCGCACCGCATTGCCGCCTTCGCGGGCGGCCTGGTACAGCGCATCTTCCGCATGGTCGAGCAGGCGTGAGGCACTGCTGGCATGCTCCGGGCACAGGCTCACGCCCAGCTTGCCGGTCATGAACAGCGTGTACGGCAGCACCGACAGTGGCAGCTCCATCTGCTGGCGGATCTCTTCGGCGAAATCCTCCGGCAGCGGCAGGTCTGCGGTGCGTGGCACCGCGATCAGGAACTCGTCGCTGCCATGCCGCCACAGCTTGCCGCGACCGCGCAGGTAAGACTGCAGGCGTTGCGCGACCAGCACCAGCGCCTGGTCGCCCACTTCGGCGCTCATGTTCTCGTTGACCGATGCGAAGTGGTCGATGTCCACGTGCATCAGCATCAGCGCGATGCCGCCGGAGGCTGCCTCGGCAACCATGGCCTGCAGCTCGGGGTTGCCGGCGCCAAGGCGGTCGGGGGCATCGTCGATGCTGACCGGGGGCAGGTTCGGATTCCACATAGGCTCAGTATTCCGGTGAATCGACGGCGGCCATGCTGGCCGCCTGGTAGGGGAGGTGGACGTCGATCAGGGTGCCTTCGCCATGCGCGGATTCGATCCGCACGTGGCCACCGACGCTCTGTGCGCGCTCGCGCATCACGATCAGGCCGAGGCCGCGCGGGCCATCCGGATCGAAGCCCTCGCCATCATCGCGGATCTGCAGGTGCAGGCCGCGTTGGCCGACATCGCGCAGCTGCAGCAGTACCTGGCTGGCGCGCGCGTGGCGCAGGGCATTGGTGAGGCTTTCCTGGGCGATGCGGAAGCAGGCCTGTTCAATGCTGTTGTCGGGGCGGTGCGGCAGCGGCTCGATCTCGGCCAGCAGCTCCACCGGCGAGGAGCGGAACAGCACCCGCGCCTGCCAGCTCAGCGCCGCCTCCAGGCCCAGTGCATCCAGCTGCGGCGGGCGCAGCAGGGTGGAGATGTCGCGCAACTTGGCCACGGTGGTGTCGGCCAGGCTGACGATCTGCGCCAGGTCTTCGGCACGGCGCAGCGGGTCATCCTCGTCCTGCGCTGCATAGGCCGACAGCTTGATCGCGGTGATGGCCTGGCCGATGTCATCGTGCAGGTCGCGCGAGATCGCACGACGCTCATCCTCCTGCAGCGAGAACAGCCGCCCGGCCATCGCCTGCAGCTCGCGGTTGCTGGTTTCCAGCGCGCTGCGGGTGCGTTCGGAATCGCTCAGGTCGCGCACGATCAGCAGCTTGCAGTCGCGGCCGCCGTAACGGACTTCGCCCACCGCCAGGCCGGCATGGAAGCTGCGGCCGTCGGCACGCTGCATGGCCACTACGCTGCTGTGGCCCGGACCCAGGTGCGGCTGGCCGGCGCGCAGCTGGCTGCGCACCCGCGGCAGGTCTGCGGCAGCGACCAGTGCCGACAGTGGCTCGCCAAGCAGGGTGTGGCTACCGTAGCCGAACAGGCCAGCGGCCCAGGCGTTGGCGTACAGCACATGCTCGTCGGAGAGGATCACCACGCCGTCGGGCAGCACCCGCACCAGCTCGCGGAACTGTTCCTCGCGCTCGCGCAGAAGGCGCCGCGACTGCTCCCGCTCGGTCACGTCCTGCAGCGTGCCCAGCACGCGGCTGCGGCCCGCTTCATCGATCCCACTGGCGGCGCGCAGGTGCACCATCAGCGCACGGCCGTCCATCGCCAGCAGCGGCAGCAGCACGTCCACCTGCACCGGCTCACCGGAGCACAGCTCGGCCAGCAGCTGTTCGGTCTGGCTGGCGGTGGCCGGGTCGGCCGGCACCAGCAGCTCGTCGAAGCGGTGCCAGCGGCGGGCCTCGGGCGGGCGACGGCCGAGCAGGCGATAGACCTGGCTGGAATAACGGCCCAGCCCGGTGGACGGATCAAGCTCCCAGGCGCCGATGCGGGCCAGTTCATGGGCCTCCTCCACCCGGGCCAGCGCCTGGTCGCGGCGCAGCTGGGCCAGGTCCTCGGCGGTGCGATCGATGGCGATCAGCAGGCGGGCGTTGTGGCCGTCGTAGCTGATGGCGTTGGAGCGCAGTTCCATCTGCCGCAGCGAACCGTCGCGCAGCTGCAGTTGCGCCCGCAGGATGCACAGCTCCTCGGGCGCCTCGCGTATTGCTTCCAGCTTGGTCTGCAGCGCCTGGTCCTGGCCCGGGGGCCACAAGGCATCGATGGTCTGTTCCAGCAGCTCGTCGCGGTCCCAGCCGAAGGTGCTGCAGGCGGCCGGGTTGGCATCCAGGATCGCCAGCGTGTCCAGGTCATAGACGAGGATCGGGCCGGGGTTGCCCTCGAACATCTGCCGCAGGCGCAGCTCCGAGGCCTGCTGGCGCGCATGGGTGTGCAGCACGTGTTCGGCCAGCGGACGCAGCAGCAGATACAGCAGGCCCGCGCTGGCCAGGGCGAAGAACGAACCCTTCAGGCCCTGCCACAGGGCCGCCTGCTGCGGATCGGGCACCAGCGCCTGCACCACGCTGTCGGTGGCGATCATCCATGCAAGCGCCATCACCAGGTAGCTCAGCACTACCCGCCGTCGGTCACGGCTCAGCGCCTGCGCCATCCGTGGGTCGGGAACTGGAGCGTTGCCGGTCGGTTCTGCGGGCATGGACGGGGTGGGTGAAAGGGGCGCCGGTCATCTTACCCCGCAGCGCGCCGTGACCACTCAATTATCCGCCGCAGGCGCCGTTAACCACTGCGTGCCCCGCTGACGGGCGTGTCATCCGGAGCAAGATCGCGTGGACCAAGGGATCATCGCCAGCCTGCTGCAGCACCCGCTTGCGTCGGCGCTGGTCATCGTCGACCGCACGGGCCGCCCGCTGGCGGCCAATCCCGCTGCGCGCGCGCATGGCCTGCCGGCTACCGTAGCCGCGTATGCCCCGATGCTGGAAGATCTGCGCCTGTTGGCCGCTGATGGCGGCATCGTGGCCTGCACGCTGCCAGGTGGCCCGCGCGGGCACTACGACGGTCATCTGCGCGCCGTGCACGACGGCGCCGGCAATCTGCTGGCGTTCACCCTGAGCGTTCCCGAGCCGGTACCGGTCGACGGTGGCGGGCGTTGGGAGCTGGCACTGGACAGCGCCGGGCACAGCCTGTGGGACTGGGACATCCCCAGTGACCGCGTGGCGCGCACGCCGGCGCTGGGCGACGAAACCGCCACCGAAATGCTGTCGCGCGTGCACGGCGAGGACATCGCCCAGGTGCGCGCCGCGCTGGACGAGCACCTGCGAGGGCGAAGCGAGCAGTACAGCGCGCAGTTCCGCTTCCGCCAGGCCGACGGGCAGTGGCGCTGGGTGTTGGATCGCGGCCGCGTGGTCGCGCGCACCGCCGACGGCCAGCCATTGCGCATGGTGGGTACACATACCGATATCGAGCAGCAGAAGCAGCTTGAATCGCTGCTGCAGGAACAACAGCTGCACCTGAGCGAGGCCCAGCGCATCGCCAGCATGGGCAGCTGGTCGTTCGACCCCAACAGCGGTCACTTCTGGTGGTCGCCGGAACTGCGCTCGCTGCTGGCGCTGGGGCAGGGCGCCGTGCCAGGCCAGCGGCGCTGGCTGAAGCAGCTGCACCCGCGTTCCCGGGGTGCGCTGCGCGCGGCATGGCGGCGCCTGTGGCGTGACGGCCGTGCCGCCAATCTCGAGCTGGAGCTGACCCGCGGCCATGAACCTTCGCAGCATCTGCGCCTGTGGATGCAGCCACTGCTGGACATGGACGGGCAGCCCAAGCGCCTGCTCGGCCAGGTGCAGAACATCACCGAGCAGCATCAGACCGACGCGTTGATCCGCTGGCGCACCGAGCTGCTCAACCGGGTTTCCGCGCTGGGCCGCATCGGCGGCTGCGAGATCGAAGTGCAGACCCGGCACATGCAGTGGACCGAGGAGTGCTATCGCATCCACGGCCTGCGCAAGGAACCGATCACGCTGGATCAAGCGCTGGCGCTGTACACCGAGGATTCGCGCCTCGCCTTCGAGGCGGCGCTGGGCCGGATCGCCGCAGGTGGGCTGCCCGAGCAGCTGGACCTGTGCTTCTACCGCCAGTCCGGCCTGCGCGTGTGGGTGCAGGTACTGATCGAGCTGGACCGTCGCGATGGCCTGCCGCCGCGCTTCGTGGTGCTGTTCCGTGACATCACCCGCGAGCGCGAGGCCAACGAGCGCATCGAGCTGCTGGCCCACTACGACCTGCTGACCGGCCTGCCCAACCGCGTGCTGCTCGGCGAGCAGACCGCAGAGGCGATCGAGGAGGCGCGCGACCGCGGCACCTCGCTGGCGATGCTGTTCATCGACCTGGACGGCTTCAAGACCATCAACGACAGCTTCGGCCATGCCACCGGCGATGCGCTGCTGAAGGCCGCCGCCACGCGGCTGCACCAGAACCTGCGCAACAACGACCTGTTCGGCCGCTTCAGCGGTGACGAGTTCATCGTGGTGCTGCGTGACCTGGCCGAGCCGGAAGACGCGGGGCATGTCGCCCGCAAGTTGATCGCCTCGCTGGCCGAGCCGCTGCGCCGTGGCGAGACCACCTTGAAGGTCGGCGCCAGTGTCGGCATCGCGATGCTGGGTGATGCCCAGACCGACTTCGATTCACTGCTGCGCGCCGCCGACGCCGCGATGTACGCGGCCAAGGAAGCGGGGCGCAACACCTACCAGTACTACAGCCAGGACGCGCTGGCGCGCATCCAGCGCAGGCTGGAACTGGAGCACGCCCTGCACGGGGCGATCGAGCGCGAAGAATTCAGCCTGGCCTACCAGCCGTTGCTGCACGCCCACCAGGGCGAGCCGCCCGCGATTGAAGCGCTGCTGCGCTGGCATCGGCCCGGCATCGGCTACTGCAGCCCGGCCGAGTTCATCCCGATTGCCGAAAAATGCGGCGAAATCGTGCGCATCGGCGACTGGGTGCTGAATGAAGCCTGCCGCCAGGCGACCGCCTGGGACCGTGCTGGACTACATTTCGACCGAATCGCGGTCAATGTATCGGCGGTGCAGCTGCGCGACCGCGGGTTCGCCGAACGGGTGATCGAGATCTGCCATGCCCACGGCTGGCCGCCGCAGCGGCTGGAGTTGGAGCTGACCGAGTCGGCGCTGATCCGCGACACCGACATCCTGCGCCATTGCTTCGACGTGCTGGAACGGCACGGCGTACCGCTCGCGGTGGATGACTTCGGTACCGGCTTCTCCAACCTCAATTACCTCAACCGCTTCCCGGTGGGGCGCCTGAAGATCGACCGCAGTTTCGTGCAGGGCATGCTGCATGATTCGGGCACGGCCGAAGTCACCCAGGCGATCGTGCACCTGGGCCACGCGCTGGGCATGAAGGTGGTGGCCGAAGGTGTGGAAACGCACCAGGAAGAAGACATGCTGCGCCGCCAGGGCTGCGACGAAATCCAGGGCTACCTGTACTCGCGGCCGCTCAGCCCGCGCGACCTGGCACAGTGGCTGCGCCAGCAGCACCCGGCACCGGTGCGCACCGACGCCAGCAGCGAAGCGGTGCTGGTGCGCTGACAGCCCGACGCTGGTGTAGTCCAGCTCTGGTGGGTGCCGACTCCGGTGGGTGCCGACCGTTGGTCGGCACGGATGCTCGCGCTCGCGATCATCCACGCAGGGCGTGGATCTACCTGATCCGTGCGGGCATCGCTTCGCCAACGACAGCATAACGCCGCGCAAAAACCAGCAGATCCACGCCATGCGTGGATGCTGTCAACACAGGCTTGCAGCGCCAGGTCAGTCATCTTCCACCAGATCGCCTAGGTCGAGGATCTGCGGATTTACACTGTGCGCGGCAATGCTTCGGAGCATTCCAGCCTTTGGCCGGAGGGCGTAGCAATGCATCGTATGGATGGGATTGAATTCCAGCCACGGGCAGGATGAGTGCCCCAGGATAACCGGCATGTTGAAACTGATGTCGTTGGAATCGTCCAGTGGCGAGTCCATTTGCCGCCTTGATGTTCCTGCACGACATCGCCAAGATATCGCGCGAACACAAACCTCAAAGCATCCTGTTCGTCCTGCGACAGCGGCTCAGCCATTGATCCAGGCCATGCGACAAGTCCGAAAAGACGGAGGGTGGATGTTGTTCGTGTGCATTCCCGCAGGTCGTGGATCTACCGGTTCATCAATGCGATGCCTGCGATCGAATAGCTGGCGATCAGCAGTCCGAGCACATACGCCGCCACGATGATCAGCCAATACGTCACCGGCTCGATGTCCCGCCATGCATCAATGGTGCCGACGCGGTGATGGCTCAGATGGACATGCCCGGTGCTGATGGCAGCTGCTGCCATCCAGGCGCATAGAAAGGCCATCAGCATGAAGAGCAGGCTGCCGAACAGGAATGCGACAGGTCGATGCCGGGGCGGCCGCAAGGTGGCGTAGGCGGGACGCCAGGTAAAGGTGACCGCGATGAGCACCATCGCAGCAAATCCCAGCCAGGTCATGAACGTGGTGCTCATGCGACGACACTCCGTGTCCAGCCATAGATGGCATGGGCGGATCATGCCATGGGTGTGGAACGGGTGGCGGTGAAGGCCATCCACGCATGGCGTGGATCTACTTCAGCGCTTCCCCATCCAGCCCAAGGTCCCACGCCAGGCCCAGCAGCTCGTCGTCCGCGCGGGACGGTGCAGGCCGCGCATCGGCCAGTTGCTGCAGCTCGCGGATCTCCTCGCGTGCCACCTCTTCCAGCTGCTGCAGCTGCTCACGCACGCTCGCGTTGCGCGGGCGCTCGGTGTCGGTGAGGGAGGGCAGGGCGCGGATCAGGGTCATGGTGCGTGTACAGGATGCATCCAACGGCGGGTCACAGGCAAAGGCCCCGGAAGAACCGGGGCCTTGCGGGCTGCCGGTAGCGGCAGCGGACATCAGGATCAGAACAGCTCGACCGTGCCAGCACCCATGCTCTGTTGGGCAACCGGCTTGTGCGGCGGGCGTTCCCATTCGCTGCGCAGTTCGCGCAGGCGGTTGCCGGTGCGCTGCAGGGCGGTGGCGATCTCTTCGTCGAACACGCCGCCATTGCGGTGCAGCAGTTCCTGCAGGGCCACCGCCTCGCGGTTGATCGCGGTCAGGCGATCCAGGTGGGTGTGCACGCCGCCCAGCGCCTGGGTGGCGATGTCTTCGAACTGCAGGGCGCGCACGGCCTCGGCCACGCTGCCATCGATCGAACGGGCGCACTCGGAGACTTCGCGCATGCCGTCGCCCAGCGAGGCATTGATCTGGGCCACGTTGTCGAGCATCGCGGCCGCTTCCTGGCGCGCTTCACGGGAACGGTCCATGTCACGCGAGGCCATGTGCGAAACCGTCTCGCGGACCTTGGCGATGGCGTCCTTGGAACTGTGCGCCAGCTTGCGGATCTGCTCGTTGAACGTGGTCGAGCGTTCGGACAGGTTGCGCACTTCGTCGGCGACCACCGCGAAGCCACGACCGGCTTCACCGGCACGCGCAGCTTCGATGGCAGCGTTCAGCGCCAGCAGGTTGGTCTGGTCGGCGATCGACTTGACGTCTTCCAGCAGCGCGAAGATGCCGTCCAGGTGCTGCGCCATCTGGTCGATGTGCTGCACGGTGGTACTGCTCTGGCCGCTCACCTGTTCCAGCGCTTCCACCAGCTGTTCCATGCGGTGGCTGGCGTGCTGGGCGAAACGCGCAACGTCGAGGCCGGCATTGCCTTCATCACCGGCGCGGTCGACGATGCGCGACAGGGCCTGGCTCTGCTGGCGCGACTTGCGGTTCATCGCATCGAAGCTGCCGCCGAGGCTGGAAACCGCCTGGCGGATCAGGTCACGGGCGCGTTCCACTTCGCCACGCGAACCGTCGATCTCGTTGCCGACGAAGTTGCGCAGTTCGGTCAGCAGCTGGTCCTGCTCGCGCAGGACACGGGCATGTTCCGGGGAACGATGCGCCTGGGCGCGGGTGGTCCACCACGCAAAGCCGAGCCAGCTCAGCGTCATCGTGGTCAGGATCGCCCAGCGCAGGGCGGCCGGCCATTCGAAACCGATGGCGAAGGGGAGCAGCAGGGTCAGAGCCAGGGGGGCGGCCAGACGGATGAAAATGCGTGAGTACATGGACGTTCTCGGGAGGTGCACGGAGGATGTATCGGCCGTACCCCCTTTCTCTTTAACGTCGATGTGCCTCGAAGTGCATTCTGAATGCGCCGGTTTTCCGGCGCTGCCGGGGATTCGGGGTCAGGCGGGGTCGGATCCCTTTGGGAAAAGGGCTCTGACCCCATGGGGCTCACGCCAGCTGCCGGTCCACAGCCTCGATCATCGCCTTGCGGCTGAACAGGAAGTCCCAGTAGCTGCCCCCCAGCTGGCGCCACAGCACCGCCGAACGTACCGCAGCCAGCAGCAGAGCGCGGATCTCGGCGACCACGCCGGCCTGGCCCAGGTAGTGCGGGTTGCCCTGGACCATCACCCGCGGCTTCAGGTGGCTGATGGTGTCGGCGTACAGGCCGCCCAGGTTGGCCAGCACGTCCGGGTGACCGCTGTCGCCCAGTTCGGTGGCCTGGCGCTGGGCGCGCTCGATGCCCGAGGCGACCTTGTTCACGGTGGCGCCGTCCTGCACGAAGCGCCGCTCCAGCTGCAGTACCGACAGGGCCAGCTTGGGCAGGATCGGGTCCTGGCCCTGGCTGCGGAAGTAGTTGTGCAGCAGGCGCAGGCCGGCCTTCAGTGCATGGCGGTCACCGAACACCTCCTGCGGCGAGGACGCGTCAACGCGGAATACGCTGTCCACGGCAGTGCGCACGGCGGCGGCGTCGGAATGGCCGGTATCGGCGATGCGGCGTACCTGCTGCAGGGCCTGGGCAATGCCGGCCAGGGCCAGGACGCGGTCGTCGACAGTGAAACTCATGCAGCGATTACCTCAAAAGGAGAAGGGGTGGTGCGCAGGCGCTGTTCCAGCGGCGCATCGGTGGCGGCGATCACTGCGCCACCCAGGCACACGTCACCGTCATACAGCACCAGTGATTGACCGGGCGTAACGGCGCGCTGCGGGCACGCGAAGGTGACCAGCACGCTGCCATCATCCAGCACCTCGACTGCACACGGCTCATCGGGCTGGCGGTAGCGGGTCTGTGCCGTGCACTCAAAACGGCGAGCCGGGGGCGAACCGGCAACCCAGTGCGCGGTCTCCGAACGCAGGCGGTCGGACAGCATCCACTTGCTGTCGCGGTCCTGGTCCACGTACAGCACGTTGCTGGCCACATCCTTGCCGACCACGTACCACGGCGCAGCGGGGCGGCCGCGCACGCCGCCGATGTTCAGGCCTTCGCGCTGCCCCAGGGTGAAATAGAACACCCCCGGGTGCTCGGCGATGACGCTGCCATCGGCCGGGTCGAGGATCTGGCCGGGTTTGGCCGGCAGGTAGCGGCCGAGGAACTCGCGGAAGTCGCGCTCGCCGATGAAGCAGATGCCGGTGGAGTCCTTCTTGGCATGGGTCGGTAGACCGACGTCGCGCGCGATGCGGCGCAGGTCGCTCTTTTCCAGGTCGCCGATCGGAAACAGGGTGGCAGCCAGCTGCGCCTGGCCCAGCTGGTGCAGGAAGTAGCTCTGGTCCTTGGAGCGGTCGGCACCGCGCAGCAGCAGCCACTGGCCGCCGCGCTGGGTCACCCGCGCGTAGTGGCCGGTGGCGATGCGCTCGGCGCCCAGTTCGCGCGCGGCATCCAGGAAGTGCTTGAACTTCACTTCGCGGTTGCACAGCACGTCCGGGTTCGGCGTGCGGCCGGCGGCGTACTCGGCCAGGAAGTGTTCGAACACACCCTGCCAGTACTCGCTGGAAAAATCGCGGAAGTGGAACGGGATGCCGAGCAGGCCGCAGACAGCCACCGCATCGCGGCGGTCGTCTTCGGCGCGGCAGTCGCCGCTGCCATCATCGGCCCAGTTCTGCATGAACAGGCCAGCCACGGCCTCGCCCTGCTGCACCAGGCGCCAGGCGGCGACCGAAGAGTCGACGCCACCGGAGACGCCCACCATTACACGCGGAGTGCTCATGCGACCTCCCGGACCAGCGAAAGCGGATGGCGTTGGCCACCCAGGTAATCGGCCACCACCTGCCATACCAGCGGGCTGCGCTGGCGCTCGCCGGCGGCCTGCAGCTCGGCCGGGGTCAGCCACAGTGCGCGGTCGATGCCGGTGTCCAGCGGCTGCGCCGGGTCATGCGAGACCGGGCGCGCCGCATAGCAGAAACGCAGGAAGGCGGTGCCGTCGCCGGCGGTCCACTGGTAGCAGCCGATGAAATGGGTCAGCTGCACCGTCCAGCCGGTTTCCTCCCGGGTCTCGCGCAGGGCCGCCTCAGCCAGGCTTTCGCCCGGCTCGAGGTGGCCGGCCGGCTGGTTCAGCACCCGGCGCCCGTCGATGGTCTCTTCGACCAGCAACACGCGGCCGCCGTCGATCACCACCGTGGCGACAGTGGCGTGCGGTGCCCAGCGCGGGTCCGGCGTGGCGTTCAACTCAGAACTCGTCCTTCTTGGTCAGTTCCAGCTCCATCGCGTCGGCGGTGCGGATGGCCGCATCGATGGCGTCGCTGAGCTGGTCCGGGGTGGCATCGGCGTCGATCTTCACCACGAACATGGCCGTGGTGTCCTGCTTCACCCAGCCGCCCATCTTGGCATCCTGCGAATCCTCCAGCAGGCGGTTGGCCACGGCGACCGGGAACTGCTTGGTCTTGGCGCTGTAGGCCGGCGCCCAGATCTCGCGGATGTTGTGGGTGCCGAAGTCTTCCACCGCCGAGCGCACGTAGACCATCTGGGTGCGGTCACCCTCGACGTCGAAGACCATGCGGTAGTCGCCATCCTCGTCGACTTCGTAGGTGTAGCCCAGCTTGTCCAGGTGGCGGGCCACGGACTTGTCGGCCTGGGTCTCGGCGGCGGCGGAGCCGGCGGCGGCCAGAGCGATCAGCAGGGCGGGAAGAAGGGTCCTTTTCATGAAGATCCTGTGAAACAGTGTTGAGAGAGGGTGCAATTGTGACGGTGGGCGCGCGTGCCGTCCAATCTGCGTCGGGCCGACGCAGGCTTGCCCGAGCCTCTATAATGGGCAGATGCCCCATGAGTCTTCCCCCGATTCCCATCACGAGCACGGCGTAGCCGTGGAACCCGCGCGCCCGGAAGTGGCGCCGCCGCCGTTCTACCAGGTGATGCTGCTCAACGACGACTACACCCCGATGGATTTCGTGGTGGACGTGCTGCAGCAGTTCTTCAGCATGGACCTGGACAAGGCCACGCAGGTGATGTTGCACGTCCACACCCGCGGCCGCGGCGTCTGCGGGGTGTTCACCCGTGAAGTGGCCGAGACCAAGGTTGCCCAGGTCAACGAGTACTCGCGGATGAACCAGCACCCGCTGCTGTGCACGATGGAAAAGGCCTGACCGGCTGCCGATTCTCGTCCGGGCACATTGTTCCCGGATGGGTGTGCCCCCAAGGTGGGCACCTGCCAAGCACGGATCAGCCCTCCGCCAGCGCCTCCAGCGCCATCCGTGCCACCGCCTCGTCCACGTCGGCAGGGTCGCCGTCATCCCTGAACCACACTGCCGACAGCGCCATGCTGGCCGCGATCCAGCGCAGCAGGCGCGTGCGCTCCAGGCCGGCCAGTGCGCTTACCTGTTCCAGCCGGGCGGCAAACCGCTCGGGCCGGGTGGCCACATGGATGCCAGGGCCGCACAGGTCCGGATTGCTGAACATCGTCGTGTAGTCGAACGCGCGGTCGCCCAGCAGCCGCTTCGGGTCGATCGCCAGCCAGCCGCGCGCGCCGAAATCGAGCACATTGTCGTGGTGCAGGTCGCCGTGCAGCGGCCGGATCTCGCACTCCTCCTGCAGCAGTCCCTCCGCCAGTGATCTGCACTGTTCCAGCAGTGGCGGCAGCGCCGCCCTTGGCTGCAGCAGGTCGGCGAACCATGTACGCAGGCAGACCAGGTCGTCTGGCGGCGCACTCCGTGGCCGGTGCAACCGCAGCAGGACCTGGCACAGGATCGTGGTGCAGGCGTCATCGTCGCCCTCTATCGAACGTTTCCGCAGCGAGTCGCGGCCGGCACGTTCGATCAGGATCGCTGGTCCCTCGTGGGCCAGCAGGCGGGCGGCGCCGTCGCCACCCCACCAGCGCAGCAGCCGATGGGCGTTCTGTTCCTCGGGTTCGTCGCCGACCTTCAGCATCGCCGGTTCGCCGGCGGCGGTCAGCACCGGCCAGAGCCGGGCGCGCGGTGTTTCGATGGCCTCGCCATCACGCCGCAATCGCCAGCGGCTCAGGTAGGGTTCGCTCATGCTGGGCGGGCTGTCCTGGAGTGAATGAAGATCAAGCAATTCGCACTGCTAACGCCATCTGAACGCAGCAATCCGCTAGGGTGATGGAAATCGCGTAGTCAGGCCGCATATTGTCCCCATCTGCCGCCGGAGTAATCCATGTTCAGCAAAGACCTCGAACACACCATCGGCCAGTGCTACAAGCGCGCCCGTGAGGCCCGGCATGAATTCATGACGGTCGAACACCTGCTGTTGGCACTGCTCGACAACCCGTCCGCCCAGGCCGTACTGAAGGCTTGCGGCGCCGACGCCGACCGCCTGCGCCAGGAGCTGGAGCAGGCCATCGAGGCCTCCGTGTCCCGCCTGGCCGAAGATGACGGCCGCGATACCCAGCCCACCCTGGGCTTCCAGCGCGTGCTGCAGCGGGCCGTGTACCACGTGCAGTCCTCGGGCAAGAAGGAGGTCACCGGCGCCAATGTGCTGGTCGCCATCTTCGGCGAAAAGGACTCGCATGCCGTCTATTACCTCAACCAGCAGGACGTCACCCGGCTGGACGTGGTCAATTACCTGTCCCATGGCATCGCCAAGCTGGGCGAGGAGGGCGAGCAGCCGTCCTCCTCCTCCGAGGGCGAAGGCCGCATCGAAGGCGGGGAGGGTGAGCCGAAGGGCGATGCCCTGGCCGAGTTCGCCAGCAACCTCAACGAACAGGCCCGGGCCGGTCGCATCGACCCGCTGGTCGGGCGTGCCGACGAGATCGAGCGCACCATCCAGGTCCTGTGCCGCCGCCGCAAGAACAACCCGCTGTACGTGGGCGAGGCCGGCGTGGGCAAGACCGCGATTGCCGAGGGCCTGGCCCGCCGCATCGTCGAGGGCTCGGTGCCCGAGGTGCTGGCCGACGCGGTGATCTATTCGCTCGACCTGGGCGCCCTGGTGGCTGGCACCAAGTACCGTGGCGACTTCGAGAAGCGCCTGAAGAGCGTGCTGACCGCGTTGAAGAAAGTGCCCAATGCGGTGCTGTTCATCGACGAGATCCACACCATCATCGGTGCCGGTTCGGCCTCGGGCGGCACCATGGATGCGTCCAACCTGATCAAGCCGGCGCTGGCCTCCGGTGAGCTGCGCTGCATCGGCTCGACCACCTTCCAGGAATACCGTGGCATCTTCGAGAAGGATCGGGCGCTGGCCCGCCGCTTCCAGAAGATCGACATCGTCGAGCCGACCGTCGGCGAGACCTACGAGATCCTGCAGGGGCTGAAGTCCAAGTACGAACTGCACCACGGCGTGACCTATTCCGACGAGGCGCTGCAGGCGGCGGTGGACCTGTCGGTGAAGCACATCGGCGACCGCCTGCTGCCGGACAAGGCCATCGACGTGATCGACGAGGCCGGCGCCCGTCAGCGCCTGCTGCCGGAAGGGCAGCGCAAGGAGCTGATCGACGTCGAGGAAGTGGAGGCGATCGTCGCCAAGATGGCGCGCATTCCCACCAAGCAGGTCAGCGCCACCGACAAGGATGTGCTGCAGCACCTGGAGCGCAACCTGAAGATGGTGATCTTCGGCCAGGATCCGGCCATCGAGACACTGTCCTCGGCGATCAAGCTGGCACGCTCCGGCCTTGGCAACCCGGAAAAGCCGATCGGCAACTTCCTGTTCGCCGGTCCGACCGGTGTCGGCAAGACCGAGGTGACCAAGCAGCTGGCGCTGCAGCTGGGCATCGAGCTGGTCCGCTTCGACATGTCCGAATACATGGAGCCGCATTCGATCAGTCGCCTGATCGGCGCCCCTCCGGGCTACGTCGGCTTCGACCAGGGCGGCCTGCTGACCGAGAAGATCGTCAAGACGCCGCACTGCGTGCTGCTGCTGGACGAAATCGAGAAGGCGCACCCGGACATCTTCAACATCCTGTTGCAGGTGATGGACCGCGGCGTGCTGACCGATACCAATGGTCGCGAAGCCAACTTCAAGAACGTGGTGCTGGTGATGACCACCAATGCCGGCGCGGCCCAGGCCTCGCGGCGCTCGATCGGCTTCACCAAGCAGGACCATGCCACCGACGCGATGGAGACGATCCGCCGCAGCTTCACCCCGGAATTCCGCAACCGCCTCGATGCGGTGGTGCAGTTCCAGGCGCTGGGCTTCGAGCACATCCTGCGCGTGGTCGACAAGTTCCTGATCGAGCTGGAGATGCTGCTGCAGGACAAGCACGTCAGCCTGTCGGCCACCCCGACCGCGCGCGACTGGCTGGCCCACCACGGCTTCGACCCGCTGATGGGTGCGCGCCCGATGGCCCGCGTGATCCAGGACAAGATCAAGCGTCCGCTGGCCGACGAGCTGCTGTTCGGCAAGCTGGTCAACGGCGGCAAGGTCAGCATCGATGTCCGCGACGACGAGCTGGTGGTCGAGACCCAGGCCGAACCGGAACGCCTGCTGCCGGTCACGGTGGAGTGAGCTGACGCCGGGCCTGGCCCGGTGAGCTCGGGCAACAAGGGCGGCTCCGGCCGCCCTTGTCATGTGCGCGGTCAGCGGCTGCGCTGGCGGGTCTTCTTCTTGAAGGTGGCCTCGTCGATCGGCTCGATCTGCGCCACGGTGCAGCGGCTGGAGTCGGTCTGCAGCTGGCTGCGCCCGGCGGTGCACAGCAGGCCCTGCTGCCCTTCCGTGGAAAAGCTCAACTTCCGCGAGTAGCCCGCAGCGGAACAGTCGTCCTGGAAATGCACGACGTAGTGGTCCTGGCCATTGCGCAGCAGGATGTTGCGCGAGGCGCCGGCGCGCACCAGTTGCTGGTCGCTGCCCAGCTGGACGCAGTCACTGGTGGTGGAAGGGGTATCGGCGGCGCGCGCGGGCGATGCGCTGGCGGACGCGACAACGGCGATGAGCAGGGTGGTCAGCGGGAGCATGTTCATGGCGGGGCAGGGGATGGCGATCCGGACTGGATCGGCTCCCACGATGCCGCCACGCGTGCAGGGTCGAATCTGCCGCAAGCAGGGCTGACCGACGTCACGGTGAGTTCGGTCACGATGACCTCCGGCAGGGCCGGATTGCAGGCATGACAAAAGGCCAGCAACCAGGGCTGGCCTTGTCGAAGTGGCGCGGCGCGCCGACCGCTTACTTCATGCGGTAGGTGATACGACCCTTGGTCAGGTCGTACGGGGTCATTTCAACCTTGACCCGGTCACCGGTGAGGATGCGGATGTAGTTCTTGCGCATGCGGCCGGAGATGTGGGCGATGATTTCGTGCCCATTTTCCAGGCGAACGCGGAAAGTGGTGTTCGGCAGCGTCTCGCTGACGGTGCCCTCGAACTCGATGGAATCGTCTTTCGACATGTAGTCCTGTGCGGTTCAGAAAACGGCCACGCTGGGCCTAAGGCGCGGTATTTTACGCGTGACGGGCCCAGCTTGCAAAGTTTGTGTTAACCCCCGGCCAAACGCTGTGCCGGCAAGCGTCCGACCGCCTGCGTCCAGGGGCCTTCACGGCCGTCATGGCGCACCGCGTGGCGCACGTGCTCCAGAAACGCCGCGCGCGGCAGGTGTTCGGCGCCCATCCGCAGCAGGTGCGGATTCTCCACCTGGGCATCGATCAGCGCCCAGCCCCAGCCGTGAAGCGTGGATGCCAGCGCCGCCAGGGCGATCTTGGAGCCGCCGCTGGCGCCACTGAACATGCTCTCGCCGAAGAACATCGACCCGATCGCCACCCCATAGATGCCGCCGACCAGCGTCTGCCGGTCCCAGACCTCGAAGGAGTGGGCAAAGCCGAGATCGTGCAACTGGCTGTAGGCCTCAACCATCGCCGGGCTGATCCAGGTGTCGTCCTGGCCGGGCCGAGGCGCTGCCGCACAGGCGCGCATCACCCGGCTGAAGGCGGTGTCGGCGGTGACCTCCCAGGTGCTGCCGCGCAACTGGCGGCGGAAGCGGCTGGACAGATGCACGCCATCGGTCCGGAACACCATGCGCGGGTCGGGCGACCACCACAGGATCGGCTCGCCCTCGCTGAACCACGGAAAGATACCGCCGGCGTAGGCGTTGAGCAGGCGCGCCGGATGCAGGTCGCCGCCCACCGCGAGCAGGCCGTCGGGCTGGCGCAGGGCGGTCTCGGCCGGCGGGAAGGGGGCGTCCGGCGCATCGGCCAGGCGCCAGGGCAGCTGGCGGGTCATGCCGCCATTGTATTCGCCGTGGTGATGGTTGATGTCTGGCACCATCACGCTTCACCGGCAAGGAGCCTGCGAATGAGCGACCCGATCCCAGCCATCCTCGACGTGCATGACACCCCGCGCACGCGCAACGACAGCCAAGGCATGCTGCTGTCGCTGGCCAGCGAGCATCCGCATCAGCTAGGGGAGTTGATGCTGCAGGCCTTGGTGCGACGCTCACCGGGCTCGGCCTTCCTCGACATGGCGCTGGACCTGCTGCCGGATGAGGCGGTGCCCGCAGTCGCGGCCGATGCATGGCGCCGCTATCGCGAGGGCGAGCGCGGTGAACTGCTGGCCAGCGTGATGGCGTTCGCCAGCTACCAGGCGCCGCAGGTGCTGCAGGAAGATTGGGAGGCGTTGCTGGCGGTGGCCCACGAAGATCAGGTGCAGTTGGCCTCGCAGGTCTGGCAGGGCCTGTCCGCCGCGACCGCCGCACACTGGGCACAGATGCTGGCCGAGGCCGGGGATGATCGGGAGATGGCGCGCGCGAGGGCGCTGCTGCTTGCTGCTCAGCCCGAAACCTACACCGTAGCCCGGGGCTACCTCGTCGACTGGGGCCAGCTGGATGCCGAGATCTGGGCGCACTGGGCTGGCGTGGCCAACGGTCCGCTGCCGCGCCGCCTGTACGGTGAGAGGCCACTGCACATCCGCTTCGGCCGTGAGCAGCACCGCGCGCAGTTGGCCGATGAGCCAAGCTGGCGCAAGCGCATCTGGCGCCTGCATCCGACCTGGAATGGAGGCGAGGTGCATCACACGGGCCGCATGGGTGGGCTGCTGGACGCACTGTGCGGTGGTTGTCACGCGCCGCTGCAGCGCCTGCTGCAGACCCATGCTGCCGTACTGCAGCCCGGCGCGGAGGGTGAGGTTACGCTGGGGCTCTGCCTGGATTGCTGCGGCTGGGAAGAGCCGCCGGTGCGCTTCTATCGCCACGATGCCGACGGCCTACCCAATTGCCATCCCAGCCAGTATCGCGCGGTGCCGAATACGCCCACCGACAGTGGCGACCTGATGCAGGCCGAGGTGGGCCTTGTGGCCCTGGAAAGCGTGCGCTGGCAGCAACAGGACTGGGGCCAGTCCAACCATCGGCAGAACCTGTCGCGCGTGGGTGGTGCGCCGAGCTGGGTGCAGAGCGCCTGGTACCCGGCGTGCATCGATTGCGGCGAGGAGATGCCGTTCGTGATGCAGCTGGATTCAACGCTGCCGACCACGGCTGAGGGCACGCTGCTGTGGGGCAGCGGCGGCATGCTCTATACGTTCTGGTGCGCAACGTGCCGGGTGAGTGGGCACTTCTGGCAGTGCACCTGAGCGCAGTACGCGCCCCATCGCGCCGGTAGGTGCCAACCTTGGTTGGCACGCTTTTCCACTACGGCCCTGCGCGGAACGGCCCATGCCCCTGCAGTTCCTGCCGGTAACGCCGCACATCCCGACGCTCCTGCCGGCACCAGTCCTGCAGCGCTTCTGCAAACTCCGCATCGGCCACCCAGTGCCGGCTGCGCACCAGTGCCGGCAGGAAGCCGCGCGCCAGCTTGTGCTCGCCCTGTGCGCCGGGCTCGAATCGGCTCAGCCCCTCGCGCAGGCAGTACTCGATGCCCTGGTAGTAGCAGGCCTCGAAGTGCAGGCCAGGCAGGGTGGCGCCGCCCCAGTAACGGCCGTAGAGCGTGTGGCCGCCACGCAGGCACAGTGCACCGGCAATCGGCTGGCCCTCCTGCTCGGCCAGGAACAGCACCAGCCCGCGTCCCAATGAAATGGCCAGATGACGCAGGAACGCCTCGGTCAGCGCCGGGGCATTGCCGTATTCGAGGAAGGTCTGCAGGTAGAAACGGTACATGGCCTGCAGGTCGGCGCGGCTGGCCTCGTCGCCATGTACTACGCGGAACGTGATGCCCTGGCGGGTGACCTTGGCCCGTTCCTGGCGGATGTTCTTGCGGTGCTTGTGATCCATCGCGCCGAGGAACTGATCGAAGGTCGCCCACTCACCCGGATTCTGCCACTGGAACTGCACGTCCTCACGCAGCAGCCAGTCATCGCCGAACAGCGCCTCGTCGCCCGCTGTGTGGAAATTGATATGAGCCGAGGACACGTGCAGTGCGGGCAGCGCATCACGCAATGCCGACAGCAACGCGGCGCGTTCTGAATCGTGACGGGCCAGCAGGCGCGGGCCGGTGACCGGCGAGTACGGCACCGCGCCCAGCCATTTCGGGTAGTAGTCACGGCCATGCCGGGCATAGGCGTTGGCCCAGGCGTGGTCGAACACGAACTCGCCGTGCGAATTGGTCTTCAGGTAACCCGGTATGGCGCCAACCAGGTGGTCGCCCTCCCACAGCGTGAAGTGCCGGGGCTGCCAGCCCCAGTCCTCGCGCAGGCAGCCGTGTTGTTCCAGGCCAGACAGGAAGGCATGGCTGACGAACGGGTTCTGGCCGTCGTGCAGCGCATCCCAGTCGGTGGCGGGAATGGACTGCAGAGAGTCGAGGAAGCGGGCGGAGGGCATGGTTGGCAAGGATAGGCCAGGTGGATCGCGAACGGTGTTGGCGGGGCTGGGTTGGTTTGTTCCGGTTGGGGGTGAGGGAAGTTTGAAATCTCCATCCGTGTGCGCTTGGTGCGGAATTACCGGCGCACGGCTCGGCAGGGTGGCGGGGCGCTGCATGAGCGGCGCGCATCCCACCCATGGAGGAATCAACAATGAAAGGATTGAAGCTTGCAACTGCCGTGGTCGCGTGCGGCCTGTTCTTTGTGCCGCCCGTGTTGGCTTCTGCAGCCGAGATCTCGAAGGCAGCGGAAGATCCGGGCGCCTATGCAGAGTTGGTGGCGCTGCTTGAGCGCGAAATTTCCTCCCAGTTGACACGCCATCTGCAAGAGAAGGGCAGGTTGCGCCAAGTGACTGTGAGCGTAGCGGTAGATCCGCAAAAGCGCAGGATGGTCGTCGACTTCGGCTCCGGATACCTTCCGGGCAACGACCAGAACTATGGATAGCTCTTCCTCATACCGCTGGCCGCTGATCTTCGGCACTACTCCGATCAGGCGGGCCTGGAAATCCTGGACGTGGAGTTCCTTTTTCAGGGTAAGCCAATGGAGGCGCATTTCCCGGAAGATCACCCTGCGCCAAGAGCGGCGAAATCCCGGTCCGCACACGCGCAGGCTCTGGTTTCGTCAAGCCATGGGTACATTGCCTTGCATCCCAGCAGGGCGTGGGAATTTCAACGACCAGCCCCGCTCGGACTGCAGGAGGATGTATTGAGCCCAACATACGGAGACGAACTGCAGGGCTTTCTGGAGCAACGAAGCGGATTGGTCGTGCATCGAGCACGCAGTCGTTCTACGGACCCGCATCCGGAGTCGGGCCACCCTTGGGAACATATGTCTGCCAGGTATCACTTGAAAACGCTCCTTCCTGAGCATGCTGACATCTGGAACGAGCTGCCAAACAGCTCCGATAGCGATCGTGAAGTCAAGGAGGACATCCGTGCTCGCCCCAACTATGCCAATCATCTTGGTGTGGATGTGATGCTGAGCCTGCACACAAACGGAAACTCGTCCCCCAGTGTTCGTGGGGCCGAGGTCTATCACCATCGTGCCAAGCCTGAGGACAAGGCGCTGGGTGACAGCATTCTGTGCGGCATGAGAGAAGTAATCCATGCCCAGCCGGGGTACGAGAACTTTCCTGTTCGAGCCGAATCGGCTGCTGATGCGCACGGCGAAAACCGCATCGGGAGGATGCCCTCGGTGATCGTCGAAACCGCCTACCACTCCAATCCTGATGATGTGGCGGCATTGCAGGACCCCGTCTTCCGCTCGGCGTCGATGAAAGGGGTGGAGAAGGGCTATCGCCTGTGGGCAACGGGAAAGCCCTGCGAGCCGCTGGCCCTGCATCCGATCCCGGATATCGATGTCCCGATTCAGGCGGCCCGGGACGTTGAACTGGGCTATGCCGGGAATCCTCAGTATCCGTTGTCTGTGGAGCTCTCGCTGGCATCCTGTTCGGAGGCGGGCGCATGCACGCCCTGGGCGACGACATTCGATGACCCTGCCAAGCCACTGACCATCAATCTCGCCTGCAATGGCCCAAGTCCAGGTGTCGCGCGCTGGAGTGTTGTGCTGCGCGATGCGGATGGGGTTGCCACGACACCCGTCGAGTTCTCGCAGGCGTGCGTGCGAGCGTGAGGGCGGGCTTCGGTCTGCCAGGCATGGCCTGGCACTACTGAAAGCACAAAGGCCGGCGCTTTCGCGCCGGCCTTTGGTCTGGGTCGAGCATGGCTCGACTCAGCTGGCCTTGCCCTGCGCGTCCAGGTAGCGCTCGGCGTCCAGTGCGGCCATGCAGCCGAAGCCGGCCGAGGTGATCGCCTGGCGGTAGTGCTGGTCGGCCACGTCGCCGGCGGCGAACACGCCTTCCACCGAGGTCTGGGTGGCGTTGCCGCCCAGGCCCGAGCGGATCTCCAGGTAGCCGTTGTTCATCGCCAGCTGGCCGTCGAACAGGGTGGTGTTCGGGTGGTGGCCGATGGCCACGAAGAAGCCGTGGGCGTCGATGTCGCGGGTGCTGCCGTCCAGGGTGGACTTCACGCGCACGCCGGTCACGCCGGCGTCGTTGCCCAGCACTTCCTCCACCTGATGGTGCCAGACGGTCTCGATCTTGCCTTCGGCCACCTTCTTGAACAGCTTGTCCTGCATGATCTTTTCCGCCTTCAGGGTGTCGCGGCGGTGGACCAGATAGACCTTGCGGGCGATGTTGGACAGGTACAGCGCCTCTTCCACGGCGGTATTACCGCCGCCGACCACAACCACGTCCTGGTCACGGTAGAAGAAGCCGTCACAGGTGGCGCAGGCGGACACGCCGCGGCCCTTGAACTCGTCCTCGGTCGGGATGCCCAGGTACTTGGCGGTGGCGCCGGTAGCGATGATCAGGGCATCGCAGGTGTACTCGTGGCTGTCGCCGATCAGCTTGAACGGGCGCTGGGAGACGTCGGCGGTGTGAATGTGGTCGAAGATGACCTCGGTCTCGAAACGCTCGGCGTGGGCCTGCATGCGCGCCATCAGGTCCGGGCCCATCAGGCCATGGGCGTCGCCCGGCCAGTTGTCCACCTCGGTGGTGGTCATCAGCTGGCCGCCCTGCTGCAGGCCGGTGATGACAACCGGCTTCAGGTTGGCGCGGGCGGCGTAGACGGCGGCGGTCCAACCGGCCGGGCCGGAACCGAGGATGACGAGGCGCTGGTGGCGGGAGGGCAGGCTGGTGCTCATGTAGACTCGCGAAAAGGTAGATGGGACAAGGCGCTGGCGATGTTTGCGCAGCATCCGTGGCTGGTCATAGAGTGGCGGCTGGGGCAGGGCGATTCAAGCCGATGAACAGAACGCCGTCATCCAGCGGTGGTTCCGGCCCTCGGATTGCCCTGCCGGACGTCGCATAACTGAAAACTGACGCCGTCTCATTTATTATCAATCACTAACAGCGCATTCCAAAGGTATGGTCTAAGGTGGCGAAGCAGGTCCCCGAACGCTCCAAGTCCGACGACAGCAAGGCGTCACGTCGCACGGCCGCGGCGGCGGCGACGACCGACAATCCACGCCGCCAGCGCCTCTGGCGCGATCTGGGCCTGATCGCGATCGCGCCGGCCCTGCTGTATCTGGCGGCCAGTCTTTTCACTTATTCAGCGACGGATCCGGGTTGGTCGCACACCGGCAGCGTGGTCGCACCGGTGCACAACCTCGGCGGCCGTGCAGGGGCCTGGATCGCCGACGTGCTGCTGCAGCTGTTCGGCTACATCGCCTTCCTGCTGCCGGTGGTGCTGGGCGCGCTGGCGTGGATCGCCATGTTCGGCCTCAAGCGCGAGAGCAAGGGCGAGAACGACCTTGACCCGGCGCTGCGCCTGGTCGGCCTGGTCGGTTTCCTGATCGCCGGCACCGGCTTCCTGCATGTTCGCCTGTTCAGTGGCGACGTCTCCAGCGCTGGCGGCATCCTCGGCAAGCTGGTCGGCAATTCACTCACGGTGGGCTTTGGGGCGCTGGGTGCGAACCTGTTCGTGCTGGTGCTGCTGCTGGCCTCGATCACCCTGGCCACCGGGCTGTCCTGGTTCACGGTGATGGAGAAGATCGGCCGCGGCGTGATGTCGCTGGCGCCGTTGCTGGCGCGCAAGAAGGAGGAAGTCACCGAGTGGCAGCAGACCCGGGTGATGCGGGAGGAGCGCCAGGAAGTGCGCAAGGCCGATGCCGAGGTGCGCGCCAAGCGCGAGCCGGTGAAGATCGAGCCACGCCCGGAGCCGGTGATCGAGAAGAGTGACCGGGCCAAGCGCGATACGCAGATCCCGATGTTCCGTGGCGTCAACGGCGACGGCTCGGACCTGCCGCCGCTGGCCCTGCTGGACGACCCCAAGCCGCAGCCGGTGGGCTACGACAAGGAAACCCTGGACGCGCTGTCGCGGCAGATCGAGTTCAAGCTGAAGGACTTCCGCATCGACGCCCAGGTGGTCGCTGCCAACCCGGGCCCGGTGATCACCCGCTTCGAGATCGAGCCGGCGCCGGGCATCAAGGTCAGCCAGATCAGTTCGCTGGACAAGGACATCGCGCGCGGCCTGTCGGTGAAGTCGGTGCGCGTGGTCGACGTGATTCCGGGCAAGTCGGTGATCGGCCTGGAAATCCCGAACGTCACCCGCGAGATGATCTACCTGTCCGAGCTGCTGCGTTCGAAGGAGTACGACAAGTCGGCCAGCGTGCTGACCCTGGCGCTGGGCAAGGACATCGCCGGGCGCTCGACCGTGGCCGACCTGGCGCGCATGCCGCACCTGCTGGTGGCCGGTACCACCGGTTCGGGCAAGTCGGTGGCGGTCAATGCGATGGTGCTGAGCCTGCTGTTCAAGGCCTCGCCGAAAGACCTGCGGATGCTGATGATCGACCCGAAGATGCTCGAACTGAGTGTCTACCAGGGCATTCCGCATCTGCTCGCGCCGGTGGTCACCGACATGAAGGAGGCCGCCAACGGCCTGCGCTGGTGCGTGGCCGAGATGGAGCGCCGTTACAAGCTGATGAGCGCGGTGGGCGTGCGCAACCTGGCGGGCTTCAACAAGAAGGTGAAGGAAGCCCAGGACGCCGGCCAGCCGCTGATGGATCCGCTGTTCAAGCCGAACCCGGAGCTGGGCGAGGCGCCGCGGCCGCTGGAGACGCTGCCGTTCATCGTCATCTTCATCGACGAATTCGCCGACATGATGATGATCGTCGGCAAGAAGGTGGAAGAGCTGATCGCGCGCCTGGCACAGAAGGCGCGTGCGGCCGGCATCCACCTGATCCTGGCCACGCAGCGCCCGTCGGTGGACGTGATCACCGGCCTGATCAAGGCCAACATCCCGACCCGCATCGCCTTCCAGGTCAGCTCCAAGATCGACTCGCGCACCATCCTCGACCAGTCCGGCGCGGAAACCCTGCTGGGCCACGGCGACATGCTGTACCTGCCGCCGGGTACCGCCATGCCCGAGCGCGTGCACGGCGCCTTCGTCTCCGACGAGGAAGTGCACCGCGTGGTCGAACATCTCAAGGCGATGGGCCCGGCCGACTATGTCGACGGCGTGCTGGACGAAGTGCAGACGATGGGCGATGGCGTAGTCGTCGGCGCCACCGGCCTGCCCGAGAACAGCTCGTCCGGCGACGAGTCCGACCCGTTGTATGACGAAGCGCTGCGGGTGGTCACCGAGACCCGTCGCGCTTCGATTTCCGGCGTGCAGCGCCGGCTGAAGATCGGCTACAACCGTGCAGCGCGACTGATCGAGGCCATGGAAGCGGCCGGCGTGGTCAGCCCGCCCGAGCACAACGGCGACCGCACGGTGCTGGCACCGCCACCGCCGAAGTAAGACCCGACGTATCCCCCACGACGTCCAAGGAACCGACGCATGCTTCACCCCGTACCAAGCGCGCTGGCACTGGCGCTGGCAGCCTTGATGGCTGCCGGCCCGGCACTGGCAGACACCGCCACCTCCGCGCCCGCCACGGCGCCGCCTTCCACCAGCGGCGATACCGAAGCCAGCAATAATTTCAGCATTGTCCGCTACCGCGCCGACTACCAGGTGCGGCCGGATGCGGGCAATGTGCAGACCGAAACCTACGAAGTCCTGCTCAAGACCAAGGCGTCCGTCGAGCAGTTCAGCCAGGTGCGGCTGAGCTACAGCGAGAAGATGGAGACGCTGGAAGTGCTCGGCGCCTACACCATCACCGCCGACGGCCAGCGCCGCGACGTGCCGGCCGACCGCATCTACACCCAGGAAAGCTATTCCAGCGCCTCGGCGGCGATGTATGCCGACCGAAAGGTGCGGGTGATCGTGTTCCCGAACCTGGCACCCGGCACGCGCCTGTACTACCAGGTACGCCGCACCCAGGCCACGCCGTACTTCCCGGGCTACTTCGGCCTGTGGGAAACCTTCAATGTGTTCACCGAGTACGAGGACGCCGAGGTCACCCTGAGTGCGCCGGCCAATCTGCCGATGTTCGTCGACAGTCGCGGCGTGCAGGGCAGCGATCGCCCGACGGTGAAGAACGGCCAGGCACAGTGGCGCTGGCGCTACCAGCGTCGCGAGGCCATGCCGGCACAGAACTGGTCGGCGGCAGGGTGGGAGTTTGGCCCGAACATCATGGCCAGCACCTATCGTGACTGGTCGCAGATGGGCCGCGCCTACCAGCTCAAGGCGGGGCCGGCGGCGCAGGTCACCCCGGAACTGCAGGCGCTGGCCGATGAGATCACCACTGGCATCAGTGACCGCCGCGAACAGGCCGATGCGCTGTATCGCTGGGTGGCGCAGAACATCCGCTATGTGGCGGTGTACCTGGGCAATGGCGGCTTGGAGCCGAACAGCGCGCAAAGCATCCTCGACAACCACTACGGTGACTGCAAGGACCATGTGACGATCCTGGAGGCGCTGCTGGCGGCCAAGGGCATCGCCAGCTCGCCGGTGCTGATCGGTGCCGGCGGTGGCCCGACGCTGCCGAAGATTCCGGTGCTGGGTCGCTTCAACCACGCCATCACCTATATCCCCGAATTCGATCTGTACCTGGATTCGACTACGGCGTGGGCGCGCTTCGGCCAGCTGCCGGAAGGCGACCTCGGCGCGCCGGTGATGCGCACCCGCGACGCCACGCTGGCGCGCACCCCGGCCAACACGCCGGAGCGTAACGCCACCTCGATGGACGTGCGTTTCACCTTCGACGCCAACGGCAACCTGCGCGGCGAGACCATTCCGAAGCTGGGCGAGAACGCCGAGATCGGCATGCGAGCCCAGTTCTCCCAGCTCAACGCGCAGAACCGTGCGCGCGCCGAGGAGCAGATCATGGCCGCGTCCGGCTTCGACGGGCGAGGGCAGCTGCAGATCCAGGGCGTGCCGGTCGACCTGACCCGGCCGTTCGGCTACCGCATGGCCTTCCAGGCCGAGGACTACGCCGACTTCAGCGTGGCCGGCGGCATGGCCGTGCCGGATCCGCCGGGTGGCGAGTCGGTGCGCGGGCTGTACGCCACCGCCTCGGCGCCAGCCAACGAGACGCCGTTCTACTGCAATGCCAGCCTGCGCGAGGAAACCTATCGCCTGCAGTTCCCGACCAATGCGCCGATCATCGCCATCCCGGCCAGCCAGCGTTTCAGCAACGCCGCCGGTGAGTACCGGGTGGACTGGAGCCGCGAGGGCCAGGACGTGATCGTGCATCACCGCCTGCGGCAGAACGCGGTACGTGGCCCGGAGGCGTTGTGCCAGCCGCAGGACTATCCGGCGTTCCGCGCGCTGTATCGCGAAGTGCGGCGCGGCTTCCGTGGCCAGGTGCTGTACGGCAAGCTGCCGGGCTCCGGCGGCTGAATCGCCGATGGACGTTCAGGGCGGCATAATGTCGCCCTGATCGCCCATTCATCTTTATCCGGGCACACTGGCAACCACTTTTCCTGGCGCCCGCGCCCACAGGATTTCCGCATGAACTTCCGCTTCCGCCGTTTCCTTGCCACCACCACCCTGGCCGTGGCCTGCGCCGCCGCCGGCAGTGCCTGGGCTGGCGCCCGCGATGACCTGAAGGCCTTCACCAGCGGCCTGAAGGGCCTGGATGGCCAGTTCAGCCAGCAGGTGTTCGACAGCCGCGGCAAGGTGAAGGAATCGACCAGTGGCCGCGTGGCCCTGTCGGCGCCGCGCCTGTTCCGCTGGGAATACGTGCGTCCGCACGAACAGCTGATCGTGGCCGACGGCAAGAAGGTCTGGATGTACGAGCCGGACCTGGAGCAGGCCACCGTGCGCGAGCAGGGCAAGGAAGAGCAGAACAGCCCGCTGACCGCGCTGATCAACCCGGCGCTGCTGGAGCAGCAGTACGACGTCAGTGAAGAAGCCGCGCAGCGCGATGGCCTGCAGTGGCTGTCGCTGTCGCCGAAGCGCGAGACCGAGGCCAGCTTCCAGTACGCCGCGCTGGGCTTCAACGCCCAGGGCCTGGCCAAGATGGAAATCACCGACGCGGTCGGCCAGCGCACCGTGATCAGCTTCAGTGGCTGGAAGCACAACCCGGGCTTCGCTGCCGGCACCTTCAGCTTCACCCCGCCGAAGGGCACCGACGTCATCGGTAATTGATCGGGGACGCCGGGCATGGCCCGGCGCTGCCTGCTCTGGCAGGTGTCAACCGGCACCGCCGTGGTGGGTGTCAACCTTGGTTGACACGCTCTCGCGGTACAATAAGCACGTGCCAAGACATCGCTCCACTTCCTTCCCCGGCCCCGATCTGCTGAGTGTTGATCGGGAACACCTGCGCCCGCTGGCCGAGCGCATGCGCCCGCGAACCCTCGACGAAATGGTGGGGCAGAAGCGCCTGCTGGCGCCGGACAGCGCGCTGCGTCGTGCGGTCGAATCCGGTCGCGTGCATTCGATGATCCTGTGGGGGCCGCCAGGCTGCGGCAAGACCACGCTGGCGCTGTTGCTGGCCGAGTACTCCGACGCCGAATTCCGTGCCATTTCCGCGGTGCTGTCCGGCCTGCCGGAAGTGCGCCAGGTGCTGGCCGAAGCGGCACAGCGCTTCGCCGAGGGCCGGCGCACGGTGCTGTTCGTGGACGAGGTGCATCGTTTCAACAAGGCGCAACAGGATGCATTCCTGCCGCACATCGAGCGCGGCACCATCCTGTTCGTCGGCGCCACCACCGAGAACCCGTCCTTCGAACTGAACTCAGCGCTGTTGTCGCGCTGCCGTGTGCATGTGCTGGAAGGCGTTTCGCCCACCGATATCGTCGAGGCGCTGGAGCGTGCGCTGGGTGACCGCGAACGCGGCCTGGGCGAGGAGGGCATCGAGGTCGCTCCCGAACTGCTGCTGGAAATCGCCACCGCTGCCGATGGCGACGTGCGCCGTGCGCTGACCCTGCTGGAAATCGCCGCCGAACTGGCGGGCGGGGAGGGCGGTCGCATCACCCCGCAGACGCTGACCCAGGTGTTGGCCGACCGCACCCGCCGCTTCGACAAGGGCGGCGAGCAGTTCTACGAACAGATCTCCGCGCTGCACAAGTCGGTACGCAGTTCCAACCCGGATGCCGCGCTGTACTGGCTGACCCGCATGCTCGATGGCGGTTGCGACCCGTCCTACCTGGCGCGTCGGCTGACCCGCATGGCCATCGAGGATATCGGCCTGGCCGATCCGCGCGCGCAGAGCATGGCGCTGGAGGCCTGGGACATCTACGAGCGGCTGGGCAGTCCGGAAGGCGAGCTGGCCTTTGCTCAGCTGGTGCTATACCTGGCCAGCACCGCCAAGTCGAACGCCGGCTATGCGGCCTTCAACCAGGCCAAGGCCGATGTGCGCGAAAGCGGCACCGAAGAGGTGCCGTTGCACCTGCGCAATGCGCCGACCAAGCTGATGAAGGAGCTGGGCTACGGCGCCGAGTACCAGTACGACCATGATGCCGAAGGTGGCATTGCGCTGGACCAGACCGGCTTCCCGGATGCGATGGGCGAGCGCGTGTACTACAACCCGGTGCCGCGCGGGCTGGAAATCAAGCTGAAGGAAAAGCTGGACCGGCTGCGTGCCGAGCGCGAAGCGGCCAGGGCTGCAAAAGGCCGTTGACCCAGCAGCCGAGCATGGCTCAGCTCTACATTGTCCTGCGTGCGTTCATTTGGCACACTGCGCGGCTTCTCTTTCAAGGATCGATGCCGTGCAGGAAATGATTCTGCCGTTGAAGCGTTACGCCCAGTTCGAAGGTCGTGCCAACCGTCGCGAATACTGGATGTTCCAGCTGTTCCTGTTGATCGTCTCAGCCGTACTGATGGTGCCGCTGATCGCCGGGTTGGTGATGCAGTCCGACGGCCTCGGCATCGCGTCGATCATCCTGTTTGTCGTGTTCTGGCTGGCTACCCTGCTGCCGATCATCGCCGTCACCGTGCGCCGCCTGCATGACTGCAACCAGTCGGGCTGGCTGTACCTGCTGGCCTTCATTCCGTTCGGCGGCCTGGTGATCTTCGTGTTCGCGCTGCTGCCGGGCACGCCGCAGGAGAATGTGTATGGTCCGGTGCCCGCGGGCCCCTGACATGGCCTGAGTCGAGCTTGGCTCGATGCTACAGGGATAAAGTGAAGAAGCCGGCGTTTCGCCGGCTTCGTCATTACTGGATGCTGCAATCGCCGAAGGACAGGTAGTCCGTGCCGGAACTGAACTGCAGCGTGCAACTGGCGGTGAAGGCCGCACCTTCTTCCAGTGCGCCCAGCTTGGCCGCCTGCTGTTCGTCGTCGGTGGTCAGCCGGGCCAGGACATTGCCCTGGTCATCGCCGGCCTCGACCAGGAGCTCGCCCGCCAGGTTGCTGGAGACGCCCAGCGCGACGGCGCTGAACGTCACCGTCTGGTTGAGTTCTTCCATGCCCAGTGACGAATTGCCTGCCTCTTCATAGGCCTGGTAGAGCGCCGGCAGATCCTGCGCGGCGTGCGCGGCCAGCGGCGCAAGCAAGCCGAGGGAGAGGGCCATCAGGGTGGTGTGCTTCAAGAGAGTCTCACAATCATGGGATTCAATCCCATGTGTTCGTGGCGCGGATGAACGCGGCCTGGTCGGCGGCAGGTTGCCCACCTTCCATGGCTGCGCTGTGAGCAGGGCGATCCAATGCCCCGGTGGCCGGCAAAATAGGGGAAACACTGCGTCCAGTGCAACCCGGTCGTCGCGCGCGTGATACACAGCGTGACGTGTGATCGATGTGATAATCATTCGCGTTTAAGGTAGACTGCGGTCCCTTGTGAACGGGCGGCCCTGGGCCGCATCTGCCGCCGCTGATGAAGCATTTCGTCCTGCATTCGCGCCGTGGTCCGCTGGCCCGCGGCCTGGTCGCCTTGATGATGGGTCTGCTCCTGGCCACTCCGTACGCCCATGCGCAGCAGCGCAATCCGCTGCAGAAGATCGGCCACACCGTGCTCGACGAGCCGGCGGCCAGCTATCGCTTTGAACAGTTCGTGGTGAACAGCCCGGACCAGCAGCGGCGTTGGCGAGTGAACCTGGCGATTCCTGCCAAGGCCGCCAGTGCGCCATCCCCGGTGCTGTACGCGCTGGACGGCAATGCCGTGGCGATGGTGCTGGACCAGCCACTGCTGGCCGAACTGGCCGCGCGCAAGGCGCCGCCGGTGCTGGTGCTGATCGGCTATGACAACGACCTGCGCATCGATTCCAAGGCGCGCACCCGCGACTACACCGCGTGGATCGACCGTGCCGACGATGAGAGCGGTACGACCCAGGCGGTCGGCGGTGGTGCTGCCGCGTTCCTTGATGTGATCGAACGCCGCATCAAGCCCGAAGTCGAGCGTCGCGCACGCATCGATACGCAGCAGCAAGCGCTGTGGGGCCACTCGCTGGGCGGGCTGTTCGTGCTCAATGCGCTGTACACCCGTCCCGCCGCCTTCCAGTCCTACCTGGCGGCCAGTCCGTCGCTGTGGTGGAGCCAGGGCGCGGCGCTGGGCGATCCGGAGCAGCAGTTCGTGCAGAACGTGCACGGCCAGCCGGCGAAGCTGTGGCTGATGCTGGGTGGCGCCGAGCGTGTCGGTGATCGCGGCAAGCGTGACATGAACAACCCGCGCGTGGTCGCGCACCTCCGCCGCATCGGTGGCGCTACCCCGGACGCGGCAATGCAGTTGTCCGGACGGCTGGGCAAGGTGCCGGGACTGAGCGTGCAGTACCGCGAGTTCCCCGGCCTCGGCCACGGCCCGATGCTGCCGGCCTCGTTCCATGCAGCACTGCATGAGCTTTACGGCGTGACCGATCGCAGCGCTGGCGACGGCGGCCCCAGTGGCGGTGACAACGCCACCGAGTGAATCCCTTCGCACGCCTCGTCGTGCGACCCCACTACCCAGGCGAGGCTGCCGATGTGCAGCGGCCCAGGCAACCGATGAATCCCGCGCTACGTGGCGCGGCCTACGTGTGCAAGGAGCCTTCCATGTCGTTCCGTCCGTCTTTCCGTCTCACTTCCCTCGCTGCCGGCCTGTTGCTGGCGGTGACCGCCACCGCGCAGCCGGTGTTCGATCAGCCGGCCAACGCCACCTTCAAGGGCCAGGTGGTCTCACGCGGTGAGAATGTCGTCCCCGGCAGCACCGCGGACGTCGTTGGACGCGGTTTCGTACCGGGCCAGAAGGTGAGCCTGCTGCGTGGCGACAGCGTGCTCAACACGCAGCCGCTGGTGGTCGATGCCGATGGCAACTTCAAGACCCAGCTGAGCATTCCGGCTGATGCCGTGCCGGGCACCCATCCGGTGGTGGTGCGCGCCAGCCAGCCGGCCGCAGCCACCGTGCTGAAGCTGCGCGTCTCGCCGCAGCTGCCGCTGTCCGGCCAGGCGCAGTTCTCCACCCAGTCCAGCAAGCTGGTGCCGGGCCTGTACCAGTCCGCCTACAGCGCCGCCAGCAATGCGGTGTTCGTGACCTCGGCGGTGGGTCGCCCGCCGGTGACCCAGTCGCAGCTGCTGAAGCTGGACCCGAAGTCGCTGAAGGTGACCAAGGCGATCACCCCGGCGCCGGTGCCGGGCAGCACCAATGGCGCGGTGTACGCGGTCTACGGCGTCGGTGTGGATGACACCAACGGCAACGTCTGGGTTACCAATACCCGCCAGAACTCCATCGCGGTCTATCGCCAGAAGGACCTGTCGCTGGTCCACCAGTTCCCGGTCGACGCCGTTCCGCACGCGCGCGACGTGGTGGTCGATGGCACCCACGGCAAGGTGTTCGCCTCGGCCACGGGTGAGGACCACCTGTCGGTGTTCGATGCCAAGACCTTCAAGGAACTGCCGGCGGTGACGCTGGAATCGGGCGTGGATGACGGCAAGTTCACGCCGATGAGCCTGGTGCTGGACGAGAAGGGCGGCAAGCTGTTCACCGTCAGCATTGGCACCCCGGAAGCGGCGGTGATCGACGTGGCCAGCGGCAAGGTCGAGAAGGTCATCGACCTGGGTAATTCGATCAGCGCCTCGGGCGTGGCCTTCGATGCGGCGCGCAACCGCCTGTACGTGGCCTCGCAGGGCACCGACAACCTGCTGATCGTCGATGTGGCCGCCGGCAAGGTGCTGCATGACGTGCCGGTCGGCGCCGGTGCGCTCAACGTTGCCTTCGATGATGCTTCCGGCCTGGCCTATGTGAGCAATCGCGGCGCCGGCACCGTCACCGTGGTCAACGGCGACGGCAAGGTGGTCGCCAACCTCGATGGCGGCACGCTGCCGAACCATGTCCGTGCCGATGGCAAGGGCAACGTGTTCGCGGTGAACAAGTCGCGTGGCGCCGAAGACCCGAAGGGCGACCGCATCACCCGCATCACCCCGAAGCAGTAAGCCACACGGCAGGGCGGCGTGCGCGTCGCCCTGCCAGCAAGGAGAACGAGCATGAACATCGCGTCCCGTCTGCGCCTGTGCGCACTTCCGCTGGCTGTTTCGCTGGCATTGGCCGCCTGTGGCGGTCCGTCGGCGCCCTCGGACACCGGCAAGCCGGCTGAGCCTGCCGCTGCGGCCGCGGCTGGCGACGTTGCGTTGCCGGCTGGCTGGCAGCGCGTGGCTGGCACCGACATGCCGGCCGTGCGCGACCAGAAGGCCGTGCTGCCGGCCACGGTGCATTCCGATGATGGGGCCGACGTCGAGGTGGCCGATACCAGCCGCATCATCGCCGGCGGTGACGACGTGATCGCGGTGATCGAAGCGCTGGGGCTGGACAAGCAGGTGTTCGCCGCGCCAACCAACACCACCACCCGGGCCGGCCTGGCCGCGCCGCATCAGTTCCTGTTCAATCGCACCACTGGCGTGGAGGGCGTGCTGAGCCTGCAGGGCTCGCTGTTCCTCGGCAACAGCCTGCGCCGGCACACGGAGCTTGCAAAGAAGCTGCGTGAGGTGGGCGAACCGGCGGTGGTCATCGATGACCTGCAGCCGGCGCCGGACAAGGTGCGCAAGGTCGCCGCCGCACTAGGGCTGGCCGAGGCAGGGCAGGCGCTTGCCACGCAGGTGCAGCGTCAGCTCGACGAGGCTGCAGCGATTGGCAAGGGCCTGGGCCATGCGCCACGAGTGATCCACGTTTCGGCCACCGGCGCCGGTGGCTCCCCGACCGTGGCCGGTGCGGACAGTGCGTCGGCGCAGCTGATCGCCCTGGCCGGCGGGGTCAACATCGGTACCGAGGCGGGAGTGAAGAACTACTCGCAGCTGAGCAATGAAGGTGTGGTCGCGGCAGCGCCGGAGGTGATCCTGGTGACCGAGCATGACCTGCAGCTGTTCGGTGGTGCTGAAGGCCTGTGGAAGTCCTACCCGACGCTGAAGCAGACCCCTGCCGGGCAGGCCAATCGGGTCTGGGTGATGCCGGATGTGCAGCTGAAGTACACCAGCGTCGGCTCCGGTGCCGGTGCGCTGGCGCTGGCCAAGGCCCTGGCGGCGTTGCCGAAGGCATGAGTCCGGCGGATCGGCGCCGCCGTCGCGGGCGGACGATGTTGCTGGTGGCGCTGCTGGCACTGCTGGGGGCAGTGCTGGCCTCGTTCGCCGTGGGTCCGTTGCGGTTGCCGCCGCTGGAGGTGATGCAGGCGCTGGCGGTGAAGCTGGGTCTGCTCGATCCTCAGGCGGTCAGCAGTCGTGACCTGGCCGTGGTCTGGCAGCTGCGCATCCCGCGCGCCCTGCTGGGCGCGATGGTCGGCGCCTCGCTGGCGATGGCCGGTGCCAGCCTGCAGGGATTGTTCGGCAACCCGCTGGCCGATCCTGGCATCGTCGGTGTCAGCCAGGGCGCCGCACTGGGCGCGGTCGCCGCCATCGTGCTTGGCGCTGCCGGTGCGGCCGGCTGGCTGGTGCCGGTTGCAGCCTTCGGTGGTGGTGCACTGGCGATCGGCCTGACCTATGCGCTGGCCCGGCCCGGCAAGGGTACGGGCAACGCTACGCTGCTGCTGGTCGGCATCGCGATGGCGGCGTTCTGCTCGGCGTTGATCGGCTTCCTGACCTACATCGCCAGCGAAAGCGAGCTGCAATCGCTGGTGTTCTGGCAGATGGGTTCGCTGGCGCGCGCCAACTGGGCCGACGTGGCAGCGGTGGTGCCGTTGTTTGCGATTGGCGTATTCGCGCTGCAGCGATTGGCTACGCCGCTGGACATGCTGGCGCTGGGCGAACGCCAGGCCCAGCATCTGGGGCTGGATGTTCCCCGCACGCGTCGCCGCCTGGTGGCGTTCAGTGCGCTGCTGGTGGGCGCGGCCGTGGCCTTTGCCGGTTCGATCAGTTTCGTTGGCCTGGTGGTGCCGCACGTGGCGCGGCTGCTGGTGGGCCCGGGCCATCGCTGGCTGCTGCCGCTTTCCGGGCTGCTCGGTGCGTTGTTGATCGTGGTGGCCGACACCGCGGCTCGCACGCTGGATCCGCCGGCAGAGATTCCGCTGGGCCTGTTCTCGGCAGCGCTGGGCGCACCGTTCTTCCTCTGGCTGGTGCTGCAGCAGCGCCGCAAGGCTGCGCCATGAGCGTGCTGTTGAAACTGCACGAGGTGGTGGTGCGCCGCCAGCAGCGCGAGATCCTGCATGGCATCTCGCTGGCGTTCGAACCGGGTACGGTCACCGCGCTGGTGGGCCCGAATGGCGCGGGCAAGTCCACGTTGCTGGCTGTGGCAGCCGGTGACCTGCGCGCCGACGTGGGCGAAGTCAGTCTGTTGGGCAGGCCGCTGGCCACCTACAAGGCCGGGCCACTGGCACGCGAGCGCGCGGTGATGCCGCAGGAGCACGGCGTGCGCTTTGCCTTCAGCGTGGAGGAAGTGGTGGCGATGGGGCGGCTGCCACACCCGCCGGACCCGGCAGTGGATGACGCGCAGGTGGAAGCAGCGATCGATGCCGCCGAACTGCAGGCGCTGCGCCTGCGTGAGGTGCAGCAGCTGTCCGGCGGCGAGTCCGCCCGGACCACGTTCGCGCGCGTGCTGGCCCAGGACACGCCGTTGCTGCTGCTGGATGAGCCGACTGCAGCGCTGGACCTGCGCCACCAGGAACGCACCCTGCGCAGTGTGCGCGGCTGTGCCGAGGCCGGCGCATGCGTGATCGTGGTGCTGCACGACCTGAACCTGGCCGCTGGCTATGCCGACCGCATCGTGCTGCTGGAGCAGGGCAGGGTGGCGGCTGATGGCACGCCGCTGCAGGTGCTGACCGAAGACAACCTGCAGCGGGTCTACCAGCAGGATGTGGTGGTGCTGGAGCATCCGCGCCGTGGGGTGCCGCTGGTGGTGGTGACCTGAGCATTAAGGTACTCCGCCTGGCGACGTATCATGCGCGGTTCGTTCTCTTCAATGGACTGATGTGATGATGCGTTTCTTCCTGCGCGGCGCCTTCGTTGCCGCAATGACCGCGGTTGCCGGTGGTGTAGCTGCTACACCAGCAACGTCCATTTCGCTGGGTGACGCCACCGAGCGGGCATCCCTCATCGAGACGCGCCGCTCCGCCGGCGATGGCGCCGCAGTGTCGTTGATGAACACCCGCTATTACGCCAGTGGCGAGATGCAGTTCAGCTGGGATGGCCAGCAGGTGCTGACACTGTGCGAGGGTGCGGTGTATCTGAAATTTCCCGAGGGCAGAACGGTGGCGTTGACCGCAGAGCAGCGCCAGATGTTCGCTTACCAGGCCATGTTGGCCAGCCTGGCGGCCATCACTGCCGTCGGCGCCGCATCGGGCGAATCACTGGCTGTGGCGGCCGATGGCAGCGAGCTCCGTAGCGCGGGGGAAAGCCCGTGGGCCTATGGTGTAGAGCGCTTCGAGGTGACCACCCAACGCATGCCGGGCGGCGCGATACGTGTGCGTTCCCGAAAGACCGAGACCGTGAACACGACGCCCCCGGCGAGCCCGGACGACAGGTTCAGCACCGAAGACGACCAGGCGGCACGCCTGTCCGAGCTGGCGCCGGTGGGAAGCTGGACCGAGGTGGTTGTCCATGAGGGGCCGAGGCTGCCGCAGGTGGATCCGGCGATGTCGTTGAAGGAATGGACCTCGATGGGGGACGACCGGGCTGCGACCGTGGCTGAGGCCCGCAAGCTGCATGAGTGCAAGTGAGCTGAGCTGGGGTCGGAGCCCTTTGCCCGTGGCAAAGGGATCCGACCCCGTGGCCCGTCGGCCTCATCGTTCTATTTATGTGCGCAATATTCACTTGCGCGCCAGATTGGCAGGTCTAGAATGCGCCCCATGAACCGGATGCCGCTCCTGAAGTTTTTCACCCTGACCCGCGCAAGCGCGGAACGGGCGTGTCTGCCTGGAGCCCCACGAGGCCGTTGAGACGGCCATCGCTGGACCTTCTACAGAGCGCCCTCCGGGGCGCTCTTTTCGTTTCCGCAGTTCCATTCCCCGTAAGCCGATGTACCGCAAGGAGAACGTGCCATGCACCAGATCGCCGAGACCGAACGCTAGCCGCGCACCCTGTCGCCAACCGGGGTGTGCGGCCCCCGAAGTTGGCTTTGCAGGAACCTCTCTCATGAACACCCAAGTCCTCTCCCGCCGTCGCAACCTTGGCATCATTGCCCACATCGACGCCGGCAAGACCACGCTGACCGAACGCCTGCTGTGGAAAAGCGGTGAGATCCATCGCGTGGGCGAAGTGCACGATGGCAATGCGACCACCGATTTCTCGGCGATCGAGCGCGAGCGCGGCATCACCATCGGCGCCGCCGCGGTACAGGCGCAGTGGGCGCCGCGCGACCTGCCGCCGCATCGGCTGACCCTGATCGACACCCCGGGCCACATCGACTTCGCCATCGAAGTCGAGCGTTCGCTGCGCGTGCTCGACGGTGCCGTGGCCGTATTCTCGGCGGTGGATGGCGTGCAGCCGCAGTCGGAAACCGTGTGGCGCCAGGCGCGGCGCCACCGCGTGCCGCTGATCGCGTTCGTCAACAAGATGGACCGCGTTGGTGCCTCGTTCCAGCGCGTGCTGGAGCAGCTGCAGGACAAGCTGCAGGCGCGGCCGTGGGCGCTCGGTGTGCCACTGGGCAGCGAAAGCGGCTTCAACGGATGGGTCGACCTGGTCGATGAGCGCGTGCTGCGGTGGCAGGACGCCGCCGTGGCGACGATCACGCCGTGGGACGATGCGGCGCGCACCCTGTGGCAGTCGCACCGCGACGCACTGGTGGAGGCCGTGGCCGACCACGACGAACTGCTGGCCGATGCCTGGCTGGAAGGCCGCGTGATCGATGCCGAACTGCTGCGCGCGGCGATCCGCCGGGCGACGCTGGCCGGTGCGGGCTTGCCGGTGCTGGCCGGTGCCGCGTTCAAGGACAAGGGCATCGAGGCGCTGCTGGATGCGGTGGTCGATTACCTGCCTTCGCCGCTGGATCGCCCTGCCGTGACCGCCGAAAGCGAAGATGGCGACGTGGTGTTGCCGCCGGATCCAGACGGTCCGCTGGCCGGCCTGCTGTTCAAGATCACCCATCAGCAGCACGGCGCGCTGAGCTTCGTGCGGCTGTACTCGGGCACCTTGAAGGTGGGCGACGCCGTGGCCAGTTCGCAGCATCCGCAGGGGCGGCGTGTCAGCCGCCTGGTGCGGGTGCAGGCCGACCAGACCCACGACATCGAACAGGCCGTGGCCGGTGACATCGTGGCGGTGCTGGGCTGGAAGGACGCGGTCAGCGGTGAAACGCTGAGCAGCCGTGCGCAGCCGCTGCGCCTGGAGAACATCCAGGCACAGGCGCCGGTGCTGGCCTGGCGGTTGGAGCCTGCACGTGCGGCCGACCTGATCCGGATGGCGCAGGGCCTGGCCAGCCTGGCCCAGGAAGACCCGTCGTTCCGCGTCGAAACCGATCGCGACACGGCGGAAACCCTGGTCTGGGGCATGGGCGAGCTGCACCTGGAGGTGATGGTCGAACGCCTGCGCAGCGAATGGAAGGTCGACGTGGGCGTGGGTTCGCCGCGCGTGGCCTACCAGGAGACGCCAATGCGTGCGATGACTGGCGTGGTCGGGCGGCTGGTCAAGCAGACCGGCGGCCAGGGCCAGTTCGCGCATGTGGTGCTGGATGTGTCGCCGCGCGAGGATGGCCAGGTGGTGTTCAACGACCGCATCGTCGGTGGCGTGGTGCCGCGCAGCTTCATTGCAGCGGTGGAAAAGGGCGTGCGTGCCGCGCTGTCGGAAGGCCCGCAGGGACATCCGGTGGTGGGCATCGAGGTCAGTCTTGTCGATGGCCAGACCCATGCCAAGGACTCCTCGGAGATGGCGTTCCATCGCGCCGGTGCCGAGGCGATCAAGGCCGCGCTGGCAGAGGGCGGTACGCAGCTGCTGGAGCCGGTGATGGCGGTGACGGTACATTCGCCGTCGGCATCGGTGGGTGATGTGGTCGGCGACCTCAACCGTCGCCATGGTCGCATTGCCCGCATCGACGACCAGGACGGTCGTGCGGAGGTCAACGGCTTTGCGCCGCTGGCGCAGCTGGTGGGTTACACCACCTCGCTGCGCTCGCTCAGCCAGGGGCGGGCCAGCAGCGAGGCGCATCTGCACGGCTACGAGCCGGTTCGAGCGGCATGAAGAAGGTGAGGGAGCCCGTTCGCGGGCTCCCTTTTTTCGTGTCGGCCGGTTCCCGTATCCACGCATGGCGCGGATCTACCGGGTGATCGGGTTGCGGGCTCTGCAGCAGATCCACGCAACGCGTGGATGCCGTTCTCAGGGGGTCCGCTTTTTGCACTGCATCGCAACAAAACTGCAGAAAAAGCTGGATTAAAGTGATGCCTCACGATAAATTGCGCACCCCCCGTTGCTCGCCGCCGCCCGCACCCTGCCCATGCGTGATGACAAAGACCCCGGAACCCTGGAGCTGACCTTGCCGCGCAAGCGCGGTCGTCCGCCCAAGTTCGGGTACGCGATGAGCGATGCGCAGCGGGCCGCGCGCTACCGTGCACGCAGGGCGGGGCAGGCCAACCATGCCGACGTGCGCTCCTGCAGTGACATGGTGCTGCTGGACAAGATCCGCGCCGCGGTGAGTGCGCGCGACACCGAGCTGGCCGGGTTCCTGGTCCACGTGCTCTGGCAGCGCTACCCCCTGCAGCTGAAATAGTTCGCCGGTGGGGTGGCCGTTGTCATCGAGCTTGTTGATAATGCGGGATTCAGGTTGTTCCCGCTGGCGTGCCCGGGATGGCAGGCGCGCATGATCGAACGGTTCCCAAGATGACCACCACCAGCGACACCACCACCGAAGCGGCGCCGAGCGGCGCCCCCCTGTTCTATACCCGTCCGGTGCCGCTGCAGGCCGATGTGCATGCCGATCTGCGCATCCTGCCGGGCAAGCTCGAATTCGCCGCTGGCAACAACGCCATCCCGCTGGTACTGGGCGAATTCTCGCTGGCCCTGCACCACTTCCCGATCCTGTTCGCTGGCCCGACCGCGGTGCCGATGGCCGCCGTGGGCGTGTCCGACCAGAACCTGTTCATCAAGGACGGCCTGTGGGAAGACGAGGCCTACATCCCGGCCTACCTGCGCCGCCACCCCTTCATCTTCATCGACACCGGCGCGGAGAATGACTTCCTGCTGGGCATCGACGAGGAAAGCCCGCGCGTGGTCAAGGGCGGCGAAGAAGGCCAGCCGCTGTTCGTTGACGGCAAGGCTACCGAAATGGTGCAGCAGGCGCTGGAGTTCTGCGGCCAGTACACCCGCGAGCACGAACAGACCCAGGCCTTCTCCAAGGCGCTGATCGACAACGGCCTTCTGGTCGAGCGCAATGCGACTGTGCGTACCCCCGATGGCCGCGAGTTCAACCTCAACGGCTTCCTGGTCGTGGACGTCGAGAAGTTCGTTGCCCTGCCGGAAGCAACCGTGATCGAATGGCACCGCAGCGGCTGGCTGGCATTGATCCACCAGCACCTGATGTCGCTGGGTCGCTTCAACGACCTGACCCGCCGCCAGGTCGAACGCCTCGCCGCCTGATCAGGGCTCTGACCGGGTTCCCGCTGCGCGGGAGCCCTGTCCGGCCAGCAGCACGTCCAGCAGGCGTCGTGCATCGGCCCAGTCCGGCGCGGCGTCATGCGCCAGATCGGCCAGCTCCGCCGCGATGGCCGCGTGCCCGCATTGGCCCAGCATCTGCAGCGTGCCCTGCAATCGGTGTGCGTGATGGCTTAGTGCCGATGCGTCTGCACGATCGACAACCCGCTCCAGGTTGCCGAGCTCATCGCGGATGTCGGCGATGTAGGCCGCGTCCATTTCAATCGACTGCACGGAAGTGTCCAGGCCATCCGGCCGCGCAGTGCCGAGCGCAGGCAGCAGTTGGGCGGCGCGCAGCGGCTTGGCGAGTACCGCGTCGAAGCCCGAGCGGCGGCAGCGTGCGCGATGACGCCGCCCGGTGCGGGCAGACAACGCGATCAGGCGGATGGACTGCCCCGCGCGCCCACGCAGTTCGCGCGCCAGCGCGTGACCATCGATGCCACGCAGTCCAATGTCGATCAATGCGGCGGGACGGGGCTGGCGCAGCTGTTCGGCCAGGGCACTGGCCGCATCTTCCACGGCGCACACCTCGGCACCCCAGCGCCGCAGCTGTTCGGCGATGACGTGGCGATTGAGCTCGTGGTCCTCCACCAGCAGCAGATGCAGGCCGGCCAGTGGCGTGGCGCCAGCGCACAGGTCTTCGGCATCCGCGCTGGCACTTGCAGGAGACACCGGCAGGCGCAGGATGAAGCGGCTGCCGCGGCCCAGCACGCTGTGCACGGTGAGGTCGCCCCCCATGGCGCGGGCCAGCTCGCGCGCGATCGAAAGCCCCAGGCCACTGCCGCCACGTTGGTGCCCGCTGCTGCCTTGCTGGAAAGGTTGGAACAGGGCGGCCACCTGCGCCGGTGCAATGCCGATGCCGCTGTCGATCACCTCCAGCAGCAGTTCCCGCGGCCGCGCCGCCGGCATCAGCTGCAGGCGCAGCTCGACGCCGCCGATATCGCTGAACTTCACCGCGTTGGCCAGTAGATTGCTGGCAATCTGGCGTAGCGCATCGGCGTCCACCAGGATGAAGGACGGGTATGCGTTCCGGGCATCGAAATGCAGCTGCAGGCCTTTCCGCCGGGCCTCTGGCCGGATCGCCTCCAGTGCCTGCCGGCACAGCTGTGCTGCATCGCAGGGTTGCGGATGCGGCTTGAACGCGCCGCTGGCGAGCCGCGAAAAGTCCAGTGCACGATTCAACAGGCTGCGCAGGGCGTGGCTGGCCGTGCTGGCAGCGGCGAGCAGATCGCGCTCGCCCTTCGGTAGTGTCGATTGTCCAAGCAGTTCGATCGAGGCCAGCACGGCCTGCGCCGAGTTGCGCATCTCGTGACTGATCACCCCGATGGCATGTGCGCCGCTTCGGTCACCGCGTGCCCGCAGGTGGCCGGTTGCGCGCCACAGCAGCGGCAGGGCGATCAGCAGCGGGGCCAGCAGCAGCCACCCGCGCGGGGGCGACGCCTGCATCCAGTCCAGTGCATTCCCCGCGGCCGCAGGCAAGGTCTGTCCAGCCCAGAGTCGAAGCAGGCCCGCATGCTCCTCCAGCGTGATCTCCCGCAATGCCTGTTGGATGCGCTCCAGCAACTGCCGGTCTTCGTGGCGGACGAGCAGGTAGAGGTCCGTGGAGAAGCTGCTGTCGAACGACTGCAGGCGCAGGCTGCCATTGAAATGGCGTCGAACCAGGGGGCGCAGTGTGGGCTCCAGGCCAATCGCCGCGTCCGCCAGGCCGGATTCGACCGCCTTCAATGCCGCATACCGGTTGGGCAGTTGCTGCAGCCGGATCTGTGGATGATGTGCGCGCAGCCAACCGGCGTAGGGCCCGCCTTCAACCACGGCGACGACCCGTCCGTCGAGTTCGCGCATCTCCCGTGGCAGCCATTCGCCCGTGCGCCCGGCCAGCAGGGTGGCGCCGCCGCGAAAGCGGCGGGACGCGGCAAGGTCGGGGCAGGGGAGCGACTGGTGTCTCGCCCCGCCAAAGACCATGACCAGATCGGCCTCGTGATGGCACACCGCGAGGATCGACGCGGCGGTGGTCGGATAGGGCCGTTCCAGGAAGCTGAGTTGGGCATGCCGGGCCACCAGGCTGGCGTAGCCATGGGCCAGCGTTGGCGGTGATGAGGCATCGGCCAATGCTGCGGGCAGCGGCCGCAGGGAAGGCGCCGTGGCGACCCGCACGCTGCTACCCGGTAGCCAGCGTGGCGACCGGATATCTTCGGCCGACGCAGCGGGCAGGAGAAGGAGCACCAGCAACCCCGTGGGCAGGAAGCGACGGCGCAGCGGCGGGTGGTGCCTCACGGGGTCTCCAGTCGCTCGCGCAGTGCGTAGATTTCCACATCGCTGCGCAATCCCAGCTTGCGCAGCACGGCGACCTTCTGTGTGCTGACGGTCTTGATGCTGCGATGCCGGCGCAGGGCGATCTCGGAGACGGTCAGGCCTTCCAGCAGCAGGCCCAGCACCTCGCGCTCGTTGCGGCTGAGCTCACCGCGATCGCCGGCCAGCCTGACGTCCGGTGGAACCCGGGTCAGGCCCTGCGAAACGCGCACGATGGCATCGGACAGTGCAGGAAGTGGCTCGGCCTTGCTGACGAATCCGCTGAGCCCGGCATCGATCAGGCGGTTGAGGTTGGTGGTGGGCGAGGGTGTGGCGAAGGCCAGCAACGGCGTGCGCGGGAACTCCCGGCACAGCCGCGCAACCAGCTCGATGCCGCCCAGGTCGCCACGGGCAAGCGTGAGATCGATGATGGCCACGTCAACGTGCGTGCCCTGCAGGCTGCTGAGCAGATCGGCGCTGCAGCCATGGCTGGCGACGATGTCGAACCGGAGGTCGCCTGAAAGGTGGAGGGCGGTGCCGCGACGGACGACTTCGTGGTCATCCAGGAGCGCCAGGCGAAGCCGACGCGGTGCAGGAAATCCATTCATGCGCGGGAGGTGGTCAGCGCCCATGGGCGTGGCCGTCATTCTGGCGCTGCTGTCGCGTCGAACATCGAATTCGTTGCGATTTTACGACTATTCCTAAAGATCGATGGATGCCCTCCATCGATAGGGGCTGATCCATGGGTCGGGCGTATCGTCAGGTCGAAAGTCGCCGGCTACCGATACCCTTTGAAGAGATATTAATGTGACGCGTCACGCCGGGGCGGGCGCGGGCGGCTGCCGCGATCTATCGCACCGACTGCGGTACGCGCCTCAGCTTGCCGGTGTCGTAGCCCATGGCCGCGATGCGTTGCACGGCCTGCTGGTAGTCGCTCTCGGACACCTGTGGCGTGCGCGCCATGTACCACACATAGTCGCGCTTGCTGCGCGCGACAATGGTCTGCCCATAGTGGTCGTCCAGCCAGGCAATCACATACTCGGCCTGGATCGGCCAGATGAACTGCATGCCCCAGATCGCGCCATTGCCCTGTTTCTCGACCCGTCCCACCGGGTGCATCGACTTCTGCGGGGCGTCGAAACTGCCCTTGCGATAGGTGAAGGTCGTCTGGATGCGCCCGTCCGGCTTCAATGTGTAGCTCTCCACCGCGTCGAAGGCCTCGCGCTCCGGCCACGACGGTATGTGGGCGATCACATACCAGTCGCCCATGAAGCGTGGCACGTCCACTGATGGAGGGCGAGGCAGGGGACGGGTATCGCTGGAACTGCAGCCGGAACCAAACAGGCTCAATGCCAGCAGGGGAAGCAGCGAGCGCATGCGCATGTCACACCTCAACGGGGGCGGAAGAGATAGTGGGCGACCAGCCACTGCTGGCCGTCGTCGTAGCCGAACAACTCGGCGCATGCCATCCAGAACATGCGCCAGCGCTGCCACCAGAGCTTCGCCGCGGCCTGGCCGTAGGTTGCGACCAGAACCGGCATCACCTTCTCGCGGGCTGCATCCTGGTTGGCCAGCCAGTGGTCGGCGGTGCGCTGGTAGTGGGTGCCGTCCAGCAGCCAGCGTTGATCGAGCCGCAGGTCGCGCTGGAAATGCAGCAGGGTGTCGGCGGCAGGCATCAGTCCGCCGGTGAAGAAGTGACGCCCCATCCAGTTGTCGCCACCCTCGGTCTCGAACGGGTACATCAGCGTGCGATGGGCGAAGATGTGCACGAACAGCGCGCCGTCGGGCTTCAGCCACTGGCTGATGCGCGCGAGCAGCCGTTCGTAGTTGCGCACATGTTCGAACATTTCCACCGAGACACAGCGGTCGAAGCGTGCGCCGGGCAACTCGAGCTGGTTGACGTCGCGGGTCAGCACCTCGACGTTGTGCAGGCCCCGGGCCTGGCATTGCGCCATGATGTGCTGGCGCTGGCTGTGCGAATTGGACACCGCCGTGATCGCAGCGGTGGGGTAGCGCTCGGCCATCCACAGGGTCAGCGAACCCCAACCACAGCCCAGTTCGAGAATGTGCTGGCCATCGGCCAGTCCGGCGCGCTGGCCGTACAGTTCCAGCATGGCGTCCTCGGCCTGGTCCAGCGTTTCGCGCCCGGTGGGGTAGTAGCAGCTGCTGTACTTCAGCCGCTTGCCCAGGCAGGCCTGGAAGAAGGCCGCGGGAACTTCGTAGTGCTGGCGGTTTGCCGCGTCGGTATGCAGCGCGAGTGGGCTGCCGGCCAGTTCTGCGATGCGACGGTCGAAGCGCGCGGACTGTGCCTCGATGCCGCCCAGCATTTCCTCGTGCAGGCGTTGCGCGCACAGGCGACGGATGCCGGCCCGCAGTGCCGCATCGGGAACCAGCCCGCGTTCGGCCCAGGCGATCAGCCCGGTTTCCGCGTCGTCGGCCGGGGTCAGTGACGGGATCGCGCTCATGCGGAATACTCCTTGGAAGAACGGGGAAACCAGGGGAAGAACATCGGCGTGCTGCGCTGGTAGGCGCGGTAATCGTCGCCGCGGCTGCGCAGTGCCTGCTTCTCGGTGAACGGGATGCCGCTCAGGTAGCGCAGGAACACGTACATCAGCAGCGGGCCGGCCCACGCCAGCCACCACAGTGGCGAGCCGACCGCGAGCAGGACATAGCTGAACCAATGCAGCCACTCGAAGAAGTAGTTGGGGTGGCGGGAGTAGCGCCAGAGCCCGTCGCGGCAGGTGCGGCCCTTGTTCGCTGGATTCGCGCGGAACCTGGCCAGCTGATGGTCGGCCAGGCTCTCGCCACCGACGCTCAGCAGCCAGACGAGTGCGGCGGCCACGATCCACAGCGTCATGCTTGCCTGCGGATTGGCAGCCACCGCGACGAAGGGCAGGGCGAACAGCACGACCAGCAGCGCCTGGGCCATGAAGAAGCCGAAGATCCTGCCTTGATGCCCCTGCCAGTGCTCGCGCAGATAACGGTAGCGGCCGTCCTCCTGTTCGTGACGGACCCGGTGCCACAGGTGCAGGGCGAGTCGGCTGCCCCATAGGCCACCGAGCACGCTCAGCGCGATCCGTGGCGCCGCCGCACCCTCGCCGAGCAGCGCCAGCAACAGGGCCGAAGCGCCCACGCCCTTGGCCCAGAGCACATCGACCACGCCGATGTTGCGGTGGCGGCGCTGCCAGGCCCAGCCCCAGCTCATCACCAGCACGGCATACAGCAGGACCCACAACAGAGTGATCATGACGGTGCTCCGGCCAAGGGTGGCGGGATGGTGCGGGAACCGCGACGAGCGGCCGTGCACAGCAGCGAAAGCGCGATGGCCCAGCCCACCCCCAGCACCAGCAGGCCCTGCCACAGCGGCGCAGTGAATCGAACCGCATCGAAACCGCGCGCTGCGGAGAGATAGGCCAGCGGGGCCAGCAGCAGGCCGAACGCGGCTGGCAGGGCAAGGTGGCGCAGCAGGAAGCGCATCGAAGTGGTCAGCGTCATCGCAAACGCGGCCCATAACGCCATGATCCAGGGGGGCGGTGCCCAATCCAGTGGGGCGGCAGCGTAGCGCACGGTGCTGCTGGCGGCGGCACTGGCGTCGACCAGCCACGCGCAGGCCAGCGCCAACAGCATCAGCCGAAGATCCAGCCGAGGTTGCGGCGAGGTCAGCAGCTGGCTGCCGATGTAGAGCGACGCTGCCAGCAGCGCTGGCCATTGCCAGCCGCGCCCGGCGCCGGCAACGGCGCACAGCCAGACCAGCTGGTTGCCAAGCAGATTGGCCCAGAACCGGCGCATCTCAGCCGCCTTGACCCGATGCGCCAACGGGACGATGCCCCGGGCGCGCCAGCAGCAGATGCGAAACGCCGATCGAACGCTCCAGGAAGCCGCCCTCGCAATAGGCCAGGTAGAACTCCCACATCCGGCAGAAACGCGTATCAAAGCCCTGTGCCTGCACAGCGGGCAGCTGGGCAAGGAAGCGTTGGCGCCAGGCGCGCAGGGTCAGTGCGTAGGAGTGGCCGAAATCCTGCTGGGCGACCAGCTGCAGGTCACAGGATCGCGTCTTGGCCGCCATGATCGCGTTGATCGACGGAATGAAGCTGCCCGGAAACACATAGCGCTTGATGTAGTCGACGCTGCGCCGGGCCTGTTCGTAGCGATGGTCCTCGATGGTGATGGCCTGCAGCAGGGCAACGCCATCCGGCTTGAGCAGGCGTTGCAGCGTAGCCATGTAGGTGTCCAGGTACTCGGCGCCGATGGCCTCGATCATCTCGATCGATACCAGCTTGTCGAACTGGCCCTGCAGGTCGCGGTAGTCCTGCATCAGTAGCGTGACCTGGTCCTGCAGCCCTGCATCCCGCACGCGCTGGGTGGCCAGCGCATGCTGCTCGGCAGAGATGGTGGTGGTGGTGATATGGCAGCCGTAGTACTGGGCGGCATGTACCGCGAAGCCACCCCAGCCGGTGCCGATTTCGACCACGCGGTCGCCTGGCTTGAGCTGCAGCTGCTGGCAGATGTGGTCCAGCTTGCGCCGCGAAGCGGACTCCAGCGGTTCGCTTTCGCTGGCGAACAAGGCCGAGGAATACATCAGGTCCGGCGACAGGAACAGGGCGAAGAAATCGTTGCCGAGGTCATAGTGCGCGGCAATGTTGCGGCGGCTGCCTTCACGGCTGTTGCGTCGCAGGCGGTTCCAGCCGCGCAGTAGCCAGCCTCCCACGCGCGCCGGCCCGTGTTCCATGCTGTCGAGCAGATCGCGATTGCGCACCAGTAGCCGTATCAGGGCGACCAGGTCATCGCAGTGCCACTCGCCGTGGATGAAGCTTTCACCCGCGCCGACGCTGCCCTGTGCCGCCACCTTGCGATAGAACGCCGGGTCTTCGATGGTGACGGTGACATGCAGTTCGCCGCGGGCATCGCCCAGCCAGACTTCGCCCAGCGCGTCGCGCACGCACAGGCGGCCATCGCGCATCGGGGCGAGCTGGGCCAGCAGGCGGCGGCGCAGGAAGGCATCCAATGCGCCGGGGCGCGGCAGCGCGACCGAAGGAGTCATCGAGTTCATCGCGGTTTCTCGGCAAGGGTGGGGTGGTCGTGCACGGGATTGCGTTTCAGCCACAGCCGCAGCGCGTGCCAGTGGATGGCGGCCACCACCTGGGTGGTCATCAGTGGATAGCAGGCGAGGACGCGGGCCAGCCCGCGACCATCCAGGGCGCGCCGTTGCATGACCTGGGTGGCATCAAACTGGCGCCCGCCGTCGCGCCAGACCTGCATGTGCACGCGCAGGCCCTCATCGGGGCGGCTGAACCGCCAGTCGTAGTGGCAATCCATCGGCATGAAGGGCGAGACATGGAAGCATTTGTCGAACTGCCAGCGCAGCGAGGTGCCTTCGTGCGTGGCCGTCGCGACTGGCAGCACGTAGGCGTGCCGTTCCTTCCAGGGCGTATTGGTGATCTCGGCGACGATGCAGTCCAGCGTGCTGCCATCGGCCCGGTAGCAGTAGTAGAAACTGACCGGGTTGAACACGTGCCCGGCGAAGCGGAGATGGGTAAGCAGGCGGACCGGGCCGGTCGGCCGGTAGCCGAGGGAGGTTGCAGCGTGGTCGCGCACCGCATCGGCCAAAGGCCGGGCGGGATCGCCGAAGTAATCGCTGCGACGGAACTCGGCCAGGTTGCGGCGATTGACCGACCACAGCCAGCGCCCGGTGAACACGCTGTCGAGCTCATCCAGGTCGAGCAGCAGCTGTGCGATCGGATAGCGGAATGCATGCGGGTGTGGAAGATGCCTGCGGTGCATCACCTGCCCGAAGTAGAGCGCACTGGCGCTCATGCGGCCACCTCGCCGGGAGCGGCCATGACACGGTGCGGTTCGCAGGTGCGCAGTGCATCGACCACGCGGCGGGCGCTGCGGATGCCGTCCTCATGGAAGCCCCAGCCCCAGTAGGCGCCGGCGAACCAGGTGTGGCGGCGGCCCTGCAGCTCGGCCCAGCGCTGTTGCGCGCGCACTGCGGCATGGTCGTGCACCGGGTGCGCATAGTGCAGGGTGCGCAGCACCTGGGACGGGTCGATCGCCGCGCTGCGGTTGAGCGTTACCACCAGGGGTGTGCGGCCGGGCAGGCCCTGCAGCAGGTTCATGCAGTAGCTGACCGTGCAGGGCGCGGCAGGGTCGCGGGGCACGTGGGCGTTCCATGCCGCCCACGCCTTGCGGTTGCGCGGCAGCAATGACGCATCGGTGTGCAGCACCGCCTCATTGGCCTGGTAGCGGATGGCGCCGAGCACCTCGCGCTCGATGGGGTCGGCGTCACGCAGCAGCGCCAGGGCCTGGTCGCTGTGGCAGGCCAGGATGACCTCATCGAAGCCTTCCACGCCGGCCGCGCTGTGCACGCGAGCGCCCCAGGGCATGCGCTCGACCGACTGCACCGGGCACTCCAGCCGCTCATGCACCCGCCAGCGGGCGCGCAGGGCATCGACATAGCGCGCCGATCCACCGCTCACCACCCGCCACGGTGCGCGCCCGGTCATCTGCAGCATCTGGTGGTTGGCCATGAACTGGGCCAGATAGCGGGCCGGGAAATCCACCACCGTGGCCGTCGGTGACGACCACAACGCGGAGGCCATCGGCAACAGGTGCTCGTCGATGAAGGCATCGCCGTAGCGCTGGCTGCGCAGGTACTGCCCCAGCGTTGGACCCGCGTCTTCTGCCAGCAACAGGGGGGCATCGCGGTAGAACCGGCGCAGGTCGGCCAGCATGCCCCAGAACCGCGGCGATACCAGGTTGCGGCGCTGGCAGAACAGGCCATCCAGCGAGGTGGCGTTGTACTCCACGCCGCTGCGCTCGCTGTGCATCGAGAAGCTCATCGTGGTCGGCTGCGAGGCTACGCCCAGCTCGTCGAACAGCGCGGTCAGCAGCGGATAGTGCTGGGGATTGAACACGATGAACCCGGTGTCCACCGCCATGCGCATGCCATCCACCTGCACGTCGTGGGTGTGGGTGTGGCCTCCCAGATAGTCGTTGGCCTCGAACAGCGTGACGTCGTGTTCGCCGTCCAGCCACCAGGCGCTGGCCAGCCCCGCGATGCCCGAACCGATGATCGCGATGCGCATGTCAGTACCTCGCCTTGGCCAGCACCCACTCGGGAATGGGCTTGAGCCCTTTGACCAGCCCCAGCGCCGCCATCGCGCGCAGCCCGTACCAGGTCAGGTCCACTTCCCACCAGCGGAAGCCCTGGCGGACGGTGCCCGGGAAGAAGTGGTGGTTGTTGTGCCAGCCTTCGCCGAAGGTGAGCAGCGCCAGCCAGAGGTTGTTGCGGCTGTCATCGCGGGTCTCGAAGCGGCGGCGGCCGAAGCGATGGGCCAGCGAATTGATGGTGACCGTGGCGTGGAACAGCACGATGGTGGAGATGAAGAAGCCCCATACCAGCAGTTGCGGGCCGGAGGTGTGCAGGCCCGGCGCCCAGCGCTCCAGCCCGGCGCCCAGTGCATACAGCGCTGCGGCCAGCAGTACCGGCACAGCCGTATCGAAGCGGTCCAGCCAGCGCAGTTCCGGGAAGCGTGCCAGGTCCGGTACCCGCGACAGATCGGTGGCAAAGGCCTCGTGGGTCAGGAACCAGCCCATGTGGCTGCGCCAGAAGCCGCCTTCACGGGGGGAGTGCGGGTCCAGCGGCTGGTCGGCGTGACGGTGATGGTGGCGATGGTGGGCGGCCCACCAGAGCGGCCCGCGCTGCACGCTGGAGGCGCCGATCACCGCGAACACGAACTGCACGGGCCGCGATGCCTGGAAGGTGCGGTGCGAGAAGTAGCGGTGGTAGAACGCGGTGATGGCGAACATGCGCACCGCATAAAGCGCTGCGGCGACGATCACCGCTGTCCACGAGATGCCCACCCAGAGCACCGCGATGCAGGCCAGGTGCATCAGTGCGAACGGCACGGCGCGGACCCAGTCGATGCGGCCCGGCCGTTCGCCGCTGGCGTCTGCGGCGTTGCCGGTATCGAACCAGCGCTGCAGCGTGCGCAGCAGGCGCCAGCGTCGACGGGGGAGGGGCGCTACAGAGGCCATGGCGGATCTCGGCGGGTGTCGTGACCTCCTGTACGCAGCAGGATGCGTATTGGATGCGCCACGGCGCATTGAATTTCGACTTCACCTGGGCGTCACGACGCAGCGCTCCGCCAGGGGTTGCGCCCACGCCTGCTGCCAGTCGCTTGCTGATCGCCCGACGGGCGGAGAGTTGAAGCGAACGATCACCTGTGGGTAGCTGCCGCGCGCATCGCGCAGGTTGCTGGTGCCGCGGAACTCCAGCAGGCGGCGGTCGGCAGTGGCGTAGACCAGGGCCAGGCGCGGCGCGATGCCGCCGTACCAGGTGTCCACACTCACCTCGATGGCCTGGGCATCGACGTCCTGCCAGCGAACAGGGCCGGTGCGCCGCACCTGCACCGGGAAGTAGCGCTGGCGCGCCGGCACCAGGAATGGCAGCGTGATGCGCTCGCCCCGCAGCAGTGCCGGCCAGTGCAGGCGCACCGCCGCGTCGAATCCTGCATCTATCACCGCGTCCGGCGGCAGTTCAAGCCGGCGCTGACGCAGCTGGCTGGCGGCATCTTCCTGCCAGGAGATCGACACCGAATCGCCGGCGGCCTCCACCTCGGCCTTCTGGCCACTGCGGCGGTCCTCGAGCAAGTAGCCCCGTGCCTGCGGCCGGGCGCTTGCCGGCAGATGCTTGCGGGCGAAGGTCTTGCCATCCGGACACTGGTACAGCACCCAGCGCTCGGCGCCCTCCGTTGCCTCGCGCTGCCAGTGCACTTCACGGTAGAGGATGTCGCCCTGTGCGGAGGTGGCCACGCCCTCGCTTCGCAGCCAGGGGGCCGCCAGCGCGGCATGGGGCAGGCACAGCAGCAGCCAGGCGGTGCGCATGGTGTTCATCCGTAAGGGCGGGCTCTGGTCATACGCCGGGAGCGGCTGGTTGGATGCGTTGGGTAACCTGCATCCAATTGCTGCCCCCGCGCGTACAGAGGACAGACCTTCACCCGCCCGCCGCGAACGCAGATGTACCCTGACGCCGCCAGCACTCTCCTCAACTTCGATACCGCACGCACCGTGTCCAGTTCCCAGCAGCCGAGCAGCGAGCCGACGAACTGGGCCGGTGACATGGACGGCGTGGCGCGGCTGCGCGATCGCGACTGCTTCATGCGGATCTACGACCATTTCATGCCGCGGTTGTGCGTGTACCTGCGTGGCCTGGGCGTGCCTGACGCGGTGGCCGAGGAGCTGGCGCAGGAGAGCCTGTTGCGGCTATGGCTGCGTGCGGCTGACTTCGATCCTGCGCAGGGGGCACTGAGTACCTGGCTGTACCGCATCGCGCGCAACCTGCATATCGACCGCGTGCGGCGCGAACGCAGCTGGATGCAGGTACAGGCAGCGGTGGAAGATGCGGCAACACTGGACGTGGTTGAGCGCAGCAGCGCCGAGCAGTTCGCCGACCAGGCGCGCCTTCGCCAGCGCATCAACGAGCTGCCTGCGGTGCAGGCGCGGCTGGTGCGGATGTCCTATTTCGAAGCCAAGAGCCACAGCGAGATTGCCGAGGCGCTGGGCATGCCGCTCGGGACGGTCAAGTCACACCTGAGGCGGGCGTTCCTGCAGCTGCAGTCGAAAGTGGGAGGTGCGCTGTGAATCCGCATCACCACCTGCATGAATCCACCTTGATGAGCTATGCCGCCGGCGCGCTGCCGGCGCCGTTGAGCATCGTGGCCGGCGCCCACCTGGAGCAGTGCCCGCAGTGCCGCCAGCGCCTGCGCGAGGCCGAGGCGATCGGCTCCGCATTGCTGGAGCAGACGCAGCCAGCCACGCCCGATCGGCGCCGCGAGCGGCTGCGCGAGGCCATGCTGATGCAGCTGGCGGCGGAAACGCCGCTTGCCGTGGCCGGCGCCGCGCGTCCCGTGCCGAAGGAGCGGCCCGAGGCCGATCCGGATCATCTGCCTGCCTCGCTGCACCCCTATTTCGGCGCCTCGCTCAGTGGGTTGCGCTGGCGCTGGATGGCGCCGGGGGTGCACTGCATCCGTGCCGAGCAGATGCCCTCGCTGATCATGCTGAAGATCGCCCCGGGCAAGTGCCTGCCCATGCACAGCCACGGCCGCAGCGAGCTGACCCAGATCCTGCGCGGTTCCTACAACGACGCGCTGGGGCTGTTCGCACCGGGCGACGTGGCGGACCTGGATGAGGATGTGGAACACCAACCAGTCACCGCACCTGGCGTTCCCTGCATCTGTGTATCGGCGTTGGATGCACCGCTGGTGTTCAGCGGCTGGCTGGCACGGAAGATCCAGCGTTTCGTGAAGCTCTAGGATGAGTACGGCGATGGCAACCGGTGCGCTACGGGTTCTGTTGACCGGTGCCGCGGGGCTGGTGGGGCAGGGTGTGGCCCTGGCCTGCCAGCGCTCGCCCCGGGTCGCCAGTCTGACCGCACTGGTCCGGCACCCGGGCAGCCTCGCCGGTAGCGGCAGCGAGCTGATCGTGCCGGACTTTCTGCATATCCAGGATCGGGTGGAGGACCTGGCCGGGTTCGATGCATGCTTCTACTGCGCCGGCGCTCCGCCGGTGGGCACCGCCGAGGCCGAGTACCGGCGGGTGACGCTGGACACCACCCTGGCCGTCGCCCGCGCCTGGGCCACGGCGAATCCGCAGGGGTGTTTCCTCTATGTATCTGGCGCCGGCGCGGATGCGCGAAGCCGGGTGATGCCATTGCGGGTGAAGGGCGAGACCGAGCGGGCACTGCAGGAACTGCCGGTCCGCACGGTCATGCTGCGTCCGGGTGGCGTGCGCCCTGTGGAAGGCACCGGCACCCGTCACGGCCTGTTGAAGCCGCTGTACTGGGGTGGCGCGCCCTTGATGAAACTGGCGGGCGCGATTGCGCCGTCGCTGGTGACCAGCAACCTGGCGCTGGGCCAGGCGATGATTGCGCTGGCCGGCAGGGAGCACCCGCCGGCCACGGTGGAGTGCGCGGACATCAACCGGATCGCAGCGGACCAGCGCGACCCGGTTGCCTGACCTCAGTGCGTGGCACCCTCCAGCGCGGCACGTACCGCCTGGGCCAGGTCGCTGCGGGTGAACGGCTTGGGCAGCAGGGCGGCTGCCCGGCCTTGGCTGCCGACTGCGTCGTGGTCGCGTGGATAGCCCGAAGTGAACAGCACGGCGACTTCCGGCCAGCGTTCCCGCACTTCGCGCACCAGCTCCCAGCCCGACATGCCGGGCATCACCACGTCCGAAAACAGCAGGTCCACCTTGGTGTCGGGGCGTTCCAGCAGGCGCAGCGCGGAGGGGCCGTCGTGTGCTTCCAGCACGCGATAGCCCAGCAGGCGCAGGGCATCGACGGTGTGCGCACGCACATCATCATTGTCCTCGGCCACCAGGATGGTTTCCTCGCGTGGCGAGTAACCCGCCAGGCCGGTCTGCGGTGCGCTTGCCTCGCAGGGCAGGGCCAGCGTCGAACGCGGGAACATCATGGTGATGCTGGTGCCGCCGCCTTCCACCGAGTCAATCAGCACATGGCCGCCGGACTGCTTGACGAAGCCATGCACCATCGACAGGCCCAGGCCGGTGCCGCGGCCAACCTGCTTGGTGGTGAAGAACGGCTCGAACACGCGCGCGAGGGTGGCCGCGTCCATGCCGTGGCCGTTGTCGCGGACCCGCAGCATCACGTATTCGCCAGGCGCAGCGTCGGGGAACAAGGCGGCGTAGTCGTGGTCGAGATGGCTGTTGTCGACTTCGATCACCAGCCGGCCGCCGTGGGGCATGGCATCGCGGGCGTTGACGGCCAGGTTGAGCACCGAGGCTTCCAGCTGGCTGACGTCGATCTCGACGCACCAGACGTCCTCGGCGGCGCGGATTTCCAGCTGCACCAGCTCGCCCAGAGCACGCTGCAGCATGTCATGCATGTCCAGCAGCCGGTCGTTGAGGTTGGCGGCCTGGCTGTGCAACGGTTGACGCCGGGCAAATGCCAGCAGGCGCTGGGTCAGGCTGGCGGCACGGCCCACACCCTTGAGGGCGTTGTCCAGCGCACGGCTGACCATGGCGCCCGGCTCGCCGGCGCGCTCGCTGAGCAGCATGGCGTGTTCGACGTTGCCGGAAATCACGGTCAGGATGTTGTTGAAATCGTGGGCGATGCCGCCGGTGAGCTGGCCCACCGCTTCGATCTTCTGTGACTGGCGCAGTGCATGCTCGGCCTGCAGCCGGGCCGTGGTTTCCACTGCCTCCGACACCACCGCCGTCACTGCGCCTTCGGCATCCAATAGCGGACGGAACGAAAAATCGTAGCTGCGGCGGCCGGTGGGCAGCTCCAGTTCCAGTGCATGCAGCGAGCTTTGCCCCTTCGCGGCATCGGCAACGGCCAGGTCCACCAGGGTGCCAACGTCGCCGCTGGTGCTGAACCACAACGATTGCCCATAGCGCTGCCCTACCACGCCGGGCTTGTCAGCCAGTACGGCAGCCAACGATGCAACATTGGCATCGACCACGCAGCCCTCCAGGTCCAGCAGCACCTGATGCTGGAAGCTGGATTCGAAGATGGCCTGCAACCGTCGTTTGCTCGCCCGCAGTTCGGCGGTGCGCGCCTGGACCTGCCGTTCGAGCAGCTGGTTGTCTTCGCGCAGGGCGAGCTCGGCCTGCTTCAGCCCGGAGACGTCGCTGCCCAGGCAGATGTAGCCGACCACGGCGCCGTCGGCGCCTCGCTCCGGCACGCAGTCCATCTGCACGAAGCGTGACTCGCCGCTGCGGTGGGCCAGTTCCACCTGGAAGCGGGTGCGCTCACCCTGCAGCACCCGTTCGATGCTGGGCAGGGCATGTTCGAAGGCGGAAATGCCGCTGACATCGCGCGCCGAACGGCCCAGCAGTTCGGCCAGGCTGACGCCGTGCCAGTCCAGGAAGGCCTTGTTGGCGAAGCGGTAGCGATGCTCCTTGTCGAGCTGGGCGATCAATGCCGGTACAGCATCGGTCACCTGCTGCAGCTGGGCCTGGCTGTCATTCAGTGCGGCCTGCGCGTGGGCCAGCTGGGTGCGCTCGTGCTCCTCCTGGCGGGCGCGGCGGATCGCATCCGGCAGGCGCTGCAGGCGCTGCTTGACCACGTAATCGCGTGCGCCGCGGGTCAGCGCCTGTACCGCCAGCTCCTCGGTGAGCGTACCGGAGACGAAGATGAAGGGCGTCTGCGGGATCCGCTCGCGCGCCAACGCAAGGGCAGCGTCGCCGTCGAATCCGGGCAGCACGTGATCGGCCAGGATGACATCGAAGGCGCGATTCCCGATCGCCTCGATGAAGGCATTGCGGGTCCACAGGCGCTCGGCCTCGAAGTCGAGGCCAGCCCGCTGCAGTTGTGCGCTGATCAACTCCGCATCAAGCGCACTGTCCTCAAGCATGAGGATGCGCAGGCGCTCGCTGCGGCGCGATCCATCACGCATTGTGCTGCCCCGAGCCGTTGGGGCGATGCGGCGGTGGCTGGTTGGTGATGCCCCAGAACATGCCCAGGCCCTGGATGGCGTCGAAGAACTCCTTGAAGTCCACCGGCTTGACCACGAATGCGTTGACGCCCAGTTCGTAACTGCGCACCAGATCCTGCTCTTCGCGGGAGGAGGTCAGCATCACCACCGGCGTGCTGCTCAGGTTCGAATCGCCACGGACCTGCTAGCGCTTCGGCGCCGTCACGTACATGGATGACATCGTTCAGCAACTGGCAACGCGACAGCGCCGCCAGCGTCAGCTCTGCATCCTTGGGGCTGTCCTCTACCAAGAGGATCGGCCGCAGGTCCCTCATGGGTGATCTCCTGTGGAACGGGGTAGGGTGAAATGGATCGTGGCGCCCTTGCCTGGCTCGCCCTCGGCCCAGGTGCGGCCGCCATGGCGGCCGATGATGCGGCGCACGTTGGCCAGGCCGATGCCGGTGCCTTCGAATTCCTCGACGTGATGCAGGCGCTGGAATACGCCGAACAGCTTGTCGACATAGCGCATGTCGAAGCCGCAGCCGTTGTCGCGTACGAAGAAATGGTCTTCGTCGACGTTGCGCTCGTGACCGATCTCTATCACTGCCTGCTCGCGCTCGCGGGTGAACTTGATCGCGTTGGCCAGCAGGTTCTGCCAGACCAGGCGCAGCATCGTCGGGTCGGCCTCGACCTCCGGCAGCGGTGCCAGACTCCACTGTACGTCGCGGCCGCTGTAGTCCAAGGCCAGGCTCCTGCGGACATCTTCGGCCAGTGCGGCCATGTCCAGTCGCACCCGGCCGAGCGTGGAACGGCCCATCTGCGAGAAGCTGAGCAGGTCATCCACCAGCGTTCCGGCAGATTTGGCAGACTCCACGATCGTATCCAGGAAGCGGCGCTCGGTGTCGTTGAGGCGTTCGCCGGCCGAGCTGCCCAGCAGCTCCGAGTAACCGACAATGTGGCGGAAGGGCGCGCGCAGGTCGTGGCTGACCGAATAGGAAAACGCTTCGAGTTCCTTGTTGCTGCGGACCAGCTGTTCGTTGAGCTCGGCCATTTCCTCGGCCTTGCGCAGCACGATGTCGACGATGGCGGTGCGCATCTCTAGGGCGGCATCGCGGTCGGCGTCGTTCCACGGAAGGCTGCGCTGCTGGACGATTTCCTTCCAGGCCTCGAAGGAGCTGCGCGGCGAAAGTGCCACCTCGGGTGCTTCGGTCTTGCGTGGATCGCCGCCCCAGCGCACGGTACGCACCACCTCCGGTCGGAACCACATCAGGTAGCTGTCGTGCAGCTGCGAGATGGACACCGCCAGTACGCCGCTGGCCACGTCGGACAGGCGCGCACCGGGCGCCCAGTCGGCTGCCAGATGGTCACTGCAGTACGTTTCCTGCCCGGCCTGCTGTGCGGCCAGCCAATCGGCCAGGGCCAACACGTCGGTTGCGGGCGGGCACTGGCCCACACGCATGCAGTCGCCCTTGTGCACGATGGCGGCCCCTGCCGCGCCGGTCAGCGACAGCAGGCTGGCTTCATCGTGGCGCAGCGCAGCCATGAAATCCTCGTCGCCGGCCATGCGTGCAAGCAGCTTGACCAGCACCGAGCGGCGCGCCACGCGCTCTTCGATGGCGCGTGCACGCTCCTTCAGCGCGATCTGCAGCGACAGGATCTGGCCCATGAACTCACAGGCGGTGCGCACGTGGTAGGGCAGGCGGCGCGGCTGCACCGTGTGGCAGGACACCAGGCCCCACAGCTGGCCCTCATGCACCAGCGAGACCGACATCGACGCGCCGGTGCCCATGTTGCGCATGTACTGCAGGTGCACCGGCGAAACGCTGCGCAGCACGGCCAGGCTCAGGTCGGTGGCCGGTGCATCGCGATACTCCTCGCTGCGCATCAGTGGGGCAGGGGTGTAGTTGTTGTCCGCGATCAGGCGTACCCGGTTGCTCCGGTACAGCTCGCGGGCCTGGGCCGGGATGTCCGATTCGGGAAAGCGCAGGTCCAGGTAGGACGGCAACAGGCCGTTGCCATCCTCGGCGACCACGATACCGTTCCAGCCGGCATCGAACTGGTAGACCAGGGTGCGATCGAAGCCGGTCAGCCGGCGCATGTGCGCGGCCGCCAGCTGGCACAGATCTTCCACGGTGCTGGCCGATTCGATGCCAGTCATCAGTTCGCGGATCGACGGATACAGTTCTTCAAGCGAACCCGGCTGGCCGGGAACCGGTGCCTCCAACTCGACCAGCAGATCCGTGGCAGAGCGGTGCAGCAGCAATTGATGGCGGCCGTGGCCATCCAGGTGCACGGCGCCGACATGGGCGCTGCTGCCGACCGTGGCCTGCTGGAACAGCGCCTGGAAGGGCGCCAGTACGCCGCCCAGCACCTCGCTGACATGCTGCGACAAGGGTTCGCCGAACTGCCGCAGCAGACCCGGCTGGCTGATCGCGCGCTCGCGCACCCGCAGTGACTGTGGCTCCACTACCAGAAGCACGCCGTATGGCTGGATGGCACCGGGCGTGTGGATCGGTTCGCGCGCACAACGGGACTGGGCGGTGTCGTGCGTGGGCTCGGCAGAAGGCATCAAGGGCTGGACTCATGATTCGTGGATGGCTGGAATGGCCCAGCTGCACCCGGTATCCGTGGATGGTGACGCAAAATCCTGCATTCGCATACCAGTACGCGTGCGTGAAGAGCGCTTCATTCGAAGCTGAATTCTTCATCCAGAGCATCCGGGAGCACCTGCGTGCTTCGCGAAAGGTACATGCGCGCTGCACGCGCGCTCGACACCGACTTGCCTAGGGTGAACGCACATTCCTGAGTGACCACCTCCCGTGAACCTGCAGACCTTGCCTTCAACGCCGTACCGCATGCTTGCCGACAGCTGCCAGTTTGAGCTGCTGGATGTGGATGCCCTGCAGGATCCGGCCAGTGGGCGCCTGCTCCACCTGTACTCGCTGGTTGCGCGCTGCCTGTGCTGCGAAACGGTATTCAAGGCAGAGGAAGGGCAGGGCCTGGTCAGCCACACCGCCGCGCGGGTGGTGCGGTGCCCCACAGGCTGTGGCCAGCAGGCGTTCAAACCCGCGTTGCTGCGTACCTGGCAGCCACATCACGTCGCCCAGGCCTGAAAGTGCCGATACCGGGTCACAGTACCCCGGGATTGCCGCGCCAGACCGCGAAGTTGAGCGCAGAGGCGAACGATATCCAGGCCAGGTAAGGCAGCAACATCACTGCCGCACCGCGGTGGATGCGGGCGAAGGCAACGATCGTTGCGCACACCAGCGTGATCAGTACCAGGATGTCGACGAAGGCCAGCGCGCCCAGCTTCCAGCCGAAGAACAGCCAGCTCCATAGCGCATTGACGGCCAACTGCAGCAGATAGAGCACCAGGGCCGGTTGCGCGTTACGCCAGCCGCGTTCGCGCCAGACCAGCCACGCCGCAAGGGCCATCATTGCGTAGAGCAGGGTCCATACCGGGCCAAACACGCTGGCAGGCGGTGCCCAGGCGGGCAGGGCGAGGGCAGCGTAGAAGTTGGCGGCGGATGTGGATGCCCACGCGCCGACTCCCGCCGCCGCAAAAGTGACCATGCTCCATCCCAGAAGACCCAAAGCCTGTGAACGCCGCTTCATTCCGTACCGCTCCGTCATGCCTATACCCGTGCATACGAACAGAAGCGGCACATGGATGCAGCCCGGGTGCGATCAGTCTGAAGTGCCTCCGACGCTGCCACCCTGGCTGGCAGGCAGCAGCGATGGCTGCTGATCGAACCATTCGCGCGCCTTGGCCAGATGCCACTGGCGCTGGTCGCCATTGAGTTCGATGCCGGCGCCCAGCAGCCCCCAACGCAGGTAGAGATCGCCACGCTTGCGCTGCTCCAGAAGATCCAGCCGCGCACGTACCGTCAGGCGATCATTCTCGGCCTCCAGTCCGTCGATCAGCAGATGGCCCGGACGCCAGCGCAGCGTGGCCTGTGCATCGACCTGGCCAGAGTCGAGCAGTGACAGCGTCCAGCGCGGATAGTCGGTGCGCTTGGCGAACACGGCCAGCAAGGGGCGTGCATCGCTCAGGGTCAGATCGGTGGTAGCGTCCACCTGGAACGGGGACTGCGCGTCGATGCGGCCCCGCTTGAACACGGCACGGCCTTTCCACGCGCTGTTGGAATCGGTGCCCGCCACCTGCACATTGCGCAGCTCCACGGTGGTGCCGGACAGATCGAAATGGCGCTGGTTGAAGTCGCCGCGGCGAAGCGTCGCATTCACGTCGACATCGCCGCCCAAGTCCAGGCCCGCAACGTTCGCGCTGGCATTGCGGCCCAGCAGCCGCGCGGTGCCGTGGCCGACGCGGCCATCGGTGTCGAGCGTGGCGTCGCCGCTGAGGCTGCCGGTGCCACGCAGCAGGCGCACCTGTTGGGAGCCAAGGTAGCGGTTGTAAGCGGCCAGGTCCGGAATGGTCGCTTGGCTGAAGCGCAGCCGCGCACGAACGCCCTTGCGCAGTTCCTGCAGGCGTCCATCGCCAGCGAGGTCCACGGCCAGGTCGCGCCCGTCGAACAGCCGCACGTCCTGGGCATCGCTGGGCCGCGCGGTGAAGCGGGGCAGCCGGATGGCCAGCTGTGCCTGGTTGGGGCTGCCTGCCTTCAGCTCGCCATGCGCGCTGGCGGTACCGGCCAGGCGCACGCCGGCCACTTCGGCCACTGCTGCGGCCGAGGGAATGTCCACGGTGCTGCCTTCGATCAGTCCGCCATTGCGCAGGCGCAGATCCGCCTTCAGCGTGCCACCGCCATCGAGCTGCAGCCATGGCTTGCGCACGAACAGGGCAGGGATCCAGTTGAGCGAGGTGAAGGCCCATTCGCCTCGAACGGTACCGGAGCTGCGCTCCAGCAGCTGGGCAGGGTGCTGGAACGGGATCTCGCGCCCGGTGATGTGCAGATCGGCATCGATGCCGGCGGCCGAATCCGGGCGTGGCGGCAGGCGGGCCTGCAAGCGCAGGTCGTTGGCCACACTGAGCTGCAGGGCCAGCACGCCGCGATCGGGCGCGCCATCGCCGAGGAAGAGCGGTACCTGCCAGAGTGCGTGGTCACCGGGTTGCAGCTGGCCATCGATCAAGTGGAGCGCCAGCTGCAGGTGTCCGGCCACGGGCGCGCTGGAGACCTTCGGCGATGTTGCATCCGTATCCATGCGCAGGCCCTGGCTGCGCGCATCCACCTCAAGTTGCGCATGCAGCAGCTTCAACTTGGCCAGGCCGGGCGCCTGGTCGCGATAGTGGCGCGGATAGCTGAAGCGCGCGGTCAGATCCATGTCGCCCAGCAGCTGCACGCCGTCATAACTGGTGTCTGCTGCGCTGAACGAGACCTCGGAATCGAACAGCTCGGACGGCCCGCCACGCAGTTGCTTGAGGAACCCCACCGTGCCCTGGCCCTTGCCGATGATCAGCAGCTTGCCGAGCCGGGTACTGCGAATACTGTCGCTGTGGATGGCGTCGAAACGCAGGTTCCAGCCCTGGTCGCTGCGCGGGGGCGACGGAATGGCCTCCTCGACGCGGCTGATCTCGGCAGACACGCCATTGGCCTGCAATCGGGGAACCCGCACTTCGCGGCGGAACAGGGGCAGCACGGCCAATCGGGCGCTGGCACGCTCGGCATGCAGCACGTAGACGGTGTGGTTGACGTGGCCGCGCATGTGCACGTTCCAGGCAATCACATGGCCCGGCAGCAGCGTGATGGCCGGGCCGGTCGTCATCACGAACTTGTGCGGCTTGCGGTTGGTGACCTGGTCGAACAGCGGGGTATTGAGGAAGATGTTGCCGGCCAGCAGGTAGAGAACGTACACGCCCAGCAGGAGGTAACCAGCGACGCGCCATCGGCGGAACCGGTGTGGAGTGCGCGCGGGAGTGGGGGACATGTACTGCTCTAGAGGCCGGAATTTGCTCAACTATTGCGGAACTGATGGCGGTGGCGCGTGAAGCGGGTGCGGGGCACGTGCTGGATTCTGCTAGTGTCCGCCTTGCCCACTATGCCGAACCGCGGGGAATCGCATGGAGATCCGAGCTGCCACCGCCGGTGACTTCGACGCCATGTGGGCGATCTTCAAGGCGGCCATTGCGACGGAGGATTCGCTTCCGTTCGCCGGCACCTTCGAGGCCGGAACCTTTCGGAGCCACTGGTTCGGGGTGCAGCCGGCCTTTGTGGCCGTTCTGGAGGGGCGCGTGGCCGGAATGTACAAGATGGGTGCCAACTTCCCGGACCTGGGCGCGCACGTCGCCAGTGCCACCTACGTGGTCGACCCGCTGACGCAAGGGCGTGGCGTCGGGCGGGCGCTGGTGGAACACAGCTTGGATCGCGCCAGATCGGAGGGGTTCCTGGCCATGCAGTTCAACTACGTGGTCAGCACCAATGCGCCAGCGGTTGAGCTGTACCGGAAGCTTGGCTTCGCCGTGGTCGGGACGCTACCGGCGGCGTTCCGGCATCGGGCGCTGGGGTTGGTTGACGTATATGTGATGCACCGGTTCCTGTAGGTCGACGCAGGGCAGGGGCTCACGGTGAGCGGGCGACACTGCTTCCACGCACGAAGGCCGCTGCCAGCCGCAGTGCATCGTTACTGCCACGATCGCCGCGCAGCGCGTCGGCCAGTCGGCCGGGCGTGACGCCGGTCCAGCGCACCAGGTCATGCGTGGCATGGGCCTGGTCGCTGTAACCGTGGCGCGCCGCAGCGGAGGCGATGCTGGTGGCTTCTCCATCCAGCGTGTGCAACAGAGCCTGCAGCCTGCAAACCCGGGCATATTCTTTCGGGGTCATGCCCACGGCCGCCAGAAAACGCGACTGCAAGCCACGCAGGGACATGCCAAGCCGCCGTGCCAGTTCGGCGATGCGCAGAGCGCCTTCCGCTGCATCCAGTCCCGCAACGGCCAGTTCGATGCGCTCGTCCAGCGCGAAGCCGGCACAACGATCCCGCAGCACCTGCCAGAGGGGCTCGGGCGTTCCGCTGGCGGCGCTTGCCCGCGCGGCGGCGCTGAAGGTCTCGGCAAAGATGGCATCCAGCGTGTACAGGTCCGGCGCCTGGTCGCGAAGCCCGGGCAGGCGGACGCCGGCAATCAAGGCGCTCGCGGCCGGCTGCAGGCGCACGCCGATGCAGGAAACCGGGCCGACAGCCTGCAGACGAATCGGGCCGCATTGCTGTGCAGCGAAGCAGAACGGCAGATCGGAGCGGATCCGGCCATCTGCCCCATGAAGATGCAGCGGCACGCCCAGTTCCGCCAGCAACTCGCAGCGGCCATCGGGATAGATGACCTGCACGTCATGGCCGGGGGCTTCGTCCCGCAGCCACCAGAGGCACTGGACATGACGGCGCAGGTCGCCGGGGGCAGGGTGCTCGCGGTAGTCCATGCGGCATCGGACGCCATCCTGCGCATTTTTACAAGCGCCCTTGGCGGCCCTGCCGCTAGCCTGCAGCCAATCCATCCAGGAGGTCTGTACATGTTGAAGTCGAAGGTGGCGGTGCTGGGCGCAGGCCTGGCGTTGGGAAGCGGCGCGGCCATGGCTGCACCGGCCGAGTTCGATTGGCTGGCCGGGCATTGGTGTGGCGGCACCGAGGAGCGCAGGCTTGATGAGGTCTGGCTGCCCGAGGCCGGCGGCGCATTGCTTGGGATGTCGCGCACGCTGAGCCACGGCGATATGGAGTCATTCGAGTACATGCGCCTAGTGCCTGCAGGCAAAGCGGCTGGCCTGCATGTGCAGCCCAATGGCGTGGCGCCAACCACATTCGTCATTGCTGACCACGGCGAAAACTGGGTGGTGTTCGAGAACCCGCAGCATGACTTCCCGAAGCGCATCGAGTACCGGCGTGATGGCACTGCGCTGAAGGCGAGCATCTCCGGTCCGGCAGATGATGGGAAGATCCTGCGGATTCCGTTTGACTATCGTCGTTGTGGGGATTGAGTGGGCAAGATGGCCCAAGGTGAGGCTTTGGGATCTGAGGGCTGGGAAGGCTCCGGTCGCTTGGGCGGCGATCCCGCTGTGAACATAATATACATTATGCGAAATCGAATATCCGCCAAATCTGGGCCTTTGTCGGCTCAGCGTGGCAATGGCTGGCCTCTGGCTCGGCTCTTGCCTCCGCCCTCAGTCCCCGGCCAAGGATGAGATCGCGGCATGATTGAGTTCGACCCGCACCAACGCATCGACTTGACCGGCCCTTGGGCCGGTTGTATTGTTCATCGCAAACACTCTTAGTGTGCCATTGCAGAGATTTCAGCTTTTGAGGCAGACAATTTCAGTGCAAGACGGCCGGTTGCAGACATTTGTTGTTGCTGGCGGCCGCAAGGTAGAAATTACTGATGCGCAAATGCCGCGCCATAGAGTGTGCATTCTTGCTGCAGGATCATCACCTATCTAGCTTCAGCGCTATCGAGATCGGTAGGCCTTCTGAACTAGGTCTGGCAAGCCTGGGCGCATCTGGCCGCGGGACCGGATCCTCGACCTAGGGCTGTGACAGCGTTGTGCCGGATGTCTCTAGATTACGCCTCGACGGTCCAAAATCCGATCTGATCTGCACCCTACCCCAGTCGGCAATTTCCTTGGTCCGCCCCTGGCATGGCGCGCTGGTTCGTGCAAGAGCTTGTTGTGGATTGGTGGAGGCTGGCTATCCGTCAAGACCTGTGGATGCCAGCCACTCGTTAACTCGAGGTTCGCGTCGGGTGCCAGTTCGATCACCTGTCTTTGACTGCGCCCGAGCCCATAGCCGCCGTGGGTTACGAACTGATAGAGCTTCTTCCCGGCAAGACTGTGCGCTGACAGGAATGACGCAATAACTGGCGGCAACGACTCCCCCAAGATGGGATAGCCGAGCATCACCGTGTGGTAGCGATCAATGGATCGCTCATTTGTAGCCAAGGGCGGAAGGTAGCCTTGCTCGCGCTCACGCCTAGCCTGCTCAACCGTTTGAAGGTAACCAGCGCTGGCGCATCGTTGACACCATCGCCAACCATGGCCACCGGTGCCGACTGAGCCAATTCAGCGACCAACGCAGCTTTCTGCTCAGGCGTACATTGGCGCGCACCTCTTGGATGCCCAGCACCTTGGCCACCGAGGCGGCCGCGCCGGGGTTGTCTCCAGAAATCATGACGGTGCGTAGACCCAGCGCGTGCAGCCGTTGCACGGCCGCAGCTGCACCCAGACGCGGTGGATCCTCAAAGGCCAGTATGCCGAGCAATTGCGGATGATCGGTGCCCTGCTCTGCCAGCCAGGACACCGTGTGGCCGGTCTGGCTGAGTAGGTCGGCCCGGGTCTGCAATGCCGTGAGCGCCACGCCATGCTCAAGCATCATACGGGTACTGCCCAGCAACAGGTTCCTGCCATCCACCTTGCCGGTGATGCCACGGCCAGGCACCGCCTGCACGTCGCGTGCGAGCGGAATGGCGCGCTGGCCCATTGCGCTCAGTACAGCCTTGGCCAAGGGATGCTCGCTGCCTTGCTGCAGGGCCGCCGCCAACGGCAACAGATCGGCCGCGTGGCCACGGGTGGCAGTTTCTTCGGTAAGTACCGGACGTCCTTGGGTCAAAGTGCCTGTTTTGTCGAAGGTCACCACCTTTACGGTACGTGCCACTTCCAGCGCTTCGGCATCCTTGACCAGAATGCCCGCTCGGGCGGCCACGCCGGTGCCGGCCATGATCGCGGTCGGGGTCGCCAACCCCAGCGCGCACGGGCATGCGATGACCAGCACCGCTACCGCGCTCAGGATCGCCTGGTTCCAATCACCCGTTCCCAGACCCCAGCCGAGCAGCGTGAGCAAAGCCAGGCCGATCACTACCGGCACGAAGGTCGCGCTCACCCGGTCCACGGTTCGCTGAATAGGTGCCTTCTTGGCCTGTGCATCCTCCACGAGGCGAATGATCCGGGACAACGCGGTTTCGGCGCCGATGGCCAGTGTGCGTACCAAGATGCGGCCTTCGCCATTGATAGCCCACCGGTGACGCGATCGGCCTCCCCGCGCGCCACGGGCATGGACTCCCCGGTGATCAGGGGCTCATCGACGTGTGTGCGGCCCTCCGCGATCACGCCATCCACGGGGATGCGCTCGCCTGGCCGCACACTGACAATGTCCGAGACGGCAACCTCGCGCTCTTGTCCGTCCTGATACACGCGTGCGGTGGCTGGCCGCAGTGCTTGCAAGGCCCGGATCGCTTGCGTGGTCTGTTGCTTGGCGCGGGCCTCTAACCACTTGCCCAGCAGGATCAAGGTAATGATGACCGCCGAGGTCTCGAAGTACAGCGCGGCATCGCCGTGGTGTCCGGCATCATTGAACAAGTGATAGACACTCAACCCATAACCGGCGCTGGTCCCCAAAGCGACCAGCAGATCCATGTTGCCCGTGCCGGCGCGAAGGGCGTGCCATCCGGCGCGATAAAAGCGCGCACCGATCCAGAACTGCACCGGCGTTGCGAGCAAGAACTGCATCCAGCCCGGCAGCATCCAGTGCTGACCTGCGACCCATCCCAGCATCGGGACGACCAACGGCAGGGACAGGGCCGCAGCGATCAGTAGTTTGAGGGTGTCACCACTGAGCGCCTGGCGCGCCGGCGCTGTATCGATCTTGCCTTCCAGTGTCTGCGGTTCGATCGCGCGATAACCCGCTGCGCTGACGGCGGCAACCAGAGATGTGACCTCCACCAGTGACGTGGCCCGTATGCGCGCACGCTCGGTGGCCGGATTGACCGACACCTCCATCACGCCCGGCACAGCACGCAGCGCACGCTCTACCCGTGCCACACATGAAGCGCAGGTCATCCCTTCGATGATCAGATCCCGCTCCTGGCTCGCAACCTCATAACCGGCCTGCTTCACCGCCGCGATCAAGGCGGGCAACGCGGCCGCCGGCGCGGTTACCTCGGCCACTTCTGTGGCCAGATTGATCGAGGCATCGCTCACGCCGGCAACGGCCCGCAAGCTGCGCTCTACCCGGCCTACACATGAGGCACAGATTATGCCGGCGACACTGAAGCGATGGATGTCCGCAGGCGCCGGCTGCGGCGGGGTGAGCGCTATGTCCATGGAGTAAGGGCCAATAGGAACGAGCAGCTAGCCTGAGCCTTCCCATGATGGGAAGGTCAACAGGAAGGTCGGCAGGGATTCGTGAGAAAAACAGCCGAATCGTCTCTAACACCATGATTCAACGAGGAAACACCCCTCGACGTCAGGCAGTTCGTGGATTACAGACCTAGGCTTGATTGAACCAGAAGCCGCGTGACACAGGCATTCCTGGAGTACTGCTCAGGCACGCGTGCCCTTCTTGAATATTGGATTCAAGAGTTTCCACGCTCCTGACCCAACGGAAACCTTCAAGAAGGCTCTGACCGTCGCCTGATCCATTGCAGTAGTTCCTCGTGCGGGATCGTACGTCCAGCGTCGACGTCGGCCATACCCTCGCGGGTCCGCCGTTCCTTCTCTTCCTCGGTCAATCCCGGAAGGAGTGCTAGTAGCTTATCTTCAGGGCTCATAGGCCGATGAGCTGTGCTCAAGTTGGCTTGATTCTCGTGAAAAAATATGGGCAGGATCTGGGGATCATCCAAGCCCGCCGGCAAAGGCAGAGATACGTCGTGGACCGCCAAGTCGATGATGACGTCCAAATCTGAGCATAAGGGCTGTATGGCGGTGGTCACCAGACGAGCCGCCCGCTCGGCGAAAGCCAGGTCCACCACCAGCCAGATCAACAGACCGGGAGGCTGTTCGACGCCCCCTGACGAGTGAGTTTCCAGGAGATAGGCCGACGAGACGAAGTCGGCGTGCTCAAGGCTGCCGCTGATGGCCGGAGCGAGCCAAGCCGGCGCGGCCTGGGCAGGTCTCACCGCGAACTCCGCCGGCGCGAGACGTTCCACCCTGGCCAGAAAGCCCGTATCCAACAATGTCGCAACCTCTTCCGGGTACAGGACAACGCCGCCGTAGTTGGGATTGAGCATCAACGTCGCGCCGCGAGTACCGGTTAGCAGCTCACGGCCTGAAACTCCCAGAATTCTGACAGCAGACGAGCTGGCCGCCTGCGCCTTGTCGAGCGAGGTAAAGAAAGGGATCGCATCGAAACCGTCAGGATGGCGGAACTGGACCAGCCGCAGTGTCTGCGCGTCGTCCGAGATGGGCGCATGCACGTACACGATCGCATCCATCAGTCGCTTGAAGAATGCGCGTTCCTCGGCTGCACTGTCGCGGGCCCGTTCAAAGGAAGCCTCCAGCGCTGTCTCCGCAGACGTAGTCCCTCTTCCACGCGGCCTGCTCGGTTGCTTCATGGTCAGATGCGATGAGGGCCAAGCGGGTACCCGGAGAACCAATCCGCCTCGATCTCGCTGCTCAGGTAGGGTCGTACGAAGGCCGACTGGGTCAGCGCTCGCAGCCGCTCTTCGTGCTCAGCAATCGCCTCGATGTCGCTGACGGTTGGATAGTGCCGCAGCAGTCGATATGCCTCTTGCCGCACCTCTTTAGGCACGGCTTGGCTGGCCGCTAGCTGCCTGAGGAACGCGCCCGCCTGCAGCACATTGCGGGTGCGCTCAGATGGCATCGTCATGACATCAAGAATGACTAGCACTAAGGAATGCTTAGCTTATCGCGTTTGTGGCCGGCCAGGGCACGGTGCAACTACAGACCTTGCGATTCCTGTATTAATGTAATATAATCAATAACTTAATTCGCATAAGTGAGCGTTATGTCCATGGAGTGAGGGCCAATAGGAACGAGCAGGTAGCCTGAGCCTTCCCATGATGGGAAGGTCAACAACGCGGGACGGATCACCACTCAACTTGCCTGTCGTTTGACCTTCCCACCGTGGGAAGGCTCATCGTGACACCGTCGGCAAACCGCCGATGCTTTTGGAGGGTTGTCCATGAATCTCGTTGTTGAAGGTATGACCTGTGGTCACTGTGTCCGAACGGTCACCCAAGCCATTCAGGCCCTTGACCCCCACGCCCAGGTGGTCGTCGATCTGGGCAGTGGCGTGGTCAAGGTCGAGGGCCTGCTTGCCGTAGAACAGGCGGTTGAGGCCATCCAGCGGCAAGGCTATGTGATCGCCGCCGTGCTTCTTTCTGAGGCTGGTACGCCGGCCGCCCCGGCCGCATCCTCCTGCTGCGGCGGATGCCACCGCTGAGTCCGCGCGAGAGCTTGATCCTGATCAATGCCAGTCGGCCCCAAGAGGGCCAGACTGGCCATCATGAGAGCTCGCACGTCCCCTGCCCTGATCTGCCCAGCGTCCGCAGGGGCTGCTTCGGGCGTGCGGGAGCTGTCATGGTGAAGCTGCTGAGGCGATGGCGGCGACCCCGTTCTCGTGCCCGACTGGCATGGCTGGGACTGTGGGCGCTGCTGCTGCAGCAACTGGCGTTGGTGGCCTACGCCTGTCCGCTGGAATCGGTGGAAGTTGGACAAGCGATCCTGATGGTCGGTTGCGAAGAGATGTCCACGCCGGATCCCGATGCTCCGGCGTTGTGCGACCAGCATTGCCAGCGCGATCACATCGCCACGGCCGATGCGAAGGCCCCTCAAGTGCCTTACCAGCCCGCGCTGGCCGCCTTCGCGCTGGTGCAGGCTCTGTTGCCACCGGTACACGCGCAGTTCTATCGGGATGTTCCGGTGTGCGTGTCCGATCCGCCTCCCCTGCAGCGCTTCTGTAGCCTGCTGATTTAAGCCCCCTCCTGGATTGACCCGTGCTCGTGCTGCATGCGTTGCAGCGCGCTCGTTGTCGTTTCCCGGAGGTCTTATGGAGATGTCTTTCTTCTTGCGTGCAAGGCGCAAGATGGCGTGTGGGTTCGTGTTTGCCCTGGCGCTCAGTGGTCCTGTGCTGGCGGCATCGCCCGCTATCCCGATCAGCTACACAGAAGCCCTACAACGGGCGCTTGCTAACGCCCCAACCCTGCAGGTGCGCCGATCGCAGATCGATGCCAGTACCGAAGAAGCCGCGCGTGCTGGCGCGCTTCCCGACCCACGTTTGATCGTGGGGCTGGCGAACTGGCCCGTCAGCGGACCCGATGCCTTCAGCCTGCGGGCCGATGAGATGACCACCCAGCAAGTCGGTTTGATGCAGGAGTTTCCTGCGCGTGCGAAACGACGTGCCGAGCACGCGTTGGCGCAAGCGACGCTGGCGCAAGCGCGCTCACTGTCGATGGCCGAACAGCAGATGGTGGCCCAAGCGGCCGCGCTGGCCTGGATCGAGCTGTGGAGTACGCAGCAAGCCGTAGATGCGTTGGAAGGTCTGCGCGAGCCGGCCCGTATAGCCGAGCGTGCGGCGCGTGCTCGCTTGGCAGGCGGCACGGCCGGGGCCAGTGATGTGCTTGCCGCCCAGGCCGCCCTACTGCAGTTGGACAATCGCCTGGAGCAGGTACATGCGGAGCACGCCGCCGCGCAGGCCGGCCTGGCGCGGTGGTTGGGTATTGCACCAGAGGCGATCTTGGCCAGTGGTGCGGCACCGGATTTTTCGCAGTTGCCATTGGAGCCCACCCAACTGCTGGCCAAACTGGACCAACACACGCCACTACTGGGCTGGGAGGCACGCGAGAGCTTAGCCCAGGCCCAGGTGGATGCGGCCGTGGCCGAAACCCGCCCGGATTGGAGTGTGGAGCTCACCTACGGACGTCGCGAGCGCGCACCCGACGGCATGGCGCGCAGCGACATGCTCATGGTGGAAGTGGGTGTGGGCCTGCCGCTGTTCCAGAAGAACCGCCAAGCACGAGGCATCGCGGCACGGCGGGCCGAGCTGGAGGCGGTGTCCGCAGAGCGCGATGAGGCCCGGCGCATCCAAGCCGAGTCGGTGCAACGCGCGATAGCGCGATGGCGCGGGTTAACCGGCCAGTTGGAGCGCCAGAACACGCAGAGCCTGCCTTTGGCGCGCGATCGTGCACGCACGGCGTTGGCCGCCTACGGCGCCGGTGCCGACCTGCAGCCGTGGCTGGAAGCGCGGCGCGATGAGATCGAATTGCACCTGGAGAACGCCCGTCTGCTGGGCGAACAGGGCCGTGCCTGGGCGGCACTGGCCTATCTGCTACCCCATGAGGAGAACACGCCATGAGCCCGACCAAGACGCGTCTCACACAGCTCGCCGTGGCCCTCGGGTTGCTGGCGCTCGGCTTTGCCGGCGGCTACGCCTGGATGACTCGAACCTCTGATACCACCCCGCCCCCCGGCACGAGCGTCGCAGATCAAGCACGCAAGGTGCTGTACTGGTACGACCCCATGGCGCCAGAGCAGCGATTCGACAAGCCGGGCAAATCTCCGTTCATGGATATGGAGTTGCTGCCCAAATACGCAGATGAGGCCATAGGGGGCGGAACGCAGATCGATCCGCGCCTGCAGCAGAACGTGGGCATACGCACTCAGGAAGTGACGGTAGAGTTACTAGGGACTGCCGTACGCGTGCCGGGCACACTGACGTGGGATCTGACCCAGGAAAGCGTGATCAGTGCGCGCATGGAAGGCTTGATCACCCACGTGCAGGTAAAGGCGCCGTTTACCGAGGTTCGTCGTGGTCAAACGCTGGCCACCGTGCAGGCCCCGGCATGGAACGCGGCCATCGCCGAAGCACATGCCCTGAGCCAAGCTCAGTCCGCGGGCGCGCGTGAGCTGCAGGGTGCGGCGCAACAACGGTTGCGTTCGTTGGGTGTTCCTTCTGGCGCCTCGGCCAGAAGTGGCGTCGTGCTTAGCGCAGACCACAGTGGTGTCGTGACCGAGATCCTGGCACGCGAGGGACAGACGGTGATGCCCGGTACGCCACTGTTCAAGATCAATGGGCTGGACACGTTGTGGCTGGAGGCCTCGGTACCCCAGGCAGCGCTGGGCACCTTGCGGCCGGGGACCTCAGTGCAGGCCACGGTCAGTGCCTGGCCGGCAGAGCGCTTTGCCGGACAGATCCAGGCGTTGCTTCCCCAGATCGACATGGCTAGTCGCACGCAGCGGGCGCGAATTGTGCTGCGCAACCCGCAGCGTCGGCTGGTGCCGGGCATGTTCGCCGAGGTTCTGGTGCAGCCCGACGCCGAGCAGGCCCTGCCAGTCGTTCCCACGGAGGCGCTGATCGCCACCGGGCGGGACAGCCGGGTCATCGTGCAGGATCCGGACGGGAGCTTCCGGCCAGTGCGGGTGAGTGTGGGACGTAGCGTGCAAGGGCGCACGCAGATCGTGGCAGGCTTGGCCGGTGGTGAACGCGTGGTCGTCTCGGGTCAGTTCTTGCTCGACTCCGAAGCCAGTCTCTCCGGTGCGTTGGAGCGCCTGGGTGCTGCACAACCGACACGCCCTGCCAGCGCATCAGGTGTGCACGAGCGCCATGACGCCGGGCACGAACCACGCACTGTCGTGCCGTCACCGTCCAGACAGCCGGCGCCTGTCGCGCCAGACACCTCCACCTCTACGCCGCCGCGCTGCCCGGTGCAGTACTGGTATGACCCGATGGTGCCGGAGAAGCATTTCGACAAGCCGGGCAAGTCACCGTTCATGGATATGCAGTTGGTACCCAAGTTCGGCCCCGCCGCAGCCGCTGATTGCCAGGCAAGCGAGGTCATGTCCGAAGCGATGGAGGGCACACCATGATCGCGCGCCTGATCCATGCTTGCATCGCCAATCGCGTGCTGGTGCTGGTTGCCGCCGCGCTGCTGGCGGTGGTCGGTATCTGGTCGGTAAAGAACACGCCGCTGGATGCGCTGCCGGACCTGTCCGATACCCAGGTCATCATCCGCACGCAATGGGCGGGGCAAACCCCGCGCATCATCGAAGACCAGGTCACCTACCCGTTGGCCACCACGATGTTGTCCGTGCCGGGCGTGAAGGCGGTACGCGGCTTCTCCTTCTTCGGTGATTCATTCGTCTACATCCTGTTTGACGATGCCACTGATCTTTACTGGGCGCGCTCTCGAGTGCTCGAGTACTTGAGCCAGGTACGCGATCGACTTCCGCCGAATGTGAATCCGGCGCTGGGTCCTGATGCGACAGGACTGGGCTGGATCTACCAGTACGCCTTGGTGGATCGGACAGGTCAACGTGATGTGGGGCAGCTGCGTGCGTTGCAGGACTGGTTTCTTCGTTATGAGCTAAAAACCGTGCCGGACGTGGCTGAAGTAGCCAGTGTGGGCGGTGCGGTGCGCGCCTGGCAGATCCAGCCCGATCCGCAGGCGTTGGCGGCCCGTGGACTGACGGTGGCCGAGCTCATCGAGGCGGTGGATGCGGCCAACGGCGCTACCGGGGGCTCGGTGATCGAACAAGGCGAAGCCGAACTGATGGTGCGCAGCGAAGGCTACCTGCGCACACAGGAGGCGTTCGAACAGGTGCCGGTAACCGGCAACGACGGCATCCCCGTCCTGCTCGGCGAGGTGGCCACGATCAGTCGCGGGCCGGTCTTCCGTCGTGGTATCGCAGAGTTGGATGGTCAAGGTGAGGTGGCCGGCGGCGTGATCGTCCTGCGGACCGGCAAGGATGCCTTGGGGGCCATTCGGAACGTCAAAGCGCGACTGCAGGCGTTGCAATCCAGCTTGCCCGAGGGCGTGGAAGTGGTGCCGGTGTACGACCGCTCCGAGCTGATCCAGGATGCGGTACGCAACCTCACCCACAAGCTTGGCGAAGAGTTTCTGGTCGTAGCGCTGGTATGCCTGCTGTTCCTGTGGCACCTACGCTCGGCGTTGGTGGCCGTCATCACCTTGCCTTTGGGTATCCTGGCGGCCTTCATCGTGATGCACGCCCAGGGGATCTCCGCCAACTTGCTGTCATTAGGCGGCATCGCCATCGCCATTGGTGCGATGGTCGATGCAGCGGTGGTGATGATCGAAAATGCACACAAGCATCTGGAGCACTGGCGGGAGGCGCACGGCCGGGAACCTCAGGGTGAGGAGCGCTGGCAGCTGATGGCCCGCTCGGCGGCCGAGGTCGGACCGGCCCTGTTCGCCAGCTTGCTGGTCATCACCCTGTCTTTCGTGCCGGTTTTTGCCCTGCAGGCGCAGGAAGGGCGATTGTTCTCGCCTCTGGCCTACACCAAGACCTACGCGATGGCCGCCGCAGCAGGGTTGTCGGTGACCTTGATCCCCGTCTTGATGGGCTACCTGATCCGCGGCCGCATCCGCCCGGAACAGCAGAACCCCATCAATCGCATCCTGATCGCTGGCTATCGGCCCATCCTGCTGTGGGTCCTCAAACATCCCGGTGTCACCTTGCTGCTCAGCGGCCTGCTGCTAGTGCTCACCTTGATCCCCTTTAGCCGGTTGGGCAGTGAGTTCATGCCGCCCTTGGAAGAAGGCAGCCTGTTGTACATGCCCACGGCCCTGCCCGGCCTGTCCGCCGACAAGGCCCGTCAGTTGCTCCAGCTCTCGGGCCGGATGATCAAGACCGTACCGGAGGTTGAGCACGTGTTCGGCAAGGCGGGCCGTGCCGAAAGTGCGACCGATCCGGCACCGATCGAAATGTTTGAGACCACCGTGACCTTCAAGCCGCGGGATCAATGGCGCCCGGGCATGACCCCCCAGAAGCTACGCCAGGAGTTGGACGCAGCGGTCAAGATTCCCGGTCTGACCAACCTATGGGTCCCGCCCATTCGCAATCGCATCGATATGTTGGCCACCGGCATCAAGAGCCCGATTGGGATCAAGGTCTCCGGACCCGATGTGGAGCAGATCGAGCGCCTGAGCCAGCAGATCGAGCAGGTGGCCAAGACTGTGCCCGGCGTGAGTTCGGCACTGGCCGAACGCGTCACGGGTGGGCGCTATGTCGATGTACAGGTGCGCCCGGAAATCGCTGCACGTTACGGATTCACTCAAGGCCAACTCCAGCAACTGATTGCCACGGTCGTTGGCGGTGATCCAATCGGGGAAACGATCGAGGGGCGCGAACGCTATCCCATCGTCTTGCGCTACCCCCGTGGCCAGCGTGACTCGTTGCAGGCCTTGCAGGATCTGCCGCTGATCGCGCCAGGCGGTGTGCAACTGACCTTGAGCCAGGTGGCGGAGCTGTCAATCAGCCCAGGCCCGCCGATGCTCAAGAGCGATAACGGCCGGTTGGTGGGCTACATCTACGTGGATGTGGCCGATCGCGACTTGGGATCGGTGGTCCAGGACCTGCAAGCCGCGGTGCAGACCCAGGTGAGTTTGCCTGCCGGCTATGGTCTGGCGTGGTCGGGGCAGTACGAGTATCTGCAACGGGCTTTGGCACGCCTGCAATGGGTGGTGCCCGCGGCGTTGGCGATCATCTTCCTGGTCATCTGGATGGTGTTTCGCCGGCTTAGCGATGTATCCATCATCCTGCTCAGCTTGCCCTTGGCGTTGGTGGGCGGTTTCTGGTTGATCTGGGGGCTGGGCCATGCGATTTCGGTGGCCAGCATGATCGGATTCATCGCCCTGGGCGGCGTTGCGGCTGAGTTCGGCGTCATCATGCTGCTGTACCTGCGTCATGCCTGGGAGCAGCGCTTGGCCAGCGGTGCGCCGGAAGATGTGTCTACCCTGCAAGAGGCTATCTACGAAGGCGCCGTGCAACGGGTGCGCCCGAAGGCGATGACGGTAGCCGTCATCCTGGCCGGGTTGTTTCCGCTGTTCGTTGGTGCCGGTGCCGGCTCGGAGGTCATGCAACGTATCGCCGCGCCGATGCTGGGTGGCATGCTCACCGCACCGGTGCTCTCTATGGTGGTGATTCCCGCAGCGTTCTATCTGGTGCGGCGACGTGGATTGCGCGCGGCGCGGGGCGACCAATGAGAGACAGACTGAGCACCTGAGGTCCGTCCCCACAAAAAGACGCGAGTCATGGAAGAAGTCATGACTGGCGTCAAAGGGGAGAGTACCGCCTACGTGCCTACTTGTCAGTGCCCGGCGTGCGGGGAAATCTCAAAGCTCAGCGACGCCCGATCCGACACAAAATCCAAAGCCTTTTGTGTAGAGGGCACCATGTGATTGGTGTGGATGTACCAGGTCTTGGCGGTGGTCACCTGGAAACTGGCTTGGCCTTGGGCATCGGTGCGCAGGAGCGTAGCGCTACCGTGCCCGCCCTTGACCGGTGCATCAGCACGATGACCGACGTACACGCGTAGGTTGGGCACTGGCGTGCCCTGCTGCAGCACTTGGAACGACAGCTGATCGCCGACCTTCACGCTTCCAGGATTGCGGGTCAAGCGGATCTCCAACGGATAGCCCAGCGAGGCAGCGAAGTCGTCGGTCAGTTTCGTGCCCACCTGTCCAATGGCACGGGCATGCTTGGTATAGCTATAGGTGACCCCTTTGGGGAACTTGCTTGCGTCATAGGTGGCCAGCGTATCGGGCAAGTCTTCCAGCTCCAGGTACTTGCCGAACTCGCTGGCCGTACGTGTGCTGGTGGAAGCCATCGTCGAGACACCCAGCAGATAGGTGCCCTCGCCCGCCGGATGGACGGTGAGCTGGCTTTGCTTGCCGATCTCTTTCCAACTGGCCAGGTCCGGGGCGGCCTTGGCACCGTCCTGGCTCAGCGAAACGTCCTGTAGACGCGCTCGGGTGACTGCGCCAGCACTTTCATCGAAGGTGCCGTTGTTCACCAAGGCGGTGTTCGCCTCGCCCGCTGCGGTGCCAGGCTTGGAGAAAGCGACAAACAGGTCGTGCGCACCGGCACTGCCGGCCACAGCGAACAGCAGTAGTGTGGCGGATAGTTGCGTGTTTCTCATGATGTGTAGCTCCTCGTGATCGTGGCTTACCAGTGGTAACCAAAGCGGACATTCCAGCGACGACCCAGCAAGTCGTACGTCATGGTGTCGGTGTTGGCGTTGGGGTTGGGGTTCAGCCGAGATACGTGTAAAAATGCCCCATAGAATCCGATTTCCTTTGTGGAATCATGTGGTTGCCGGATTAAAAACGCTTCGCGTGGTCTTTACCCACGATCACGCCCTTTCCCGGCGAATGCCGTGTCGGCAACAGCCTGTTCGGGTTTCAGCTGCGCCAGTAGCTGCTCCAGTGTTTCCAGACGCACACCGGCGCGCAAGGCGTCAGCTTCGGCTTGCTCGCGACGTTCCCGTTCTTTGGTCGCTTCGGCGCGAGCGCTGGTCAGTTCGACCCGCGCAGCCTCTAAGGCCTGTACGTCTTCGGCCCACCGTCCCTTCAGCGCCTGATGCTCTGCGGCCGTCAGCCGCAAGGCATCCAATTCCTTCTGCTGGACCTCGATGCCGCGGCGGGCATCGGCCAGTTCTCGCTCCAAGCGCCCGTGGCGCTCCAGCCACTGGCCGTTGTCGCGGTTGAGCTGCAGGAGTTCGTGGTTCTTGGCGGTCAGCGCCTCGTTGGCCTGGCGCAGCGCCACCTGCAGCTCTTGCACCTGGTGCTCGTGGCGGCGCTGTTCCTGCTCGCGTTGTTCTTTGACTGAGGTCCGGTAGTGCTCCAGCCCCTCGCGGGCGTGGGTGTGCTTCTCTTCCAGCGACTGCACGTGGGCCTCGTGCTCGGCAAGGCGGGCGGTCAGTCCGGTGATGCGCTCGCCGAGCTGGGCGACTTCGGTAATCCGCTCGGCCAACGCCTGCCGGTCCGAAGCATGGGCGCTCCGCGCGTCGTGCAAGGCCGTTTCGGTCCGCTGCAACTGGTCGCGCAGCGCGGTCGCTTCCTGCCGGGCCCGTTCCAACGCGTCGCTGCGCTCCTGCAACTGCGCCGCCAAGCGCTGCTGAGCTTCGGTGATCACCGCCTCGGCTTCTTCGTGCAGCCGCGCCGCGAGCCGACCGACCAGATCCTGCAGGGCATCGCTGATCGCCACCTTGGCGCCGAGTCCCTGGCCCTCTTCTTCGTCCAGTTCCTTGAGGTAGCGGTGGATGGTGGTCTTGGAGCCGGTGTTACCCAGTGCCACCCGCACCGCGTCGACCGACGGGTGCTTGCCTTGCGCCCGCAGGGTGTCGCGGGCCTTCTGTACCTCGCTCTTGTACAACCCGCCGCGGGCCATGGCCGCCTCCCAGACTATTTCGTAACGTATTACATACCACGTAATTACGTACCGTTCAAACCGGAGAATGGCCGAAAAGAGAGCCACAAATTAAAGCGGGATAATAGTGGTTTATCCCGCCTCAGGCTCCGCCCGACGCGTCAGACAGACGTCACGCAGTACGAAACCACCCAATCCCCGGGAACTTCCGGAATGCGCCGCGCTTCCAAGCAGCAGTCCGCAGCGTTATGCTCACTTGGCAATGCTCTCTTCCTTGGCCCCTGTCACGCGTAACCAGCGCTCGTTTGCTCGGGTTGTTGCCGCGTTGCATTGCGAGGGTCACCGATGAAGCTGCGTGCATTCCGGACCCGTTCGCTCCGCCTGCGCTTTGCCTGGCTGGCATTGCTGGCGCTGTTGTTCCAGCAGGTCGCGCTGGCCGCTTATGCGTGCCCCGTCAGCGAAACGCCCCCGGCGCCTCAGATGGTCATGGCTGGCTGCGAAGGCATGGAGATGCCCGATCCGCAGGCGCCGGCGCTGTGCGATCAGCACTGCCAGCGCGACCACGTCACCAGCCCGGACGCAAAGGCGCCACAAGTGCCTCCGCTGGCCCTGCCACCGTTGCACTTCGCTTTGACCTCGGCCTTGCTGCCGCCGGTGGAAGCCCAGTACTACGAAGACGTGCCCACCTGCCGGTCCGACCCACCGCCGGCGCAGCGCTTCTGTAGCCTGCAGATCTAGACCCCGACCGCGACCCGTTCTCGCGCTGCCGATGCCGGCGGCGCGCTCGTCGTTGCGTGTTCGGAGGTCTCATGTCTCTTTTCTTTCCATTGCGCCGCTGGTGCGGCAACCGTCGTCGGCCTACCGCGTGGTGGCTCGCCCTCGGCTTGGTTCTTGTTCCCGGTTGGTCCGCGGCGACCGATCTGTCCTTTGACGATGCACTGCGCATCGCGGCCGAGCGCGCCCCGATGCTTCAGGCGCGCCAGTCGCAAGTGACGGCGGGTCGCGAAGAAGCGGCCCGCGCAGCCGCCTTGCCCGATCCCCAGCTGAAACTGGGCCTTGCCAATTGGCCAGTCACCGGCGCGGACGCGTTCGACTTCCGCACCGACGACATGACCATGAAGCAGGTCGGCGTGATGCAGGAATTCCCAGCCCGTGCCAAGCGCCAGGCGCGTCAGGCGGTGGCCGACCGCACCGTCGAACAGGCGCAGGCGCTGTCGGTAGCCGAACGACTCGCCGTGCGTCAGGCCGTGGCGCAAGCCTGGATCGCCCTGTGGGCGGCACAACGGGAAGTCGCGGCGTTGCAAGCGCTGCGGGAGCCGGCCGACGTCGCCGTCCGCGCCGTCAAGGCACGGCTCGCCGGCGGCACCGGTTCGGCTGTCGATGCGATGGCGACGCGAAATGCCGCGCTTGAACTGGAGAACCGCATCGACGCCGCCGAGGCGTCGCTGGAAGCCGCGCGTGCCGGCTTGGCGCGCTGGCTGGGCGAAGACCCGGCAGCGCTGCGCATCGAGGGCGCACCACCGGAACTGACGGGACTGCCGGTCGCCCCGGCCGCGCTGCTGGCCTCGATCGATCGGCAGGGGCCGCTGCTGCCGTGGCACTCGCGCGAAGCGATGGCCGAGGCCGAAGTGTCCGCCGCCATCGCCGAGAAGCGGCCGGACTGGAGCCTCGGCGTGACCTACGGGCAGCGCGAGCGCACGCCCGAAGGCGTGCCACGCAGCGACATGCTGATGGTCGAGTTCGCGATCGACCTGCCGCTGTTCACGCGTGATCGGCAGGATCGCGGCGTGGCCGCGCGGCGGGCCGAGTTGGACGCGGTGGCCGCCGAGCGCGAGGACGCCCGTCGTGCGCAGGCCGAACGCGTGCGCAAGGCCCTGGCTGAATGGGAAGGACTCAAGCGGCAAGTCGCCCGCAAGGAAACCGAATCCCTCCCGCTGGCCCATGACCGCGCGCAGACGGCGCTGGCCGCCTATGCCGCCGGCGCCGGCCTGCAACCGTGGCTGGAAGCGCGCCGCGACGAAATCGAACTGCACCTCGAACACGCCCGCCATCTGGGCGACCTCGGCCGCGCCTGGGCAGCGCTGGCCTACCTGCTGCCCGAAGAGGAACCCTCACCATGACCTACACGATGAACCGAGTGGCGATGATCGCCGCTGCGGCCGCGCTATTGGTGGTCGGTTTAGCCGGCGGCTACTGGTGGGCCCGACGTGGCAGCGGCCACGACATGGCGATGGCCGATGCGCCGGCGGCCGAAGCTGGCGAGCGCGAGGTCCTGTACTGGTACGACCCGATGGTGCCGGACCAGCACTTCGACAAGCCGGGCAAGTCGCCCTTCATGGACATGCAACTGGTGCCCAAGTACGCCGACGAAGTCGCCGGTGGTGGCATCAGCATCGACCCGGGCCTGCGGCAGAGCGTGGGCATCCGCACCGAGGCGGTCGAGGTCGGCCGGCTGACGGCCACCGTGCGCGTGCCGGGCACGCTGGCCTGGGATCTGCGTCGGGAGGCCGTGGTCAGCGCGGTGACCGAAGGCCTGGTGAGCCGGGTGCGGGTCAAGGCGCCGTACACGAAGGTCGCGCGGGGTCAGCCGCTGGCGGCGCTGTTGGCACCGGGCTGGAGCAGTGCCTTGGCCGAAGCGCAGGCGCTGCGGCAGGCGCAATCGACAGCGGCGCGGGAACTGCGATCGGCCGCGCAGCAACGGCTGCGCGTGCTCGGCGTTCCCAGCGGCCTGGGCCGCGATGGCAGCGTGACCTTGAGCGCGCCGCACGATGGTGTCGTCACCGAAGTGCTGGCCCGCGACGGCCAGGCGGTAATGCCGGGCACACCCCTGTTCCGCGTCAACGGCACGGCCACGTTGTGGTTGGAGGCGGCGATTCCTCAGGCCGACGTGGCGCGGTTGCGACCGGGCACACCGGTTGAGGCGGTCGTCAGCGCGGTGCCGGGGCAGACCTTCAGCGGCGAAGTCGAGACGCTATTGCCGCAAGTCGATATGGCCAGCCGCACGCAGCAGGCCCGCATCGTGCTGCGCAATCCCGACGGCGTATTGGCGCCGGGCATGTTTGCCGAGGTGACGGTGCAGCCCGAAGGGGGCGCACCGGTGGCGTTGGTGCCGACCGAGGCGCTGATCGCCACCGGCACGGACAGCCGCGTGATCGTGCAGGAGGCGGACGGCGGGTTCCGTCCGGTACGCGTGCGCACCGGGCGCAGTGCCGGCGGCCGCACCGAGATCCTCGCCGGACTCACGGGCGGCGAGCGCGTGATCGTATCCGGCCAGTTCCTGATCGACTCCGAGGCCAGCCTGTCGGGGTTGCTCGGACGTCTCGAAACGGCCAAGACGTCCAGGGCCGCGGGCCAAGCGGTTCTGCATGAAGCCGAGGCCACCGTCGAGGCCATCGCGGACGGAAAGATCACCCTCGAGCACGACCCGTTCCCGACATTGAACATGCAGGGCATGACGATGGCGTTTCCGCTGGCGAATCCGGACGTGGCCAAGGGCCTCAAGGCTGGCGACCGCGTACGCGTTTTCGTCCGCTCCGACGCCAAGGGACTGACGGTGGAACGGCTTGAGCCGATCGAAGAACGCGCGGGAGAGCAGCCATGATCGCCCGGCTGATCCGCGCTTCCATCGCCAACCGTGCCCTGGTGCTGATGGCGGCCATGCTGCTCGCGGCCGCCGGCCTGTGGTCGATGTTGCACACGCCGCTGGATGCGCTGCCGGATTTGTCCGACACCCAGGTCATCATCCGTACCGAATGGCCCGGCCAGACGCCGCGCATCGTCGAGGACCAGGTCACCTATCCGCTGACCACGACGATGCTGTCGGTGCCCGGCGTCACCGCCGTGCGCGGCTTCTCGTTCTTCGGCGATTCCTTCGTCTACGTCCTGTTCGACGACGACACCGACCTGTACTGGGCGCGCTCGCGCGTGCTGGAGTACCTGAGTCAGGTGCGCGACCGCTTGCCCGCGGACGTCAGTCCTGCCCTCGGGCCCGACGCTACCGGCCTGGGCTGGATCTACGAGTACGCGCTGGTCGACCGCACCGGCCAGCACGATCTCGGACAATTGCGCGCCTTGCAGGACTGGTTCCTGCGCTACGAGTTGAAGACCGTGCCCGACGTGGCCGAAGTCGCCAGCGTCGGCGGCATGGTGCGCGCCTGGCAGATCGTGCCCGATCCGCAGGCGTTGGCGGCCCGCGGCATCACCGTGGCACAGGTGATCGATGCGGTCGACGCCGCCAACGGTGCCACCGGCGGTTCGGTGATCGAACAGGGCGAAGCCGAGTTGATGGTGCGCAGCGAGGGCTATCTGCGCAGCCGCGAAGAGTTCGAGCGCGTACCGATCAGTAGCACCGCCACCGGTGTGCCGGTCCTGCTCGGCGAGGTCGCGACGGTCACCCGCGGTCCCACCTTCCGGCGCGGCATCGCCGAACTCGACGGCGAAGGGGAAGTGGCCGGTGGCGTGATTGTGTTGCGCACCGGTAAGGACGCGTTGAGCGCGATCGAGAACGTCAAGGCGCGGCTGAAGCAGTTGCAGATCAGCTTGCCGAAAGGGGTGGAGATCGTGCCGGTCTACGACCGTTCCGAGCTGATCCATCAGGCGGTGCGCAACCTCACTCACAAGCTGGGCGAGGAGTTCCTGGTGGTGGCGCTGGTGTGCGCGCTGTTTCTCTGGCACCTGCGCTCGGCACTGGTGGCAGTGGTCACGCTGCCGCTGGGTGTGCTCGCGGCCTTCATCGTGATGCGCTATCAGGGCATCACCGCCAACCTGCTGTCGCTGGGCGGCATCGCCATCGCCATCGGCGCGATGGTAGACGCCGCGGTGGTGATGATCGAGAACGCACACAAGCACCTGGAACACTGGCGCGAAATCCACGGGCGCGACCCGGAGGGCGAGGAACGCTGGGAACTGATGGCCGTCTCGGCCAGCGAAGTCGGTCCGGCGCTGTTCGCCAGCCTGCTGGTGATCACCCTGTCGTTCGTGCCGGTGTTCGCACTGCAGGCCCAGGAGGGCCGGCTGTTCTCGCCGCTGGCCTATACCAAGACCTACGCGATGGCGGCCGCCGCCGGTTTGTCGGTGACGCTGATCCCGGTGCTGATGGGTTACCTGATCCGCGGCCGCATCCGCCCCGAGCAGACGAACCCGATCAATCGCGTGCTGATCGCCGGCTACCGGCCGGTGCTGGATTGGGTCTTGCGGCATCCGCGGCTGACCTTGGGTTTGAGTGGGGTGTTGCTGCTGCTCACCGCCATTCCCTATGCACGGATCGGTAGCGAGTTCATGCCGCCGCTCGATGAGGGCACGCTGCTGTATATGCCCACGGCGCTACCCGGCCTGTCGGCGGGCAAATCCGGGCAGCTGCTGCAATTGAGCGATCGCATGATCAAGACCGTGCCCGAGGTCGCGCACGTGTTCGGCAAGGCCGGCCGCGCCGATACGGCCACCGACCCGGCGCCGATCGAGATGTTCGAAACCACGGTGACGTTCAAGCCGCGCGACCAATGGCGGCCCGGCATGACGCCGGAGAAGCTGCGTCAGGAGCTGGATGCCGCGGTGAAGATCCCCGGCCTGACGAACCTGTGGGTGCCGCCGATCCGCAACCGCATCGACATGCTCGCCACCGGCATCAAGAGCCCGATCGGCATCAAGGTGTCGGGGCCGGATACCCGGGTCATCGAGCAGATCAGCAACAAACTCGAACGCTTGGCGAAAACGGTGCCCGGCGTGAGTTCCGCGTTGGCCGAGCGCGTGACCGGCGGTCGCTACGTCGATGTCCGCATCCGTCCGGACGTCGCGGCCCGCTATGGCTTGAGCCAGGCCCACCTGCAGCAGCTCATCGCCACGGTGGTCGGTGGCGATCCCATCGGCGAAACCATCGAGGGGCGCGAACGCTATCCCATTGTGGTGCGCTACCCGCGCGGGCAACGCGATTCGCTGGCGGCGCTGGCGCAGTTGCCGCTGGTCGCTCCGGGGGGCGTGCAACTCACGTTGGGGCAAGTGGCCGACCTGACGCTGACGCCTGGTCCGCCGATGCTCAAGAGCGAGGCCGGGCGCCTGGTTGGTTACATTTTCGTCGACGTTGCCAGCCGGGATCTCGGTTCGGTGGTGAAGGACCTGCAGCAGCGCACGGCAAAGGACATCCAGCTGCCGCCGGGTTACGGCATCGCCTGGTCGGGCCAGTACGAATACCTGGCGCGGGCACTGGCCCGCTTGCAGTGGGTGGTGCCGGCTGCACTGGCAATCATCTTCCTGCTCATCTACCTGGTGTTCCGACGTTTCAGCGAGGCAGCGATCATTCTGCTGAGCGTGCCGCTGGCGCTTGTCGGCGGGCTGTGGCTGATCTGGATGCTGGGCCATGCCATCTCGATCGCGACCTTGATCGGCTTCATCGCACTGGCCGGCGTGGCGGCCGAATTCGGCGTGATCATGCTGCTGTACCTGCGCCACGCTTGGGAGCAGCGCCTCGCTGCCGGCGAACCGGAAACTCTCGCGACGCTGGAGTCGGCGATCCGCGAAGGCGCGGTGCTGCGCGTGCGGCCGAAGGCGATGACGGTTGCGGTGATCCTCGCCGGCCTGCTGCCCTTGTTCATCGGTGGGGGTGCCGGCTCGGAAGTCATGCAGCGCATCGCCGCACCGATGATCGGGGGGATGGTGACCGCGCCCCTGTTGTCGATGCTGGTCATTCCGGCCGCGTACCGCCTGCTGCGTGGTCGCACCTTGTCCCGAACTTCGTCCGCCGCGCCGCCGGCGGGCGCCGCGACGTGAGTGGCGCGTTGGGTCCACTCACTCCTTGCGTTGGAGATTCGTCATGAACCGTTCTCTAGTCATCGCTCTTCTCACCATCGTCGGCGGGTTGCTGAGCGCCTGCACCTCATTGAATCCGGCGTACCGGCTCGGCACGGTCTCGACCGTGTCGGGCAGTGATCTTCAGGTGTGCTCCGGCCCGAAAGACACCCCGCCCAGCGCCGGACAGGCCGTGCAACTGGTGCGGCGCGAGCAGTTCGGTAATCCGAAGTTTGCGCCCACCTTCCGCGAGCGCCGTGTCGGTAAGGCGGAAATCGGTACGTCGGTCTCCGGACGCTGCGTCGAGGCTCGTTTGGTGCAAGGCAAGGCACGCCGATACGACCAGGTATTCCCTGCGCTGGGAGATGCCACGCCCAAGTGAAATCGCTTCTTCGTTTCGTGGCAGCCGAATGTGCCGCCACTGCGTGTTGTTCAAATCCCGCTCAACCAACCAAAGGAGATCCACATGAAACTTCAAGCCGTTCTGTTTTTCACCGTCCTGCTGGCCGCCTGTTCGCAACAGCCCGGCAACGCGGAAGATCAACCCATGCCCGAGGCAACGCAGCAGCCGATGCCGAATGAAGCGCCGTCATCCGCCGACACATCGGCCACCGCAACCACAAGCGCCGCCGACATGCAGATGACCGAAGCCGAGCACAAGCAAATGGCCGGTGATGCCCAGGCGGCGACCATGGCCCTGGCGATGGGGACCGTCGAGTCAGTGGATGCCGCCGCCGGCAAGATCACCATCGCCCACGGTCCGGTCGAGGCATTGACGTGGCCGGCGATGACCATGGCGTTCAAGGCATCGCCGGAGCAACTGGCGTCGGCGAAGCCCGGTCAGAAAGTGGAATTCGAATTCGAGTCCAAAGGCGCGGATAACACCATCACCCGCATCACGCCGATGAAATAGGCCATTGCATCATTCCGAGAGGCGGCGCGTGGCTGCCTCTCGGTCCTCGCTTCGGAGGAGACTCGCATGAACTTCAAACATGTGGTTGCCATCGTCAGGCCCGATGTACTGACTGCGCCGGAAGGTGCGCTCCGGGATCTGGGAATACGCGGGATGACCGTGATCAAGGTCCGCGGCATGGGCGAGCACGACGGCGTCGATTTTCTATCGCGCGATCATCTGTCCGATTACCTCAAGATGGAGTTCTACGTGGAGGTGCCGAAGGCGGACGCGCTGATTCGGACCATCATGGAAGTCGCGCGCTCCGACCTGCCGGGTGCGGGCATCGTGGCGGACAAGCCGGTCGAGTGGTTTTCCCGCGTCCCGAAAGGCGACGACACGTTGCCCGATGTGTTGGCTAGCCGCGGCCGTACGGGAGGGCTTCACGCAGCCTCGTACGGCATGGGTCCGTAATGGCAACCACATTGGCTGCCAGGATATGGAGCACCGATTATGAGCAACGAGCAGCGAGAGGTCGTGGTTGTCACTGGCAGCAGTGGCTTCATCGGTACGGCGGTGGTCAAGAAGCTCGCGCAGCGGTATCGGGTCGTGGGCTTCGACCGCGGTGTTTCCACACATCCTCCGGCGGCCGCCGAATGCATCTGCGTCGACGTGACTTCCGATTCCAGCGTGGCCGCCGGCATGGAACGCCTGCGAACGGCGTACGGTGACCGCATTGCCTCGGTGATCCACCTTGCCGCTTATTTCGATCTCTCCGGCGAACCCAGTCCGCTGTACGAGGCGGTGACCGTCCGGGGCACTGAGCGACTGCTGCGCGCATTTGGGGACTTCGAACTGGAGCAGTTCGTATTCGTCAGCACGATGCTGGTGCATACGCCTACCACGCCGGGCGCGCCGATCAATGAAGATGCACCGTTGGATCCCAGGTTCCCGTACCGGGCGTCGAAGATCCGCACCGAACAGCTGTTGCGGGAGCAGCACGGCGATATTCCGATCGTGCTCGTTCGGCCAGCCGGTGCATACGACGATCACGGCCATTCGGCATTTCTCGCTCAGCAGATTGCCCGGATCTACGAGCGCCAGCTGTCGAGCCATTTCTACCCCGGCGACGTTGCTACCGGCCAGCCGTTTCTGCATCTGGACGACCTGGTCGACGCGCTCGTGCGCATCGTCGAGCGGCGCGCGCAGTTGCCGCCGGAGCTGCCACTGCTGCTTGCCGAGCAGGATGCTCCGAGCTTCGATCGACTGCAGCACGAACTCGGATGCCTGATCCACGGTGAAGCGTGGACGACGCATGAGGTACCCAGGACGCTGGCGCAGACCGGGGTCTGGATCGAAACGCAGGTGCTGCGCGAAGAGCCGTTCATCCGGCCCTGGATGGTCGAGATTTCCGATGACCACTACGAAGTCGACACTTCGCGCGCATTGGATCTGCTCGAATGGGCGCCGCGGCACCGCTTGCTCGAGGCGTTACCGACCATCGTGGCCGAACTCAAGCGCGATCCGGTCGGCTGGTACCGCGCCAACAAGCTCAATTCCTCCAAAGTAGCTGCACGTGGTGTGGAGGCGCAGGCCGCTGCATCCACGCATGAGCCAGGCGAATACGCCGACGGTCACGATACGGTCTCCGATAAACCCATGGAGGGCCGATGTGGACAGGAAATGGCAGGCAAAACTGCCGAAGGCAAATGCGGAAACGCGATGACCGCGACGGGCAAGGTCGCCGAAGGCCGGTGCGGAGAGGCGATGTCGACGAAGACCGGCGACGAAGGCATGAGCGGGCATATGGCCGGCATGCGCAAGCTGCACTTCAACCTGCTCTGGGTCCATTACCTCAACCTGCTGCTGGGTGCGTGGCTGATGACCAGCCCGGTCATCCTCGGCGGTGACACTGTCTTCAGCGATGCCATATGGCGCGTGACGCAGGAACGCGGCCTGTCGGATCGGCACTGCGCAGCCAGTGGCTGGCCCGCAGCGACCTGTTCAGCGGCGCGCTGATCATGTTGTTCTCGATGATGTCGCTCACGCCGCGGCTGGCTTGGGCGCAGTGGGCCAATGCTGCGGTCGGTGCGTGGCTGCTGTTCGCCCCGCTGGTGATGTGGGCGCCGAGTGAAGCGGTCTATGCCAACGACACGATGGTGGGTGCGCTGGTGATCACATTCTCCATCCTGGTGCCGATGATGCCGGGCATGAGCATGGCGGGAATGATGGATTCCTCCGACATGCCCCCCGGCTGGACCTATTCGCCGTCCACGTACCTGCAGCGCCTGCCGATCATCGCGTTGGGTGCAGTGGGATTCCTGATTTCGCGACATCTGGCGGCCTACCAGCTCGGTCATATCGAAGGCGCCTGGGAACCGTTCTTCGCCGGCATGCATGGCCTGAACGGTACCGAGACGATCATTACCTCGGACGTATCCAAGGCCTGGCCGATCGCCGACGCTGGCCTTGGCGCGGTCGCGTATCTGTTCGAGATCCTGATGGGCGCCATGGGTGGCCGGCAACGCTGGCGCACCATGCCCTGGATGGTGACCATGTTCGGCATCCTCGTGGTGCCTCTGGGCATCGTCAGCATCTACTTCATCATCATCCAGCCGATCGTCATCGGCACATGGTGCACGCTGTGCCTGCTTGCCGGCATCGCGATGCTGATCATGATCCCGTACAGCCTCGACGAACTCATCGCGATGGGCCAGTTTCTGGCGCAGAGCGTGCGCCGCGGCGAACCGTTCTGGCGCACGTTCTTCCAGGGCGGCGCCCAGCCTTACGACGGCCGCGATGCGCACCCCGATTTCGATGCGCCTCTCGTGCAAGCGGCGCGCTCCGCGATTCGCGGCATCACGCTGCCTTGGACGCTGCTCGTGAGCACAACATTAGGGGCATGGCTGATGGTCACGCGGCTGACATTCGACGCAGAGCCGCCCATGGCCGACAGCGACCACCTGGTCGGCGCGCTGATCGTGACCACCGCCGTGATCGCGATGGCCGAAGTGGCACGCCCGGTACGTTTCGTGAACATCGGGTTTGGCGCATGGCTGCTCGTAGCGCCATGGATGCTCGGCGGAGCGTCGATGCCCGCCACATGGAACGGCGTGCTGGTGGGACTCGCCATCATCGCATTGAGCCTGCCGCGGGGTACGCGCAGCAAAGAGCATTACGGCAACTGGGACCGTTTTGTGGTGTAGAGCGAAACGACATACGCCTTGAAGCGGGTCGTGCCCAGTGACGCTTAAATCTAATACGGAATAATGTTGAACTATCCTGGCCCGAGGTGATCGGGAGGGCAGCGCCAGGCCGGAACCGGTACGTATCCATCCATCTGTCTGATATTGGCTGCCGGAGCCAAAGACCATAAAAAAATCCTCGAGTTCGCTTTCTTGAAGTCGGCGATACCCGGCAGGCCGCTCGGCGGTATCGTCACATCGACGGTATGGCCACTCTGCTAATGATCGCATTCCGCTCTGGGGGCCTTGTAAAGTCGCTGATTGCGAGTAAATCGACTTGGAGATTGACCATGATCGACCGCAAGAAAGAGATTGCCAAATTCTTCTGTGGGTTTGAGACCTTTCATACGCTCTTCCATGCCTATTTGTGGCTCTCTGGCACCACATTCGCAGCTTTCGGGATCACTACCACTCCAGCTTGGAATGCCGCGGGCACGATCCTCAACAGCGCAATTGCCGTCATCCTCGGCGTCTACGGATGGAAGCAACGGAAGTTGGCATGAAGAGCGGCAGTCGTGGAACGCTGAAGGTGGGCGGCGGGCAACAAGGAGACAATGTGCAAGATCGCTCGCGCGAAATGGCGTGCTCTCCGCTCGCCCACTGCAACTACGCGAACAACTGCCGAGTGATCAAAAAGAGGGCCCATGCATAGCCCAACAAAGTCGGAAGCACCGTCAGCACAAATCCGAAGCCTCGGCCCGGCGCGCCCCTTTGGTATCCGAGGAAAAACGTCACTCGTCCTATGCCAAAAAGCACCGCAGCACTGACGAGGAGCGAAAGCGCTGGCCCCGCGAGCAGCGTGATCAGCGCCAGGTAGGCGCCGCTGGCGAGCACGGCCTGTTCCAGGCTGTTCTGAAGGAACGCGATCCGAATCGCCACGCGCGGACTGGGTGGGCCATAGGCCGAGCCCCGAATATCCTGAGCCGACCGCCGCCGGCCGCGGGAGACCGCCCCGACGCCCATCGCCACCCAGATCAGTAGAAACACCTGCAGGCGAGCCCAGAACACGAACCGATCGGTCAGCGCTTCGGGAAAGTCGAAGTATCTCGGCAGCAGCAAATAGCCCGCAAACAGTCCGACAACACAGGCAACCACGCCCAACCCTGCAACCTTGAATAAGCCTCGACGCTGGTGGGCCAGATCCACGAGTGGGTCCGCATCGGGTATGTTGGGTTTCGATCCTGCATGCATGGGATGCCTCCCAGTCGTTAAGTTCTATGCTCGCAGTCGCGCCGAGCCTGTTACCACGTTGCAGTGGTTAGACGTGTAGCGCCCAGTTGTCCACGGCCATGGCCGCCTCTTTGAGCGCCTCGGGCAAGGTGGGATGGGCATGGCAGCTGCGGGCGATGTCCTCTGCCGATCCGTGGAACTCCATGGCGACCACCGCTTCGTGGATGAGCGACCCGGCCTCCGGGCCGATGATGTGCACGCCCAACACGCGATCGGTCGTCGCATCGGCGAGGATCTTCACGAAACCATAAGTCTGGGCTTTGGCGCGGGCACGACTGTTGGCACTGAATGGGAAACGGCCAACCTTGTAGCTCACCCCGGCAGCCTTCAGGGCTTCTTCGGTCTGGCCCACGGAGGCGACTTCGGGCGCCGTGTAGACGACCGCCGGAATGGCGCCGTAGTTGACGTGTCCCGGCAGTCCGGCCAATTGCTCGGCCAAGGCGACACCTTCCTCGGTGGCTTTGTGCGCCAGCATGGGACCGCCGATCACATCGCCAATGGCGTAAATGCCGTCCACATTCGTGCGCCAGTGCTCGTCCACTTGGATATAACCCTTCCGATCCCGTGTGATACCGATGGCGTCCAGTCCCAACCCGTCGGTAAAGGGCCGGCGTCCGATCGATACCAGCACATAGTCGGCGCGAATCTCCTCGCTCGGGCCGCCCTGGGCCGGTTCTACCGTTAATACGATTTCATCGTCCTCGCTTCGCGCGCCCGTCACCTTCTGCGAAAGCCGGAATACGAAGCCCTGTTCCTCCAGCACCTTGTGCAGGGCTTGAGAAAGCTCGATGTCCATTCCCGAAGTGACGCGATCGAGATACTCGATTACGGTGACGTTTGCCCCCAAGCGCCTCCAGACCGATCCCAGCTCCAGGCCGACATAACCTGCGCCGATCACCACGAGATGCTTGGGCACTTCCGGCAAGGCCAATGCGCCGGTGGAAGAGACGATGCGTGCTTCGTCGATCGGTACGCCGGACAAGGTCGCGCTGTCGGAGCCGGTGGCGATGACGATGGAAGTGGCAGTCAGCGTCTGTGTAGCGCCGTTACTGTCGATCAGGGTGACCTGTCCAGGCGCGGGTATCGATCCGGTGCCGACCAGCCGCGCGATCTTGTGCTTGCGCATGAGAAAGTCGATGCCATTGCCCAGCCCCGACACGACGTTGTCCTTATGCGTCATCAGCTGTAGCAGATTCAGCCGCAGGCCCTCGAACTCGACGCCGTGTTCGGCGAACTCCGTGCGGGCGGCGATGAAGCGTTCGGAGGATTCGAGCAGCGCCTTCGACGGAATGCAGCCGACGTTGAGGCAGGTACCGCCCAGCCGTTGGCGGCTCTCGATGCACGCGACGCGCAGCCCCAGCTGGGCGGCACGAATGGCGGCGGGATAGCCGCCCGGGCCGCCGCCGATAATGACGACATCGTAGTGCTCGCTCATGTTCAGCTCCGAGTGGTGTTGCCTGAAGTACGACCCGACCCCAACACGCCGTGCAGCGCGATCGCGATGGCTCCGACCATGATGGCCGAATCGCTGAGGTTGAACGCCGGCCAGTAGTAATCGCGCCAGTGCCATTGGATGAAGTCCACCACGTGGCCGCGCAGCGATCGGTCGATGACATTGCTCAGCGCGCCGCCGATGACCAACGCGTAGGGCAACGCAACCTTGTAGGCGGAGCGTGGCGTCTGGTATAGCCAGTAGGCCAGGAGCCCGCTGATACCCAACGCCAGGATGCTAAACACAACCTGCTGCCAGCCGCCGGCATCGCTGAGGAAGCTGAAAGCCGCGCCGGTGTTGTAGCTGCGGTACCAGTTCCACACGCCCTCGATCACCGGAACTGCGGTGTACTCGGGCAGCGCGGTGACCACCCAGTGCTTGCTGGCCTGGTCCAGTGCAATCACCAGCAAGGAGACCGTCAACCAAATGAGACCGTTAGGGATTGGAGCCGCGTTCTTGCGATTAGTGTTCATGGGGGCCCTCGTCGACGGCTGGACGCTTGTTCCATGCGGCGCCCACCAGCGCCGGCAACTGCCGGAAGTTGCGCGTCAGCAGAAGCACCGCGAGCCCGAGGTAGATCCACGCCATTGTGGTCAGCACGGCGATCTCTCGTGCCGGTGTGGCCTGGTAGAAGAACGCAAGCCCCAGCTGGGTCAGGAACAGGACCGCCAGCGCGATGGCGCCCCACACACTCAGGCGCAGCTGCAGCAACAGCGCAAGGGCGAACAGCGACTGGGTCGCGGTGAGGAAGAATTCCTCATGCTGGCGGGCATCTAGCGGCAAGCTCGTCAGTTCTCCAGCGCCGATGCTCATCGCAATGGGCAGCATGCCGACCAGCAAGGTCCATTGGTTGATCTTGTCGCTGATCATCGTAGTCAGCCCAGCGCGGGCGCGGCCGTCGAGCACGAACAGGACCGCGATCGTCACCGCCGGCGCTTCACTGGCGAGCGGCGCCAGCCATTGGATCAGCAGGAACTCGTCAATGCCCAGGCGGCGACCGGAGGCCACCAGCGACTCGGCGAACGGCTCGGCGGATAGCAGGATCACGGTGGCGGCAAGCACGCTCATGGCGCCCATCACCGTCCAGCGACGCACCGGTGAGAAGGTGGCGATCACCGCTCCAGGGCCGGGTTCCTCGTCTTCTTCCTCCTCTTCGTTCTCTGCCCGCGACACCCGCCACAAATAGGTACCGAACAACGCGCCGAGCACGAGGAAATCGAAGATGCTGATGCGGTCCTTGAGCACGATCACGAACGCATACGCGCTTGCCAACGCCAGGAAAGCGATCTCGACCGTGTTCTCCGGCTGCAGCGCGATGCCGCGCTTGCGCGAACGCCACCAGTGCAACCCGACCAGCAGTGGCCAGGCCAAGCCGATCAACAAGCGGTTGGCGCCAGTCATGTTGGCCGCGGCATAGGCGACGTAGCCCGACGCGGGATCCTGACCAGCGCGGTAGGCGTAGTAGAAATCCACGGCGTACTCGGGCAGCACGGTGATCAAGGCGACGACAGCGAGCACGAAGCCGGTGGCGATGTACTTCTCCGCCGCCTCCGCGCCCCACGACAACAGGAAACCCGCCGCCAGGATTGCCAGGCCGAACAGCGCTGCATCCGCCAGCACTCCGGCGCTGCGATCGGTCAGGCGTAGGACCAAGGCCGGCAGCACTGCCAGTACCGCCACAGCCACGGGGATGACAAGTTCGCGAATGGCGTTGTGCTGTCGGGTCATCGCTGACGGCTCCTTGATAGATGAAGGCAGTGAAGGTGTGCGTGGCCGCGCCCTTAGGTGATTGAAGGCCCGACAACGCGGTCGGCATGGGAAGGATGGACGAACGCAACAATCAGCTTCATAACATACTCCTGAAGCGAGTACCGTTACGGGGCGCCATCAATCACAAACGCCTGTTCGACCGAACTCACGTAAACCGCACCTGCGTCTGTGCGGCCGGTGCGTCCGACGCGGCGAAAGATTTCGACCGCGCGCTCCACGTCGCCGTCCTCGCAGAACAGTTCCATCTGCACTTCGTTGATCACCTGATCGCCAAACTCGACCGAATACTGCTGCTCGCGCGCACTGAGTGCGCGCAGCAGGCCCTTGACGTCGAACAGGGAAAGCCGCCGGAACCCGGCGGCCTCCAACTCATGGATCAGATCGGCGACCCGGTTGCGATGTACGAAAGCCTTGATCTGTTTCATCACGCGTTCTCCTGGGAGTTGCGCTCGGCCGCCTTGCGGTCGGAGCGGTTTTCGAGCCATTCGTACAACACGGGCAACAGCACCAGCGTCAGCAGCGTCGAACTGATCAGGCCGCCGACGACCACCGTGGCCAGTGGTCGTTGGGTCTCGGCGCCGACACCACGCGACAGCAACATGGGCACTAGGCCAAGGATCGCGACGCTTGCGGTCATCAGCACCGGTCGCAAGCGCAGAGCAGTGCCTTGCACCACAGCGTCGCGTACAGACAAACCTTTCTCACGCAGTTCGTTGAGAAAGCTAACCAGCACGATGCCGTTGAGCATGGCCACACCGAATACCGCGATGAACCCGATGGCCGAAGGCACCGACAGGTACTGACCGGTCACAGCCAGCGCAATCAGCCCGCCGATCGTCGCGAAGGGCACATTGGCGATGATCAAGGTTGCGTACTTGACCGAGTTGAACGCGGTGTACAGCAGCACGAAGATGAAGAAGATCGTGATCGGCACGATCAACGCCAGTTTCGCCAAGGCGCGTTGCTGGTTCTCGAATGCGCCACCCCATTCGATCCAGTAACCGGCCGGAAGCTTGACCTGCTGTTTGATCGCGGCTTCCGCATCCCGAACGAAGCCGTCGACATCGCGGCCGCGTACGTCCATCTGGATCACCGCATAGCGCTGCAGCTGTTCACGACGGACGAAGGAATAGCCCTCGGCCACGCTGACCTCCGCGACACGCGATAACGGCACGATTGCGCCCGAGGCAGTGCGCAGCGGAATCTGCCGGATCGCTTCGACGGACGTGCGCGCGGCATCGTCCAGGCGCACCGAGATGTCGAAACGCTTGACGCCATCCAGCAGCACGCTGACCGGCTCGCCGCCCAGGCCGTTGCGGACGATGGTCAACACCTCCTCGGCGTTCATTCCGTACAGCGCCAGCTCGTCGCGGTTGATCTGGATGCGTACCTGCGGCTTGCCCAGGTTGGCTTCCAGTGACAGGTCCGCGACCCCCGGCACCTTGTCCAGCACGCGTTTGAGCTGTCCGCTGAGCTTGTCGAGTTGAGCCAAGTCCTCGCCGTAGAGTTTCAGCGCCAGCGTGGCGCGCACGCCCGAAATCAGTTCCTCCACGCGCATCTGGATCGGCTGGGTGTAGCCGGGAACGACGTTGGGAACGACCTTTTCCAATGTCTCCTGCATGGCGACTTCCAATTGCTTGATGTCGCGGCCGCTGGTCCACTCGTCCTGTGGCTTGAGCGCGGTATAGATCTCCATGTAGTTGACGTCGGCGGTGTCGCCCTTCTCGGCGCGGCCAATCATGGCCAGCGTGGTCTCGACCTCGGGGAACTTCTTGAAGGCCGCGGCGATGGTGTTGCTGGTGCGGATCGACTCGTTGAGCGATGTCGACGGAATGCCGGTCACACGCCACATGATCGAGCCTTCCTGCAACTGCGGCATGAATTCCTTGCCCAGGAACGGGAACAGCGCCAGGCTCGCGACCAGCGCGACGACGGCACTGAGCACGACCATCTTCTTCTTCGCCAGCGCCTTGTCCAGCAGCGGCCGGTAGACACGCTTGATCCGTGCCACCAGCCAGGTATCGCGTTCTTCCTTGGGCTTGAGGATCAGCGAAGCCAGCACCGGAATCAGCGTGAGGCTCAGGATCAGCGAACCGGCCATCGCGAAGGCGATGTTGAAGGCCATCGGCTTGAACATCTTGCCTTCGAGACCTTCCAGCGCGAACAGCGGCAGGAACACGACGATGATGATGATGATCGCGAAGGTGATCGGGTTGGCCACTTCCTTGGCCGCCGCCAGCACGGCCGAGGTCCTGTCGACCTTCTCGCCGTGTTCCAGGCGTTCGGCCATGATCCGGAAGGCGTTCTCGACCATCACCACCGCGCCGTCGACCATCATGCCGATGCCGATGGCCAGGCCGGCCAGCGACATCAGGTTGGCCGACAGCCCCACCTGACCCATGCCGATGAAGGCGATTAGCATCGCCAGCGGCAGCGTTACGATCACCACCAACGCCGAGCGGACCTCGCCCAGGAACAGGAACAGGATCACCGCCACCAGCAGCGAGCCTTCGATCAACGCCCGCACCGCGGTTTCAACCGCCTTGTTGACCAGATCGGTGCGTTCGTAGATCGGCTTGAGCACCATGCCCTTGGGCAGCGCGGCGCGAGCGGTGTCGATCTTGGCTTTCACCGCTTCGACCACGTCCTTGGCGTTCTCGCCGATGCGGGCCAACGCCTGACCCATCACCACTTCCTGGCCGTCGCGGGTGACCGCGCCAAAGCGCGGCCCCGGCGCTTCCAGCACGGTCGCCACGTCACGCAGGTACACGGGCACGCCGTCCTCGGACTTGAGCACGATCGCGCCTATGTCGGCCGTCGATTTGAGCAGCCCCAGACCGCGTACCAGGAACTGCTCGCGCCCCACGTCTACAACGTTGCCGCCGACCTGGCCGTTGTTGGCCGGTAGCGCGTTAATCACGTCGGCGAAGCCCAGGCCCCGGGCATACAGCCGCTGTGGATCGATCTGCACCTGGTACTGGCGCTCGCCGCCGCCCCAGGAACTGACGTCGTCTACACCGGCTGCCGTGCGCAGGATCAGCCGCACCGTCCACTCCTGCCAGGTGCGCAGGTCCATGTCGCTGATCTGGTCCTTGCCGACACCGGGCGCACGCTCGACGGTGTACCAGTACACCTGCCCGAGTCCCGAGGTGTTCGGCCCCATGCTAGGCTTGCCATAGCCTTCGGGCAGGCGGTCACCGATCTCCTGCAACCGCTCGTTGACCAACTGGCGGGCGAAGTAGATGTCCATGTCGTCCTTGAAGTACACGGACACGTAGGACAAGCCGAACAGGCTGACCGAGCGGATTTCCTGCACCTTGGGCAGGCCGGCGAGCGCGGATTCCACCGGAGTGGTCAGCAATTGTTCGACGTCTTCCGCCGCCAGTCCGGGCGATTCGGTATAGACATTGACCTGCACCGGCGTGACGTCGGGGAAGGCGTCGATCGGTACGTTGCGTACCGCGTTGATGCCGAGGAAGGCCACCACCGCGAACACGATCAGCACCAGGAACTTGTAACGCAGGGAGAGTTCGACCAGGCGATTCAGCATGACAGGTCACTCCGCAGCGCATGAGGGACCCGGTTCATTCTTCTTCTCCGAGCTGCGACTTGAGCATCTGCGACTTGATCGCGTATGCACCTTGCACAGCCACCACGTCGCCCGCTTTGAGGCCTTCGCGGATCACGGTACGGTCGCCGATCACTTCGCCGGTACGCACCGGCACCGGTTCGAGTGCGCCCTCAGCATTGCGGCGGAAGACCACGGTATCGCCCTGGAATTGCACGAGGGCGTCATTGGGCACCGACAGTGTGGTGGTGCTGACACGACCGGAAGCCGACTCGAAGAACACGTCGACGAAATCCCCGCCGTGCAGACGATCGCCTTGGTTCGGCACTTCGATGCGTACCACTGCAGTGCGGGTGGTATCGGAGGTCCGGTGTGCGGAACGCTGCACGGTGCCGGTCAAGCGCTCGCCCGCGAACACGACAGTCGCCTGCGAACCCGGTGCCACGCGGGACATCGTGCCGGAGGGCAGTTTGGCGTCGACCCATACCCTCGACTCGTCCACTAGACGGAACAGGGGCTTGCCCGGCTCGATGCGCTCGCCGACGACAAACTCGTCTTCGGTGATGCGGCCGGCATGGGGTGCGGCCAGCGTGAACTGGCCGTTGACGCCCCCGCTGGCGGTGCCCGGCAGGCCATAGGCCTGCGCCTTGGCCCTTGCCCGGTCGACTGCGATCTTGGCTTCGTTGATGCGGCGGCCGGAAACGGCTTCGCGACCGAGTGCAGAAACCCGGCGCCACTCCTGCTCCGCGATCCGCAGTTCGGCTTGGGCGTCCGACACCTCGACGCTGGCCAGTGTCACCAGCGGCGCGCCCGTGCGGACCTCGTCCCCGAGCCTGGCGTGCCGGCGCACGACCAGAGCCTCGACCCTAGGCGTGATCAGCGTGGTGCCGTAGGCATCGTCGACCACTTCGCCAGGGGCCCGCAGTTCTTCGCTGAGCGCGGTCGCCTGCACGGCCTGAAGCTGGATGCCCGCGGCCTTGAGGGCTGCGGCGTCCATCTTCACTGGGGTTCCGACTTCACCTGCTTCGCCGGCTTCACCCGCCGCGGTCGCGCCTTCGGCATCGCCATGCTCGGCCGATTCGGTGGCAGGTGCTTGGGCGGCTTTGCCGTCAGGCGATTTGGAGCAGCCCGCCAAGGCCAGCAATAGGGTCACGGTGAGCAGTGACGTCAGTCGAAACGGAACCATTGAATTCTCTCTCATGGGGCGCCCTCCAGCCCGGCCCAGCGTTCTAGCTGGCCGGTGGCGGCGAGGTAATCGGCGTAGGACCGCCACAGCCGGGCTTCGAGTTCAGCGCCAGCGAGTTGGGTGTCCAGGGTTTGTTTGAGTTGCTGCAAGTAGTCGGCAGTCGACAGTTCGCCTTCGCGCCACAACCGCTCCAGCAATGTGGTGCGGCGCTCGACGTCGGTGCCGCGGCTGGCCTGCCAGCGCGTCCAGGTCGATTGCGTCGCCGCGTAGCTGTCGATGGCCCGCTGTCGATCGGCTTCCAGTTCGATGCGCACGCGGTCGCGGTCCGCGGCCGCGACATCGGCGTCGGCCTGCGCCGCCACCACTTCGGCGCGATAAGAGTTGCGTACGAACAGCGGCACGCTGATCGACACGCCGACGACGTTGTCGCTGGGGCCGCCGATATCGAGTCGTTTCCGTCCGCCGTAAGCGCCCAACGTGGGATCGGCGATCCGGTTGCGACGGGCGACCGTGACTTCGCGCTCGGCCGCGACTGCAGCGGCCTGGGCGACCTGCCAGTCCGGCAGTTGCTCGACTTCCCCGGCGGTGCCGGTCGGTGGCGGCAACGTTCCGGTGGGCAACGTCAGATCGGCCAGCAATTCCGGCGATCCGCCCAGGGCACGGAAACGCGCCTGCGCCTCGGCCTGCTCGGCGATCAGCTGCGATTGCTCGGCTTGCGCTTCATCCCGCGCCAGCAAAGCGAGATCGCGTTCCAGACCCGAGATGTCCTCGGCGGCGAACTGCTTCTGCGCCAGGTCACCGAACCGCGTCATCAGCGCCAAACGCCGTTCTCCGGTGCGCACGCGCTCGTTCGCCGTCTGCAGTTCGGTCCATCCGGCGAACCATTGTTTGGCGAAATCGCGTCGATGCAACCGCGCTTCGGCGGTCGCATGGTCCACACGGGCGGATGCCGCCTCCCGACGCACGCGCCGTTTGCCGCTGAGATCGAGGGTGAGATTGAGCCCCGCCTTGGTGGTGCGTTCGGGACCTTCGTCGTCGGAGGCCAGTTCGACTTCCGGGTTGTACAGCGGCTGTGCCGCTGCATCGAGGCGGGCGCGAGCGGCCGCCAACTGGGCTTCCGTGGCGCGGTAAGTGGGGTGGCGCTGCCATGCGGCCTGTAAGGCATCGCGTACGGCGGCAGGCGCCAGCGTGGACGGCATCTCGGCCGCGATGACCGGCAACGATAGCGTCAAGGCCAGCGCAATGACGGCAGCCAACCGCACGGCAGAATGTCGTCGCGGCAAACGAACAAAGTGCATGAAGGAATCCTCTGAGTCGACATCATTCCTGGGCGCTATGCGCCAGGTGCAACAACACTGCGACTTAGACGATCGGTGGTCTCAACTCTGGCCGTGGCGAAGCGCGCGGTGGTATGCCCGGCGTACGCACGGCGACAGCTCGTTGCGGTAATCCGCTGAACATGACACCCGTATCCGGTGCGGGCATGGCGGCAATGTGGCAGCTGCAGTGCTGGCAGGCGCCGACGCTGACCCGTTTGGCTTGATCGGGGGCAGTGCTTTTATCGCCCGCGGGCGCATGTATCCCAGCCGCTTGGCCTTTACCCACACCGCCGCCGAAGTCCAACTCGGCGAAGTCGGACTGAGTGCAAGCGGCCACCGCACCGATCTTCAAAGCGAAGACCAGCAGTACCAGCACCGCTAGACGCGTCGAGGCGCGCAGGCGAGCGAGCACGGTGCGGAGTGCGGCCGGACGCGTCCTCATTGGCGCAGCAACCGCAACCCGTTGAACACCACCAGCAAGCTGGCGCCCATGTCGGCAAACACCGCCATCCACATGGTGGCCTGCCCCGTAAAAGTGAGCACCAGGAAGATCGCCTTGATGCCCAACGCCAGCACGATGTTCTGCATCAACACGCTTGCCGTGGCGCGAGAGAGGCGCACGAAGGTGGGGATCTTGCGCAGGTCATCGTCCATCAGGGCCACGTCGGCCGTCTCGATAGCGGTATCGGTGCCGGCAGCGCCCATCGCGAACCCGATGTCCGCCTGTGCTAGCGCCGGCGCATCGTTGATGCCGTCGCCCACCATGCCTACCGTCCCGGCCCGGGCCAATTGCTCGACCTCGCGTTGCTTGTCTTCCGGCAGCAGATTGCCTTGGGCACGATCGATACCGACTTGCGCGGCAATGGCTTGCGCGGTGTGCGGATTGTCGCCGGTTAGCATCAGCGTCTTGACGCCCAGGGCATGCAGCTCGGCGATCGCGTGGCGACTGCTGTCCTTGACGGTGTCGGCCACGGCGAACAGCGCATGCACGCGACTGTCTCCAATCAGCATCACCACGGTCTTGCCCTCGGCCTCCAGCATCGAGAGGCGGCGCTCCAGCTCCGGCGAGCTGACGCCCAGTTCTTCCACTAAGCGGTGATTGCCCAGGTGGTAGGTCACATCACCGAGACGGCCGCGGACACCACGGCCGGGCAGCGCGGCGAAGTCGCTGACCGCTTGCAGCACTACGCCGTCGGCCTGCGCGGCCAACGCGACCGCCTTCGATACCGGATGGTCGGAGCGCGCAGCCAGACTGGCCGCCCATTCCCGCGCGGCGGTCGGCGCCGCTTCGTTCCAGGTCAGGAAATCCGTCTGCACCGGCTTGCCGTGGGTGAGCGTGCCGGTCTTGTCGAGGGCGAGCCATTGCAGCTTGCGCCCGCCTTCGAGGTAGACCCCGCCCTTGATGAGGATGCCGTGGCGAGCAGCGGCGGCGAGACCGCTGACGATGCTCACCGGGGTCGAGATGACCAGTGCACAAGGACAGGCGATCACCAGGAGCACCAGGGCCTTGTAGACCCAATCGAGCCACGGCCCGCCGATCACCAGTGGCGGCACGATGGCCACGGCGAGCGCGACCGCGAATACGGCCGGGGTGTACCAGCGGGCGAACTGATCGACAAAGCGTTGCGTCGGTGCGCGACTGCCTTGTGCGGCCTCCACCGCATGAATGATGCGCGCCAGTGTGGAGTTGCTCGCGGTGGCGGTAACGTGGAACTCGAACGAACCGGATTCGTTGATGGTGCCGGCAAAGACAGGGTCGCCCGGCGCCTTTTCCACGGGCAGGCTCTCACCGGTGATCGGCGCTTGGTTGACGGTGGAACGTCCCTCCAGCACTTCGCCATCGAGCGCAAGCCGTTCGCCCGGTTTGACGCGCACCCGGCTGCCGATCATGACGTGCTTGGCCTCCATCTCCTGCCACGTGCCATCGGCTTGCTGCACCGTGGCCCGTTCCGGCGCGAGATCCAACAGCCCGCGGATGGCGTTGCGAGCACGATCCAGGGACTTGGCCTCGATCACTTCGGCCAGCGCAAACAACACCATCACCATCGCCGCTTCGGGCCAGTGCCCGATGAGCATGGCGCCGGTGACCGCAATCGACATCAACGCATTCATGTTGAGGTTGAGGTTGCGCAGCGCGATCCAGCCCTTCCTGTAGGTCGGCAGGCCGCCCGTCAGGATCGCCACCAAGGCCAAGGCAATGACGGACCAGTGATTGCCGTTGTTGAGCCAATAGATCGCTTCGGCGGCGATCGCAGCAACCGCGGAAATCGCCAACGGCCACCATTTCGTTGGGGTCGCCGCCGCCGGCGCCACGGCACCGGCTCCCTCCACGACGTGTGCTTCAAAATCGAGCGTCCTCAGCGCCGCCAGCACCTGGGGCAAGGCATCGGGCGTATGGCGGACCTGCAAGGTGCGTTGCACCAGATTGAAAACGAGATTCGACACCCCCGACACCGTCCCGAGCTTGGCCCGGATCAAGGCTTCCTCGGTCGGGCAATCCATCTTGGCGATGGCCAGCGTCGTTGACTGGTCCGTCGGCGTCCCTTGAACGGGCACCGCACGCATGCCGATCGCCGCCAAGGCCTGTTCCACGGGCGTCAGCGACGGCAAGGCGTGGTGCACCGTCAGCAATCGCTGCACCAGATTGAAGTCCAGGCGCTCGACGCCCGGCACGCCCGCCAGCTTGTTGCGGATCAAGGCCTCCTCGGTCGGACAGTCCATGTTCTCGATGCGGTAAACCGTCGCGGCGGGCGTGTGAAGGTGCGCCTCGGGGGCTGCCGCTGCGGCCGCCGAACAACCACAGGTTTTGGAGTCTGCTTGGCTCATGGGGGATTAGGCCTTGGTGGTCCGCACCGGGGCGGGCGAGCGCATGTTGAAGAGGAAGCCGATCATGGCGACGACGGCCACGGTCAACTGGGCCAGCAGCGATTGCCAGGAGGGATAGATGCCCAGCCATTCGATACGCGGGGCCGCCACCAGGGCCTGCGCGATCCAGCCCGCCTCCTGCAGGGCCGCGACGCCCTTGCCGACCAGGACCACAGCCAACACGGCGATCAGGATCGAACTCGCCGAGAAGAACTGGCCGATCGGCAGGCGCTTGCTCATGCGCAGCATCCAATAGGCCACCCCGGCCAGGACCACGGCACCGGCCAGCAAGCCGCCCAGGATCGCGCCGGACGCCTGTTCGCTCCACATGGCGATGAAGAACAGGATCGTCTCGAACACTTCGCGGTAGACCGCGATGAAGGCGAGCGAGAACAGGAAAATCGCCGAGCGCCGCGTCAACGCCGCCGACATCTTCGCGTGCAGGTACTGCTGCCAGCGCCCGGCCAGGCTCTTCTGGTGCATCCAGATCCCCACGCTCAACAGGACCACCGCGGCAAACAGCGCAGACACGCCTTCGGTGACCTCGCGATTGGCGCCGCTGATGTCGACCAGATGCGTGGCGACGGCCCAAGTCAGCACGCCAGCCAGCAAGGCGCCGACCCAACCGGCATGGACGTAGGGCAGCACTTCGCGCCGTTCGGCCTTGCGCAGGAACGCAATCATGCCCACGACGATCAGCAGCGCTTCCAGTCCCTCCCGCAGCAGGATGGTGAAGCTGCCCAGGAAGGCCGTGGTCGTATCGGTGTGGGACGTTTGCAGTACCGCTTCGGCGCGATCGAACAAGCCGGTGATCTCCGCCGCCGTAGCGGTCACCTCGGCGGCCGGCGCACGGCGCCCCAGCGCATCGCGGAATCGGGCCATGCTCGCTTCGATCCGGCGCATCAGCGCACGATCGCGGCCGGCCAAGGTCGGCTCCACTGGCTCCACGCCATCCAGGTAAGACGACAACGCCAGGGTCTTGGCTTGCACTGCATCGCCGGCCGCATACGCCCGCAGGCTGCCCGCCAGGCGTTGCCGCGCGAGTGCGAACGGGCCAGCCCCGACAGCGGCATGCGGCACCACTTCAGCCGGGCGAGCGCGCAAATACGCAGTGATCGCCTTGGCCTGTGCCGCCGCCAACGTCTGGCCCAACTCTGCCTCGCTCGAACCGGACAAGGCGGCCAATGTCGGGAGCGCCTGATGCAGTTTCGGATCCTCTCGCCACAGGATTTCGCCGCGGTTGCGCGCCGCGTCGTCGTAGGCAAATCCCCCAACATAGAAGGCCAGTGCCCAGCGATCGGCTTCGGACAGATGGGCAAAGCTGGTCATGGCCGTGCCGTTCAAACCCTGCGAGATCACCTGATACAGCGCCAGGGGACTGCGCTGCGCCGCGCGTTCTGCGTCAGTGAACGCAATTGGCCGTGGCGTGAGGCTGGCGGCTACAGGGCCATCTCCGCGGCCCTGGGCCCCGTGACATCCGGCGCACTGCTGGGCGTAAAGCGGGGCCGCGCTGGCCACGTCCGGCGGGGTCGTCGGCGCCGCCTCGATGCGATAAACCGTCAGCAATTCGGCGGCCAGTGCATGCGCAGCTTTCGCAATGACTTCCGGTTCGGCGCGGGCGGCGACCGCCGCCTGCAGCCGCTCGGCCGAGCTCACCAGCGCAGCTTGCTGCGGCGTCGCCGGGAGGCCGGCCACTTTCGTGCGCACCGTGGCCGCGAACTCCTGCATCTCACTGTATTCACCCGGTTCGACCACTTGGCCGCCGCGCACGGCCCCGCCGTAATCCACGGCGATGTAATCGAGCAGCTGCCAGGCCTGCCGGGCTTCGGCCTGTGGGTCGGCCGCCCCGGCCGCGCCAGCACTGAGCGCCATAATCAGGAGGGCGAGCGCGCAGTGACGCAGGACTTTCATCAAAAAAAAGGGCATTGCATGCGACCAGATAAGAGCCCATGGCGGCCGAGTAGCCAGGGCGTGGAATTTCGGAGACCTCTAGTTTAGAGTCTGTACCTACTACAGAGTCAAGTAATGCGAATGAAAATCAGTGACGCTGCCGCCGCCAGCGGCTGCCACCTCGAAACGATCCGCTATTACGAACGCGTCGGCCTGCTGCCCAGGCCCGGACGGACGCGCAGCGGCTACCGACAATACACCACGGCCGACGTGGAGCGCCTGCGCTTCGTCACGCGCGGTCGCGACTTGGGGTTCAGCCTGGAGGAGATCCGCGGTCTGCTGCAGCTGGCCGAGGATCCGGCGCTGTCCTGCACCGAGGTCGACCGGTTGGCGCGCGAGCACCTGGACGACATCCAGACCCGGATTCGGGATTTGCAGCGGATGGCCAGCGAACTGGAGCGCACCATCGGCAGTTGTCGCGTCGGCCAGCGCGGGCAATGCACGATCCTCGAAACGCTGCGGCGATCCCCCGACCATTCCTCCCCCTGACGCCGATGACCACGCCACTTCGACTCGCGCTGGCGCAGTTCGATTTTCCCGTCGGCGATCTGATCGGGAATGCCGAGCGGATCACGGCATATATCGCCGAGGCCCGCGATATCCACGGCGCCGATCTGGTGGTGTTTCCGGAGCTCACGCTGAGTGGTTATCCGCCCGAGGACTTGCTACTGCGTCCCAGCTTCCTCGCCGGGTGCGAGGCGGCCGTGAGGCACATCGCGGCGGCGGCCCGCGGCATCGTAGCGGTAGTCGGCTGGCCGGAAGCGGCCGGCGCCGTGGTCTATAACGCGGTCAGCGTCTTGCGCGATGGTGCTATCGCGACCACCTACCGCAAGCGCGACTTGCCCAACTACGCGGTCTTCGACGAGCGGCGTTACTTCGCCGTCGATCCCGACGGTGGCGCCTGCGTGTTCGAGGTAAAGGGCGTTCCCATCGGGCTGCTGATTTGCCAGGACCTGTGGGGCCTGGAACCACTCATTGAAACCGCGGCCGCCGGTGCGCACCTGGTGCTGGTGCCCAATGCATCGCCCTTCGAGCGCGACAAGCACGCCGAACGCGACGCCTTGCTCGCCGAGCGCACGCGCGATGCCGCCGTCGCGATTGCCTACGTGAATGTGGTTGGGGGGCAGGACGGCATCGTCTTCGATGGCGCCTCGCTGCTGGCCAACGCAGACGGCCGCGTGCATCCGGTGGCCATCGCGTTCGAGCCGCATTGGCTGATCGCGGACTACGACGTCGAAAATCGCACGCTGCTACCGGTGTCGTGGCCGATCGAAGGCGACGAAAGCCGCGATGGCCTCGCGTGGCGGGCCGTGGTCTTGGGCACACGCGATTACTGCCGCAAGAATGGCTTTGACCGCGCTTGGGTCGGCCTGTCGGGTGGCCTAGACTCGGCGGTCGTGCTCGCGATGGCGGTGGATGCGCTTGGCGCAGACCGCGTCACAGCCGTGCGTCTGCCTTCGCGCTACACCGCCGCGGTGTCGAATGACCTGGCCCAGGAGCAGTGCCGCGTCCTGGACGTACGCTTGGTGACGCTGCCGATCGAGGAGCCTTTCCAAGGGTACCTGGATGCCTTGGCGCCGCTGTTTGCGCAGGCGCCAGCGGATGCGACCGAGGAGAATCTGCAATCGCGCATTCGCGGTGCGCTATTGATGGCTTTGGCCAACAAGTTCGGCGGCCTGCTGCTGACCACCGGCAACAAGAGCGAATACGCGGTCGGTTACACCACGATCTATGGGGATATGTGCGGTGGCTATGCGCCGATCAAGGACCTGTACAAGACAGAAGTCTCCGCGCTCGCCCGCTGGCGCAACGCCGTGGCGGGCGCTCCAGTGGTCCCATGGGGGGTGATCGATCGTCCACCTTCGGCGGAGTTGCGCGCGGACCAGACCGACCAGGACACGTTGCCGCCGTACGACGTGCTCGACGCCATCTTGTTCCGCTCTATCGATCAGGAGCAGTCGCGAGAGGAGATTGTCGCGGCAGGATTCACCCCCGAAACGGTCGACCACGTGCTTCGTCTGGTGCGCATCGGCGAATGGAAGCGGCATCAGGCGGCGCCAGGACCGAAGGTCTCGCGCCGCGCCTTTGGTCGGGAGCGGCGATATCCCATTACCGACGCGTGGGCCGACACGGCGGAATAGTCAGAAGAAGGCACGGCATGAGCGATATCGACCGTTACCTGCAAGCCGCCACCCGCGACAACACGCGGCGCAGCTATGCCTCGGCATTGCGGCACTTCGAGGTCGCCTGGGATGGGCACCTGCCGGCCACGGCCGACAGCGTGGCCCGTTACCTGGCCGAACACGCCGGACGGCTGGCCGTGAATACCCTGAAACTGCGCCTGGCTGCCCTGGCGCACTGGCATGCCGCACACGGATTTGCGGATCCGACCCGGGCGCCGCTCGTGCGCCAGGTGCTCAAGGGCATCCAAACCCTGCACCCTCAGGAGGAGAAGCAGGCCACACCGTTGCAGCTGACCCAGCTGGCGCAGGTCGTGGACTGGCTCGACGGGGCGATCATCGCCGCCCAGGCGCGGAACGCACACGCCGCGGATCTGCGTTATCGACGCGATCGGGCGCTGATCTTGCTCGGCTTCTGGCGGGGATTTCGCGGTGACGAACTGATCCGGCTGCGGATTGAACACCTGCGCCTGGTCCCTGGGGAAGGCATGGTCTGCTTCCTGCCGCACAGCAAAGGCGACCGCCAAGCCCAAGGCAAGACCTACAAAGTACCGGCCCTGTCGCGTCTGTGCCCGGTAGCGGCGACACGGGACTGGCTCGAGGCCGCACAGCTGACTTCCGGCCCGCTGTTTCGGAGCGTCGGTCGCTGGAGCCGGATTGCCGACGCCCCCTTTCATCCGAACAGCTTGATCCGATTGCTCCGGCAGGTGTTCCTGCATGCCGGATTGGCCAACGTCGAGGGCTACAGCAGCCATTCCCTGCGCCGAGGCTTCGCCGGCTGGGCCAATGCGAACGGCTGGGATGTGAAGGCATTGATGGAGTACGTCGGCTGGCGTGACGTGCACTCGGCCATGCGCTACCTCGATGGCGGCGACCCGTTTGCGCGCCAGCGCATCGAGGCGAGCCTGCCACCGCCGGCGTTACCCGCACCCTGACCGAATGAGGCTTCAATGGCGTCGATCGAACGGACCGCGTATCCCCAGTTCAAGCGCAATCCCGTCGTCCGGGAACTGGTCGCCGCCTATACGCCGACCGACGCCGAATTGGCCTTCATCACCGACAATGCTCGCCAACCGGGCCATCGATTGGCGTTGGCACTGCTGCTGAAATCCTTCCAGCGACTGGGCTACTTCCCCGCAATCGATGAAGTGCCCGCTGCGGTCGTCCGGCACCTCCGCAACGCGCTGCGGTACCGGGTCCAGACCAAGCCCGCCGACATCGCGCCGAACAAGCGCTACCGCTATTTCCAGCGCATCCGGGATTATCTTCAGGTTCGGGCTTACGCCGACGGCGGCCTCGACGTGGCCGCCCGCGCCATCCATGAAGCCGCCGCAGTCATGGACAATCCGGCCGACCTGATCAACGTGGCGATCGAACAGCTTGTCCGCGATCGCATCGAACTGCCTGCGTTTTCCGCGCTGGATCGCCTGGGGCGCCGGATTCGCACCTTGGTCAATGGCCGTTACTTCGCCCTCATCGACGCGCGGTTGACGTCGGAGGAGAAGCAACGGCTGGACGATCTGCTGGTCGTCACCGACGCTCGCATCAAGAGCCCGCTGCAGGCCATCAAGCGGTTGCCAAAACGCTCCTCGCTGCAGCACTTCCAGGAACTAATCGACCATATCGCGGCGTTGGACGAACTGGTCAGCAGCGAACTGCATCTGGCGGACGTACCGGAACTCAAGCGCAAGCACTTCGCGGCCGAAGCCCGGGTGCTGGACGCTGCCGAGTTGCGCGACTTCGGCCCGGCCAAGCGACACGCGCTACTGCTGTGCCTGATCCATCGCGCCCGGGTGCAAACCCGCGATGACCTGGCGGAGATGTTCATCAAACGCATGGGCAACCTCCATAACCGCGGCAAAGAGGAACTGGAGCGACTACGTGCGCGCTATCGCGAGAAGACCGAGGCCATCGTCGCCACGATGTCGGATGTGATCCAGGTGCTCGACCGTCACCCGGGCGACACCGATGCGGGGCGGGAAATTCGCCGGTTGGTCAGCACACGCGGGGGCGTTCAGACCCTGCAGGCCGATTGCGACGCGATCGCCGCACACAGCGGCGACAACCATCTACCACTGCTCTGGCCGTTCTATAAAAGCCACCGCGCCACCATCCTGCGCATGGTGCGCATGCTGGACCTGGAATCCACCACCGAAGACCGTTCCTTGATCAACGCGATCGAACTGATCCTGTCGCAGGAGCGCGCCCGCGGCGACTGGCTCGACGAACCGGTCGATCTGGCGTTCACGACCCAGCTTTGGCGGAAGACCATCACCCATCGCACCGAGCAGGGCGAGGAGCGCATTCGCCGCCGTCTGTTCGAGGTATGCGTGTTCTCGTCGCTGGCGAACGAGCTCAAATCCGGTGACGTGGCCGTGCGTGGTTCGGAAACCTACGCCGATTACCGCGAACAGCTGCTGCCCTGGGAGCAATGCGAACCGCTGCTGGACGACTACTGCCGCCAGGTGGGCTTGCCGACCTCTGCGGTGGGATTCGTCAATGCCTTGCAGTCCAAACTGATACAAGTCGCGGACCTGACCGATCAGGGTTACCTGGAGAACGGCCAGGTGATCATCGGCGACGACGGGTTGCCGGTACTCAAGCGCCACAAGGCCAAGGACATGAGCAGCGGTGCCCGCGCTTTGGAAACCGCGATTCTTGCTCGCCTGCGCGAACGCAGCGTCATCGAGATCCTGTGCGACGTGGCCCACTGGACCCGCTGGCCACGGCATTTCGGACCGCTGTCCGGATCCGACACCAAGATCGACCAGCCCACCGAACGCTACGTGCTGACGGCATTCACCTACGGCTGCAACCTCGGCCCGGCCCAGGCCGCCCGGCACCTCCGTGGCGCCGCTTCCGCGCACATGCTGTCGTTCGTCAATCGTCGTCACGTGGATGCGAACAAGCTGGCAGCGGCCTGCCGCGACGTCATCAACAGTTACGCCGGCCTGCAGCTTCCCAAATTCTGGGGCGATGGCAAGCGTGCCGCAGCCGACGGTACCAAGTACGACCTGTACGACCAGAATCTGTTGGCGTCGTACCACATCCGCTATGGCGGCTACGGTGGCATTGCCTATCATCACGTCTCGGACACCTATGTGGCGCTCTTCAGTCACTTTATTCCGTGCGGCGTCTGGGAAGCGGTGTACATCATCGACGGACTGCTGAAGAACACTTCCGACATCCAGCCCGACACCGTTCACGCCGATACCCAAGGTCAGTCGCTGCCGGTCTTCGGGCTATCGCACCTGTTGGGCATCCAGCTGATGCCGCGCATCCGCAACTGGCGCGATTATCGGTTCTTCCGTCCGGACGAGGACAGCCGCTACGAGCACATCGATGCGCTGTTCCGGGAGGACATGGACTGGGACCTGATCGAGACCCACTGGAAGGATCTGATGCAGGTGGTGCTGTCGATCAAGTCCGGCAAGATCGCCGCCTCGACGCTGCTGCGAAAACTGGGTAACTACAGCCGCAAGAATCGCCTGTACCAAGCCTTCCGGGCGCTTGGCGCCGCAGTGCGCACGTTGTTCCTGCTGCAATACATTTCTGACCGCGAACTGCGTGAGCAGATCACGGCCTCCACCAACAAGGTCGAAGCCTATAACGGGTTCTCCAAGTATTTCTTCTTCGGTGGAGAGGGCGTCATTGCCGATAACGATCCCCTCGAACAAGAGAAGGCGGTCAAGTACAACGACCTAGTCGCCAACGCCGTCATCTTTCATAACGTGGTCGAACAGACCCGCATCATCAAGACGCTGATGCGAGCAGGTTGGAAGATCACCCCGGAGGACGTGGCTGCACTCAGCCCCTACGTGACCAGCCACGTGAAGCGCTTCGGCGATTACCTGATCGACGTGGACGCTCTTCCGGAACCGTACGAAATCGAATTGGCCTTGGCCGCGTAGCGTGGGTCAACTTGTACTGCCGCAGCAGGGGCTGTGTTGCTGGATGGGCGGGCACGGCACCGTGCCGTAGGAACAGAACACACAGCAATCGCCTTCCTTGGGGCGCAGCAGAGTATGGCAAGCCGTGCACTCGTAGAAGAATTGACACGCCGTGGTGGGCATGGTCTCGGTCGCCTGGTGCCCGCATGCCGGGCATGCCAGCGTGCTTTGCAACTTCACCTCAGCCACCGTTCGCGTCCGCCTTGGCGGTGGCCGGAAAGCCAGCATCGGTGATGGCCTTCGCGATGGCGGCCGCGTCGGTGCGCTCGGCATCGAAGGTCACGGTCACGGTGGCGCCCTGAGTGTCGACACGGCGCGCCGTCACGCCCGGCACGTTGTCCAACGCCTTTTCGATCGTGATGCTGCACGCCGGGCAGGTCATGTTTTTCACTTGTAGGACAACTTGCTTTGGGGTAGCCGCCCAAGCCAGGCCCATCCATGCCGTGAATACCAAACCGAGAAGGATCTTGCGCATGGAGACTCCTACAGGAACCAGCCGATGTAATAAGGGAAGAGCAGCAGCATCGCGATCAATCCTGTGGCAATCCATAACCAGCGCCGACGGCGTCGCAATTGCATCGGATCGACGCAGGCTCCGTCGTTCCGGCAACGTGACGCCGGGCGATACAGCGTCCAGAACGCCCAGCCCAGGCACGCCAGCGTGGCAACGCTGAACCAGGGACGCCACGCATCCAAGGCGGTGAGGTTGGCGATCCAGGCCCCGCTGACACCCATCAGGACCAGCACCAAGGGCACGACACAACACACGGACGCGCCAATAGCCGCGACCGCGGCGCCCAAGAGGGCAGGTAAGGAGGACTGTGCGGGACGTTGGGCCATACCCGCATGTTAATCTCCGTACCTGAGTACGGAGTCAAGCCGATGGCCACCCACGTAATGACGATCAGTCGGCTGGCCGCGGCCGCTGGTGTGCATATCGAAACGGTCCGTTATTACCAGCGGCGAGGCCTGCTGCCGGAGCCTGAGCGCCCAATGGGCAGCGTGCGCCGGTACGGCCCCAACGAAGTCGGCCGGCTTCAGTTCATCCGTCGAGCACAGACGATGGGATTCAGTCTCGACGAGATAGCGGGGCTGCTGGAGGTCAAAGGCCAGCGCGCCTGCGAGCAGACGCGGCAACTGACCGAACAGAAATTGGCCGAGGTGCGCCGACGCCTTGACGAGCTAAGACAATTGGAAGTCGACCTTGAGCATTTGGTGGAGGAGTGTCGCCACGTGGTGACAGGCGCGCCATGCCCGACGCTCGATCTGTTGGCGCAACCAGTCGAGAAGAAAAATATCGGCTAACTCATTACCCTGAAAGAATTATTTGAGTTTTGTGGGGCATTTTTACACGTATCTCGGCTGAACCCCGGGTTGTTCTGCACAAACGGCGCCTTCTTATCGAGCACGTTTTCAACGCCGGCGGAGATATCCCATTTCTTCTTAGTGCCGTAGCTCAGTTGCAGGTTGTGGTACACCACGCTGGACACATGCGAGCCGATCGTGCCGGGCACGGCGATGATGTCGTCCGCGCTGCCGATGTACTGCGCCGAATAGACGCCGGTCCAACGGTTCTTGCCCATACGCAGTGAGCCCAAGCCACGCCACTGGGTGTAGCTACCCAAGCCGCTGGTGATCTTGCCGGCGTACTCAATGGTGGTGGCCCCGGGCGTGAGCGCCCCCAACCCACGCGGGGTGAGTCTGGAGGTCCTGGAAGCCCTGCTGGATCTGGTCATGGCGTCGGGCAAGGTACGTGTGGTCGACGTGGCGGAACTGTGTCCGCCCCTGGATCCGGATCAAGCCACCGCACGTGTGGCCGCGCGTTTGATCCACCGCATGGTCAGCGCGCAGGCTCAGTGGGGTGACACCGGCTGGCAAAAGGCAGTGAGCTAGCGGGAGCGCTCAGCCAGAAGTTGTTTCATCTGGGCGATCTCCTGCTTCTGCGAGGTGATGATCTCCTGGCAGAGCTTGACCAGCTCGGGATCCTTCAGGCGGTTTTCCTCGCACATCAGAATGGCGCCGGCATGATGGGGAATCATGGAGCGGATGAACTGCCGATCTGTCACCGCGGCCTGCGTGCGAATTCCCCACCAGCAGAACAGCATGAACACCACGGTCACGCCGGCCAGGATCAGATTGCGCCGACGATCGGGGTACATGCTGGACATTAGCCAAAGCTCGATCAACAGCATCGGCGCGGCCATCAGCCCTGCCATGTAGAACTGGTTGACGTTGTGATAGACGTTGGCCAACTGATCGACCATGGCATACATCAGGGCGTACATGGCCAGGAACGACAAGGCCATCATCAGCAGCAGGCGACCGTAGTGGCCCTGATGCGTCTGACCGGAACTTCCGTGCGAGGCGTGTTGCTCTGAATGCTGCGTGTGCGTGCTTTCGTGCTTACCGTGCGAAGAAGACATGTCGATCTCCGTGGGAATGGCAGAACATCGCCGAATCCCGGGAGCCAATGAACCAGCCCCCGGGGAGATAGCAGTTACATACCCTTGCCGGCAGCGAATTCCTGCGGGCTCAGCTTGCCGTCCTTGTTGCCATCAAGCATGCCGAAGTGCGGCGCGAGCTTGTGCTTGGCCAGTTCTTCCTTGGACAGCGCGCCATCCTTGTTGGTATCGAGCTTGGTGAAATCGGCATCGGCCGCGGCCGGCTTGTGCTGACCATGCTCCTGCTTCTTGTGGTCCATCGGCTTGTGCTGACCGTGGTCGGTGGTGGGCGTGGTGGTCTGGCCGCCGGCGAAGGCCGCGCCCGCCATCAGAAACAGGGCCATCATCGAGAGGGAGGCATAACGCTTCATTGCAGTACTCCTTGTGGGATATGAGCCATCAGTGACAGGAATGGCCGCGCGCAGGCTCATCGGCGCGGTCAGGGGGGGAGGTGGCAACAACGGTGGAGCCGGACAAACGCAAGGCATTGGTGACCACCGAAACCGAGCTCAGGCTCATGGCCAGGGCCGCCATCATCGGACTGAGCAAAAGGCCGAAGCTGGGATACAGCAGGCCGGCGGCGATAGGCACGCCGATGGCGTTGTAGACGAAGGCGAAGCCCAGGTTCTGCTTCATGTTGGCCACCGTCGAAGACGAGATGGCACGGGCTTGCACGATGCGCCTCAGATCACCCTTGACCAGGGTGAGCTGGGCGCTGGACATGGCCACATCCGTGCCCGTCCCCATCGCGATGCCCACATCGGCTGCCGCCAGGGCCGGCGCATCGTTGATGCCGTCGCCAGCCATGGCCACACGACGACCCTGGGCTTTGAGTTGCTGGACCAGTTCGGCCTTGTCCTGAGGTTTGACGCCGCCACGCACATCCTCGATGCCCAGCGTGCGCCCCACGGCCTCGGCCGTCGCCTGTGCGTCACCAGAGGCCATCACCACGTGCAGGCCATCGGCACGTAGCAGGTTCAAGGCAGGCAAGGTCGTGGCTTTGATGGGATCTGCTACCGCAATGGCGCCGGCCAATCGTCCATTGACCGCCAGGAACATCACGCTGGCGCCTTCCTTGCGCAGACGCTCGGCGCTGCTCTGCAAGGGCGCAACATCAGCCCCTACCGATGCCATCAAGCTTTGGTTACCAAGCACGACATCCTGATCGGACACGCGCCCGCGAACGCCTTGACCGGTGAGCGAATCAAAATCTTGGGCGGTCACCAGGATCAAGCCACGTCGCTGGGCTTCAGCCACGATAGCCTCGGCCAAGGGGTGCTCACTGCCCTGCTCCAAGCTGCCAGCCAAGCTGAGGATCTGATCAGCATCGAAGCCGGCGTAGGAGAGCGTGTCGCGAAAGGCTGGACGCCCCTCGGTCAACGTACCGGTCTTGTCCACGATCAACGTGTCGATCAGACGTAGCTGTTCGATCGCCTGAGCATCGCGGAACAGGACCCCGACCTGCGCAGCGCGGCCAGTGGCGACCATGATCGACATGGGGGTAGCCAAACCCAAGGCACACGGGCACGCAATGATCAGAACCGATACGGCATTGAGGACGGCAAAAGTCCAGGACGGTTCGGGTCCAAACAGGCCCCATCCGAAGAACGTGAGCACCGCCGTGGCCAGCACGGCCAGGACAAACCAGTACGCCACCTTGTCCGCCATACGCTGCATCGGCGCGCGGGAGCGCTGGGCTTGGGCTACCAACTGCACAATCTGCGACAGTACCGTCCCGGATCCGACTTTGTCCGCCCGGATGACCAAGGCGCCCGTCCCGTTGAGCGTGGCGCCTATAACGTGATCACCGACAGCCTTCTCCACCGGAATGGGTTCACCGGTCAGCATCGACTCATCGACACTGGTGCGGCCTTCGATGACTTCCCCATCGACCGGCACCTTCTCGCCCGGTCGTACGCGAAGCAGATCACCCACGTGCACGTGATCCAGCGCAACGTCCTCTTCGCCCCCATCGGGTTTGACGCGGCGAGCCGTCTTGGGCGCCAATCCCAGCAGGGACTTGATGGCCGCCGAGGTTTTGGAACGCGCCCGCAGTTCCAGCAGCTGTCCGAGCAGGGTGAGCGAGACGATGACCGCTGCCGCCTCGAAGTAGACCCCTACCCGTCCATGCTCGCGGAAAGAGTCCGGAAACAGGCCCGGTGCCACGGTGGCCACCACGCTGTAGCCAAACGCGGCGGCCACGCCGATGCCGATCAGCGTCCACATGTTGGGGCTGCGATTGCCGATGGACTGTAGGCAGCGCTCAAAGAAAGGCCACCCCGCCCAGAGCACCACCGGGGCGCTCAGCACGAGCTCAATCCAGGTGCGTGCCTGCGTGGACAAGCCGGGCAGACGATGTCCCAGCATGGCCAAGACCAGGACGATCAAGGTCAAAGGCAACGTCCACCAGAAGCGTCGGGTGAAATCGCGTAACTCCGGATTGTCGTCCTCCTCCAGCGAGGGCATCTCCGGCTCCAGCGCCATGCCGCAGATCGGACAGGTGCCGGGACCTGGCTGACGAATCTGCGGATGCATCGGGCAGGTGTAGACCGTGGCGTGGGTACCGCTGGGTTGGGCCACCGCTGCTGGGGCGGTCACTTCAACTTGCTGGGGAGCATCGTCCGTATAGCGGACGGGATTGGTGATGACCCGTCCATCCGCAGCCTCGACAGGGGCTGCGCCTGCAGAATGGTGATGGTCATGGGACGACGGTGAGTTCATGCCGATGCTCGCTTTAGTGGGGATGGACTGCCAAGGCAGTGTGCCATTGCGGGTTACACAGCTATTCGGGGCTGAGCGTCCCGAGCACTGAAACAACAATCAGGATCAAGATGGCCAGCGCGGCCTCAGCCGTAACACTCTGCCGCAAAGCCCGCACCTCCTGCGCGGGATCTCCGCTGGTCAGCGCTCGTTCCAAGCGCGGCACCAGCGTCCATCGGTGCAGCGCTCCCAAACCCAGCATTCCAGCGAACAGGGCCAGTTTGAAAAGCAGCAACTTCCCGTAGGTGCTCTGGAACAGGGCCGAAAACGACCACGCGGTGAGATCCCCGTAGTGCGCGATGCCGGACACGATGAGCGCACCAACGAAGATCGTTCCCAGCGTCGAAAAACCATGCAGAAAGTCATGCGTTGATCGCAGACGCCCGCTGCCGTTCGTCTCTTTGCCGCGCAGCAGCATGGCAAGGAACATCAGGACCGCTGCGATCCAGCCGCCTGCCGCGAGAAGATGGACGATGCCTGCAGCAAGCCGGACCGCGCCTGCCAAGCCCTCGCCAGCGGCGGCGTGGCCGTTCCATGCCAGCGAAGCGAGTGCGCCGCCCGCCAGCATCGCCCCCAGCGGGAAGGCGGTCTCCACCTTCCCGCGGCGACGATGCCATCCGAGCACGAACATCAGAGCGACCAGCAGCGCGCCTCTCGCCATGGCTGCCCGGCCCGCGGACGTCTCGAGCAGATACCAGCCAAGCGATGCGCGATCAACCTCGGCAAGCGGCATTCCCATGATGCCCGCGGTCTTGAAGACGACATCGAGCCCGGTGAGCACGAGACCGGCTACGGCACCCGCCAATAGAACGCCCATGAGTGACCACCCGGCCAAGGCGTCGGCGAGTGCCGATCGACGCGACCCGTACCAACCGAAGAGTGGAACCCCGAAAAGAACCATGATGACAAGGTATTCCAAGAATCTCAGTGCATAAGCCGACAGGTCGAACATTCGCGACTCCTCAGCGCACCGTGAAGCTGAAGCTGCCCGGCATGGGGTGGTTGTCACCACCGACGGCGCGGTATTCCACGGTATAGACGCCCGGAGCCAGCGGTCCAGGCAACTTGGCACGCAGGGTCTTGCCGTTGTTGACGATCTCGGTCGTGAAATTCTCGATCGGCATGGTGGAACTGCCGTGCTTCATGAGCAACTTGAGACGCGACGCCCGCGGAATCAATGTCTCGTTGAACACGAGATCGATCTGGCCTGGCGAGGCCACCACCGCATTTGCCGCCGGTGTGGACTGCTGCAGCGCGGCGTGGGCGTGCGCGACCTGCAGCGAAAACTGCCCGGCCGCGATTGCGAGGACGAGCGCGAAGGAGCGAATGACGTTGGACGACTTCATATGGATAAATCCTCATTGGAATGTGATGCAAAGCCCGTTCGGGAGGGGCCGCGCTGTGTTCGATGCGACAAGCGTTAGATGTCGGACTGTCACTGAAACCACGATTTGTCGGATTTTCTTGATACTTCCGCTTTCGCGAGACGAGGATCCCACCGGCTCAGGCGGGATCCTCGACGCATTACGCTGCCATGGCGCTGCAGCTTTCCGCGCAGCGGCGACAAACTTCGGCGCAGCGCGTCATCTCAGGGTCGTTCATGGCGTCGCATGCATCGGCGCACTGGCGGCAGATCTCCGCGCAGGCACCGCAAACCACGTCGTGAACGCTGGCACCGCGCAGCATCGCGTCGGCACTGGTTGCGCAGGTATCGGCACACGTCGCCAACAGGGCGATGTGCTCCGGGGCCGCGTGAACACCTCCTTTGGTCAGGCAGTAGTTGATGGTCTCCAGGCAGATCGCATGGCATTGCGTGCAGTTGTCGATGCACTCGTTCATGGCCTGGGGCCGGTGTGCTGCGGAATGGTGAGTCATGTAGTTCTCCTTCTTCCTCGCGGGCGAGAATCGGCGCGCCCGCAACACCGTCCCCTGTTGCTGCGACGGATCAGTGCTGTGCGAACGGTTCAGTGGTTCCGTCGCGATGGATCAGCTCGACCGTGAACGGCTGCTGGCGTCCCTCCGGGACCTCCATGCCCGGAGAACCAAGCGGCATCCCTGGGAGGACCAGGCCGCGTGCGTTCGGCTTTTCTTCGAGGAGACGCTTGATGTCCGCGGCCGGAACGTGGCCTTCGATGACGTATCCGCCGATCTCGGCCGTGTGGCAGGAGCCCTTTGCATAGGGGACACCCAACCGCTCCTTGACCAGACCCAGGTCATCCATGTCGTGCACATCCACGGTGAATCCCGCCTTCTGCACGTGGTCGATCCAGACACCGCAGCACCCGCAGGTCGGGGTCTTGTGGACGGTCATGCGTGGCAGGGCTGCTGGAGTCGCGTCGGCTGATTGGACGACAACCTGTGCGGAGGGCGAGGTTGTGGGTTGCGCGGATGAAGCATCCTGGGTGCAAGCACCCAGACCAGCCACGGCAAGGACCACAAAAGTCAGACGGTGCAATGTGAGCGTAGTCATTTCAATCTCTCGACTCAGCGCTTGGTCCGCGAGGACCAGTGGATGTGGACGATCCGCCAGCCGTCCGCGGTCTCCTTCAGCACCATCGTCTCGGCGCTCTGGACGGTCAGTGGCTGGCCGTCCTTCTGGGCATGCAACTCGCTTTCGGTTCCGACCCACGCGAACTCGCCAGCGGCTCGTGCGCGCTGACGGAGCAGCTGGCGATGGGCGCCCTTGAGGAACGCCGCATCGCTGACTGCGTGATGGCCCATGTATTCCTCGCGGCTGCGTTCGGCGCCCCCGGACTCGAGGATGAGAACGTCGGCAGCGAGCAGGGCTTCGACCGTGGCCAGATCGCCGCTAGACAGGGCCCTGTTGAAACGCTCCGCTACGGCGACCGCGGCCTCTGCAGTGACTGGGACGTCGACGTCCGCAGATGCCGCGGCAGCGGGGTGATGTGCGTGCGGCTGTGTCGCCTGCGCCATTGCGGGGGACACGACGGCCAGTGCCAGTGCGAGGGTGAACGAGATTGCTGTTGCGTTCATTGCGTGGGCTCCAAGGAGATCAATGGGTGTGCGCATGGCCGTCATCGGCCACGGGCGTGTGTGGTGCAGGGTGCGACTCCACCTTGCCGTCGGGATGGCCGTGGCTCACCAACCCGACTTCCGTGTCGCTGGGTGTCGGGCCGTGGTGATCGTCGTCCACGCCCGGCTGGTGCGCATGCGGCATGGAGTTGTTGCCCGGCTCGAATAAGGCAGGGTGATCCTCGGCCTTTTCGTCGTCATGGTGGCCTTGCGTCTCGCCGCCGCCATGCGAATGGCCCTCGCTGCTGTCGACAAGTTCCTTGTACGCAGTCGCGTCCAGCGTGGGCAACTTCTGCAGGAAGGCCGACATGTTCCATATGAACTCATCGTCCATGCTGCCGCCCCAAGCGGGCATGCCGCTGGCCTTGATGCCGTGCTTGATCACCCAGAACGCCTCAGCTGGAGCGACCGGCTGTTTGCTTAGGTTCGGTGGCGCGGGGTATACAGGCCCTTGCTCATCTCGGTGGCCGCCGCGTCTGGTGAAAGATGGCAGGTCACGCACATGGCGTTGTAGTTGCCCGCACCCTGGCGGATACGCTCAGGATCATCAAGGTTCGTGGGTAGCTGAAGCTTGGCGGCGCGCACCTCAATGGAACGCTCGCGCGCCGTTTCAAGTAGCGCATACACCGGGCGACTATGCGGATCGTCGGCGGCCACGTTGTACACGCCCAGAGAGACCGTGGCGGTTGCGACCACCGCAACCAATCCCAAGCCGGCACCGAGCCATACCCACATCTTCTTGTTGGATTTCATTGTCAGTTCCCCTTAGAACCAGGTACGAAGGCCGATGACCAAGCGCGTGTCTTCAAAGGACTCGCCATGCTCGCGTCGCATGTCTGCGGTATTGCCAAACGCGCGCTCGTACACCACGCCGATGTAGGGAGCGAACTTTCGGGTGAACTCATAACGAAGTCGTAGCCCCGCCTCAGCGGTACTCAGACCCGAACCTATCCCGCGCAATGGATCGTTCTTGCCATAGGCGGTGACTTCCACCAGCGGCTGCAAGATCAGCCGGTTGGTTAGCAGCAATTCGTACTCGGCCTCGACATTGGCGGCCGTCTGGCCCCCTTCGCCGAGATAGGCTGTGGCGGACACTTCGAACTTCATCGGCGCCAAGCCCTGTACACCGATAGCGGCGAAGTTCTGCGATGCCCCAGGCTTGAAGTCATGACGCACACCGGCCACCACATCCCACCATGTGGAGATACTGCGGCCGTAGAGCACTTCCAGATCAGCCGACTCGGTCTGACCATCCGTGCGTTCGCCTTCACTGCGGAGCCAGACGCGATTGAGGTCCGTACCGATCCAGCCCTGGGCCTCCCAGCCCAGCCCGGTGCCCGGATCGGCATCCCAGGTTTCCAGGCGATTGAGCAGCACATAGCTTTTGATCGAGTTGTCATGCACCGGATGCGCGTGTTCCGGCGCGATGGCCGCCTTGCGATCCGCGTCCGTCACCGCGGGAATCGGGGTGCGCGGCTGCGTTGGCGCTGCAGGCCCGTGTCCCATCTGACTGTGGTCCATGCCCTCCATTGATTGCATTCCCGCTTCTGGTGTAACGGGCGCGGGCGAATCATGGTCCATCTGCGAATGGTCCATCCCCTGCATCGCAGGCGTGGCCGTGCCGGAGGTGTCGGCCGCCGCGGGCTGTGCCATCTGACTGTGATCCATGCCCTGCATCGACTGTGTCTGCGCTTTGGGCGTTGCGGGTGTGCTCGGAGGCGCGCCGTGCCCCATCTTGGAATGGTCCATCCCCTGCATCGCAGGCGTGGCCGTACCAGAGGTGTCGGCTGCAGCGGGCCGTGCCATCTGACTGTGATCCATGCCCTGCATCGACTGCGCCCGTGCTGTGGGCGCCGCAGGTGTGCTCGCGGGCGAGCCGTGCCCCATCTGCGAATGGTCCATGCCCTGCATGGCAGGCTCGGCTGCTTTAGCCGGCGGCGCGGCGTGGCCCATCGCCGCATGATCGATCGTCGCTTCGCTCGTCTTGGCCGGTGTTGCAGGCGTTTGGGCTGGCGCAGGTTTTGATGTAGGCGCCTGATGTGCAGAGTGATCCTGAGTCTGCGCGCCCTGCTCCATCGGCATGGAGCCGTGCTGCATGGATTGGGCGCTGGCCGCATTGGCCAGGGCCAGCGAGATAGCCAGCGTCAGCGCAGTCAGGGTGGTATCGCGTCTATTGATGTTCATTCGTCGACCCTCACCGTGCGCATCATTCCGGCTTCCATGTGATAAAGCAGGTGGCAATGGAACGCCCAGCTGCCCAACGCATCGGCTCGCACGCGATACGTCCGTCGGCTACCCGGCGGCATATCCACCGTGTGCTTGCGCACCATGAAGTTGCCGTTGTCGTCCTCCACGTCACTCCACATCCCGTGCAAATGGATGGGATGGGTCATCATCGTGTCGTTAACCAATACGATGCGCATACGCTCGCCGTAGTTCAGCCGCAGCGGCTCGACATCGGAAAACTTCTGACCGTTGAAGCCCCAGGAAAATTTCTCCATGTGTCCGGTCAGATGCAGCTCGATCTCGCGACCGGGGTCGCGTCCGTCAGGGTCTTCAAAGGTGCTCTTGAGCATGGAATACGTCAGTACATGACGGCCGTTATCGCGCAGGCCATTACCCGGATCATCCAAGCGCGAACTCACGCTCATGGCCTGGTTGTCCAACAGGGGATTGTTGGTCTCGCTGGCCGGGTGTGATTGCATGCCCCCGTGCTGCATGCCTGCCATGGCACCATCGCCGGCGGCGGGCATCGCATGGCCTGCATGGGCCGAGGTCGCGTTACCGCTGGCAGGTGGGGTCATGCCAGGCATGCCCATGGCCGCACCACAGCCGCCTTCCATGCCCTTGCTGCCGCCAGCCATATCCATCGATCCATGATCCATGCCCATGTCTGCCATCGTCAGCAGCGGCCGGGGATCCACAGACGGAACGGGCGCGCGTAATCCTTCGCGCACGGCGAGCGTGCCGCTGACGTAGCCGGTGCGACCGGAGTCTTGGGCAAAGATGGTGAATGCGTCCTGCCCGGAGGGCTCCACGATCACATCGAAGGTTTCTGCGACCGCGATGCGGAACTCGTCGACGGAAACCGGATGGACATACAAGCCATCTGCCGCCACCACGGTCATCTTCAGCCCCGGAATACGCACATCGAAGTACGTCATGGCAGAGCCATTGATGAAACGCAGGCGCACCTTCTCGCCACTGCGGAACAAACCGGTCCAGTTGCCCAGTGAGGTCGTGCCGTTCATCAGGTAGGTGTAGGTGTTGGCGTTGACGTCGGACAGGTCTGTGGGCGTCATCCGCATCACGCCCCACATCTTGCGATCTTCCAACGTTGCCGACAGGCCGTTGCGCTTCACATCGCGCGCAAAATCGCCGACCGTGCGCTTGTAGTAATTGTCATGGCCCGGCATCTTCTTCAAACGATCGAACAGGGCCGTCGGGTCCAGGTCTGTCCAATCGCTCAGCATCACGACGTAGTCGCGATCGAAGCTGAAGGGCTCCGGCTCCAATGGGTCGATGACGATCGGGCCATAGAGCCCGGCTTGTTCCTGGAACCCTGAGTGGCTGTGGTACCAGTAGGTGCCGCCCTGATGCAGGGTGAACCTGTAGTGGTAGGTCTCACCACGTCCGATACCGTCAAAGCTCAGGCCCGGCACGCCGTCCATGTTGGCCGGCAAAATGATGCCGTGCCAATGGATGGAGGTGTCCGCGCCATGGATGGAGTTAGCGGGCAATGCATTAGAGACACGCAAGTTGACCGTGGTGCCTTCCCGCCACCGCAGCAACGGCGCCGGAACGGACCCGTTGACCGTGATCGCGGTGCGGGTCTTGCCGGTGAAGTTCATCGGCGTCTCGCCAATGGTCAGGTCGAACTCGGTGCCCGACAGTACGTTATGTTGCCCCGGCCCCTTGAGCGCCCAACTGGCTTTGGGCCAGAAACCTAATCCTGCGACTGCGCCTCCCAAGGCCAAGCCTTGGACAAATCGCCGCCGCGAAGGCAGCAGCGGTCCACCGAGTGGACCACGAAAATCATCATGCGACATGAGAATGCTCCAAGCGTCGTGTTGCCACCGGCGGGCGGTGGTACAGAGCGGGCGGCTGGCCTAAACAGGCATGCCACACCAGCAGCGCCATCGCGGCGCCTAGGGACGCTTAGCCGATCGGTGGTCGGATCAGATGAGGCAAGGCAGGTGCCGCATGCCCGAGGGGCAGCGGCATGACATCCAGGCCCAAGGCCAGTTGCACCGAAACATGCAGGCGCGCAGGAAGTGCGCTCGCGCAGGCGTGTACGCAGGCGCACCGGCACGCAGAAGACTTGCAACAGTCGGGACCGGCATGGTCGCCATGCCCAGTGCCAGCCTTTTCAATCGATGTGGCATCGGGATGATGCTCAGCACTGTGATGGGCGATGCAGTCTTCGACCACTTGCACCGCGGCAGCCACTTCGCTGGCTTGCTCTTCCATGACCGGGCTCATACTGACGGACGCAAACGCCGACCACGCGCCGTTGAGCACGAGCATGGCGATCAGAAGCAGTCGCAGTAGTAGTGAGGAGGCTGACACGGGCGACATGGTAAACCACTTTAGACAAGGCGCGCGTGTATCGGTCGTGAACAAAATCTCAAGCAGGACTGAGATGCCGCGACTTGTCAGTCGCACTAGCCACGGCTATTGCAGTTCCCTCCAAGAGCACCCGAAGGGCGGATTGAGGCGAAGAGTTGCCCATAGGGCGAGCGCTTGTTCGGTTTACTTCTCGGGCGTGGCCTCGATCAGCGTCACCAACTCGCGCTTCTGCTGCTTGCTTAGCGAGCCCCAGCGCAGGAGCAACTTGGCCAGCAGATCATCGTCGGTGTAAAGGAAGGCGGCGGGGATCCCCAACGCTTGGGCCAACCGCTCAGCAGTCTCCAGCTTGGGCTCGTGCTTGCCACGCTCGTACTGGTTGATTCGGGGGCTGGCTACGTGAGGATCCAGACCGGCCCGGATGCCCAACTCCTTCTGCGACAAACCCGTGTGCAGGCGGGCTTGTTTGAGGCGTCGAGCGAAGGTCGGTGTTGAGTCGACGGACAAAGTCACGCGCGCACCCCATGGAGACCCCATAAGGATGGCGGATGTACCCTGGCTTGCATACTAAGATATTCTTAGCTTTGAGGCAACCGGCGACACCGGTAGCGCCGTCACCGCCAGGAGCCACGCCGCTCCCTCATCCCCGGAAACCGAATGCCCGGAACCTCGTCAATGACGCCATCTGGGGGCGCCAGCATCGAGGAGTTGGGCCTTCGTGGCACCCTTTTCCTGGCCGCACTGTTGGCCGCGCAGCTACGACGCATACCGGTGGCGCCCACACGCCGCTCTACCTTGCTGGTGCTGGACGCGCTGCGAGACTTGGCCTTGATCCAAGTTCCCTGGCCAGCGGATCGATGGCAGATCCGACCCGATGCTGAGGTCACGCCCATCGAAGATCTGCAATGGGCTTTCGCCTGCCTGCCGGTGCTGCCGATCTGCAAGCACGACGTCAGCGGCTGAGCCAGCGGTTAGAACCGCTGGCCAAGCGCCGCTCGCATCCTACCGATGCGGCCATGGCACACACCCATCTTCTGCGCTTGGGCTTCCTAGCCGATCCGCACGATCCGCAACGGCAAGCCGAGATCGTCAAGGGGTTCAATACGTTGCTGCGTGAAGTCGAGAGGCTGCCCGATTACCCGGTGGAGTCGCTGTGCGAGACGATTTCCGTGTTTGCCCAACTCCCGTTCACGGTTGAGGGGATCGATGCCATCGCCGATCGTGCTGGCGAGTTGGTGGGCCAGCGCCTCGGCGCGCACGCTCAAGCGCGCCAGCTATTGGACCGCGCAACACACAAGGTAGAGAAGAAGGCGCCGGAGGAGGCCTTGCGCTTGCTGGGGCGTGCTATTGGGCTGCTGCAGCGACAGCACTCCCGTGAGCTTTACCTAGAAGGAGCCTGGATCGCCTCCCAAGCGTATTGCGAGGTGGGTTTGTTCTGGGCAGCCCGCGCGCACTTGCTGCTGGGCCTGAGCCGTTCGTTGCGCAGCGTGATCGAGGATGCGGAGATCTCTTTCGACTCGCTCAACTTCGCATTGCGGTTAGCCTGGGTGGAGTTGGCGGCCGGTCGCTTGCCGCTGCTGCTGGAAGCCTTGGCGTACGCCGATGTCATGGCCAGTGCACTGGACTTGTCCGACCACGCCAAGACGGCTTACTTCGACGAACGGCAAGCCATCGAAGCTCGCTTGGCCTGGGCAATCGCACAAGCCACACCTGAGCACGCGCGCGCTATCTCAATCGCACCGCCTATCCTGGCCGAACGTCAACTGGACTTGGCCGAGCAGGTCACCTTGGCGTTGCTTGGTCACCCGCAACAAGCCTTGAAGGACATGACCGATGGGACCGACTTGGCCGCGATCCAGGCGATGGATTGGAAAGCCGACGCAGGTCGCATCGAGTGGGAGGCAGGCCTCGCCCAGACGCTGCGCACACGCATCGTCGGGTGCGAAGTGATCGCTGAAGGTGTCACCACGTACGAATCGCATGCATTGGTGATGGCGATTTTCGCAGCCCTGGAAGGATTTGCTGCCACGGCCTTTGCTGATCGTCTGGCCCCAAGCAATGATCGCCTGCTGGTCAAGGTGGATGACTCCCAACATTCACGCTCGCTATCTGTGTCCCTGGACGAGGACGAATGCGGTGATCTAGTCCTGAGACTGGGCTTTGCCCGCGGGACGCTGTCGTCCTATGCAACTACAAAGGAGTTTCAGAAAAAGGCAGTCGAAGCGGTGGCGTACATCATCGTGCATGTTTGCACACCGGTTGGCCGCACCGACATGAAGCGCATGTTCTCCCAGGACGCCGTGCACGAGCGCGCCTTCAACCTGCTGCAGGCCGTGGCCTTGGACGACAGCTCTCTCCGCTCACCGGGTCTGGCCGCGCTCTGCCCGACGGATTGCGCGCCGGTGGAACTGCTAGATGGCGGCCGCTTCAAGGCGGCGGCGGATGCGGCGAGCGAGAAAGGCATGTGGGAGGTACCGATGCAGACCGACGCGCCTCCGGCTTACCTGCTGCAGTTCAACCATCGGCAAACGCGCATGGTGGGGGTGATCAACAGTCCTCTCGGCGCTGCGTCATTTCGAGATCGAATGGGGCGGCCACCTGCCCGCCACACCCGACAGCGTCGCCCGCTACCTGGCTGAGCAGGCGCCCTTGCTGGCCATCAACACCCTCAAGCAGCGTCTGGCGGCGCTGGCGCATTGGCACGGCGAACACGGCTTCGTGGATCCGACGCGTGCCCCCCTGGTACGCAAGGTCCTCAAGGGGATTCAGACCCTGCACCCACGTGTGGAGAAGCAGGCTACGCCCCTGCAGTTGAGCCAACTGACCCAGGTAGCCGACTGGCTGGATGCGTCCATTCTGGCCAGTCAGGGCCGCAGCGACCAGGCTGGCGCCTTGAGGGCCATGCGTGACCGGGCTCTGGTGCTGCTGGGCTTCTGGCGGGGATTTCGCGGCGATGAGCTGATCCGCCTGCGGATCGAGCACCTGACCATCGTGCCCAACGAAGGCATGATCTGTTTCCTGCCCCGCAGCAAGGGCGATCGGCAATCCCAGGGCAACACCTACAAGGTCCCCGCCCTATCGCGCTTGTGCCCGGTCACTGCCACTTCGCAATGGCTGCAGGCCTGCGCCATCACCTCCGGTCCCGTGTTTCATGGCGTCGACCAATGGGGACATCTCGGCGAGAAAGCGCTGCACCCCAACAGTCTGATCCCGCTGCTACGCGATCTGTTCACCTGCGCCGGACTGGAGGCGGTGGCGGGCTACAGCAGCCATTCGTTGCGACGTGGGTTTGCCGGATGGGCCAACGACAATGGCTGGGATGTGAAGGCCTTGATGGAATACGTGGGATGGCGTGATGTCCACTCTGCCATGCGTTACATCCAGGGTCGTGACCCGTTTGCACGGCACAAAATGGAGGCTGGCCTGCAAAGCCCCCCAGGCACTACCGTGGCGTTGCCTGGTCCGGCGGCCGAACCACCGCCGCAGATCACCCTCGTACTGCGTCTGCTGCTGACCCCGTTCACGCCCAAGGGACGCGGCGTTGCCAAGGCCCGAGCCCGGATGGAAGCCATGACGTTGGCACCTTACCGGGCGCACCGCCTGGACATGGACGGCACCCAGTACCAGCTGACCGCATCACCCGCCGACCCGCACCTTGGCAGTCCTCCAGGCCGAAGGCGTAGAATTGAATCCGGAAGTGTTAGGGGGCCTGTCCCCTTACCGGACCAGTCATATCAACCGGTTTGGCGACTACACCCTGGACCTTGAGCGAGAGGTGGCACCGCTTGAGTTTACCGAGATTATGATCGAACCAACGCTCAAATAGACTCTGACAACATTGAAGCGATTACAGGTGACGTATGCCGAAGAATGAGAGAACCGGGGCGAAAGTGGCCAGCAAGGCGTCCAAGACCCTGCGAAACAGTGCTGCGTCGAAGACCACCAAGTCTCTTGCCGGCAGTGCGCTGTCTCAATCGCGCACCAAGAACAAGTCTTCCGAACGCGCAGCATCACTGGCATCCAAGACGCTGACCAGCAAAGGCAGCTCCAAGAGTGCGAAAAGCTTAGCCGGCAGCGTGCTGACCCAGCGTTCGGCAAGTGCGTTTCCGGTCAAGTCCTTCGCCATCATCGGCAGCACGCTGTCGAAGTCAGAGCGTAGCGCTGCGGTCCGGAAAGTGGCCAAGAAGAAGTAGCCGACCATGGCAAGGACTAAGGCAGCAATCAACCCTGACTACGTCTTCATCAATTGCCCTTTCACGACAGACTATCGCGCCCTGTTTGATTGCATGGTCTTCACTATCCTGGCATGTGGCTTCCAACCGCGCTCCGCGCTAGAGGCGGCTGATGGCGGGGATGTCAGGATGGATAAGATTGTGCGTCTTATCAAAGAGTCGACCTACAGCATTCATGACTTGTCGGCGGTGGCGCTTGACGACACAAACAACCTACCCCGATTCAATATGCCGTTTGAGCTTGGGATGGTAATTGGTTGCAAGAAGATCGCTGGTCGCGCCTATGCCTCACGCTCGGTGCTTATCCTCGAACAGACAAAGTACACGAGTCAGAAATGTCTTTCGGATATCGCGGGCCAGGATCTGAAGGCCCATGGCGGCCAGCCGCAAACGCTGTGCCGAATCGTTCGCTCGTGGCTGGTGGCCGAGTCAGGCAGGTCGAAGATTCCTGGGCAAACGGCAATATTCAACGCCTATACAAGATTCTCCGCAGAGCTTCCCGACATCTGTGGCGCCGCAGATCTGGAGTACGAGGAACTGATTTATCCGGACCTCGTGGGCTTGGCCCAGCAGTGGCTGCAAGAACAGGCCAAAGCTTGAGGGCGTTCGCACTAGAGATGCGATTTACTGGGATCGAAGTGCGCAAGAATCCAATCGAATCAGCTAGTTGAGCGCAACTAGGCTGTTTTTCTCACGAATCCCTGCCGACCCTCGGACGTGCCTGCCGCGCTTACGCAGCGAATGGAAGGACTGATGGAAGGTGAAGGCGCGGCCCAGCGCGTCAATGGAGATATGCGTCCCACCCTGCGTTGCCTGTTTCACGGCCTCACCGACCTGAAGCGGCGTCAGACCAGTAGCATTGATTGTGAACTGGGCTCCCTCTTCCTTTGCCTTTTGAAGCTTGCGGTCATCGACATCTACGGCGACCACCAACGCGTCACTCGCACTGGCGATCTGCACTGCAGACAGTCCAACACCACCACAGCCATGAACTGCCACCCACTCGCCCGGTCGCGCCCTGCCCTGCGCCTGAACAGCGCGATGCGCCGTCATGTATCGACATCCCAAGGCCGCAGCAGAAACCGTGGATACCTCGTCAGGAAGCTTGATGCAGTTGAGATCAGCAGAGGTCACCGTAACGTATTCTGCCCAGCCACCATCGCGCATAACCCCTGCTACAACCCCGTTGTCGCACAGGTTCTGGAGACCTGCGCGGCAGTGCGGGCAGGTGCCGTCGGATTCATGAAAGGGAGCGGTCACACGGTCGCCGACCTTTACACTGCGCACCTGGTTCCCTACCTCAACCACAACGCCACCGATTTCATGTCCGGTGTTCGCGGGCAGTCGCAGATTGAGGCCGAGCCATGTCATGTCCTGGTTCCAGAAGTGCCAGTCGCTACGGCAAATGCCGCTTGCCTCAATCTTGATGATGGCCCCGTCTGGACGGGGACGCTCGATCGGCATCTCGATGACGTTCACGCCCCCCCCGGAAGGCGGTCATTTGCGCAATCCGCTTACGGCTTGTGCCGGCAGTAGCCTGCGAAGTGTGTGCGCCGCTTCCCAAGCCGTTATGGTTCCTAGGCGTTGCTTGAGCCAGCACGGCGGCTGCGGGCGCGGCGAGGAGGCCGGCCCCTACCATTTTTAGGGTCTGCCGGCGTCCGGCCTGGGTTGTTTCTGTCGCAGTCTCTGATGGGTTGTCGCTGGAGTTGTGCATTGTTGGCCATCCATTTAGGGCGATTGACGTATCAGGCGCTCAAGGCGCGCGACACCACGCTCCGAGCGTATCCATTCGGCCGCACCCATTACATGCCGTCATTGCGAATAGGCTGCTGAGTCAGACCGATGAATCACCGCGCCGCCCCCCTCGTGCAACCGGGGGCGATTCAGTGACGGCGCCTATTTATCAGGATGGCTCAGTAGTGAGTCCTTGCCTGCGGGCTTAATCCCGTGACGACAGCCTCTTAGGATCATCTAAGCCGCATAACGTCGGCTCCCCCTTCTACGGACGATCCATATTCGATGTCGCACGAAGATTCCTGCCAGCGTGAACGCACATGCCTCGGCGATGGGCCGGAAGCGGGCCGCAGCACAACGGCCGTTGAGCAGGAGCTGAGGGTCCTCCTGATCCTTAGTGCATTGATGTCGTTTGCATCAATCTCAACAGATATTTACCTTCCCGCGCTCCCGAGTCTGGTGGATGCGCTGCACACTACCGCAGCTTCGATCGAACTGACGTTCTCCGGCTTTTTGATTGGATTCAGCCTAGGCCAACTGATATGGCCCTTTGAGTGACCGAGTGGGCCGTCGCCGCCCTACTGCTGTTGGTTTGGGTCTGTTCGTAGTGGGCTCCGCGGGATGTGCCATGTCTACTACTGTTGAGCAGTTGACGGCGTGGCGCGTACTTCAGGCGTTGGGAGCCTGCGTGGGGCCGGTTCTATCAAGGGCGATGGTTCGCGACCTCTATGGCCGCGAGCAGGCTGCCAAGAAGCTGTCCACCCTAATCTTGATCATGGGCATTGCGCCGCTCGCCGGACCATTGGTCGGCGGTCAGGTGCTGGCGCTTGGCTCCTGGCACGAAATTTTTTGGCTACTTGCGGGAATTGGGCTGGTCACGGGTGCTTCGCTGTTCTGGCTTCCGGAAAGCCTACCTCCCCACCGGCGAGCACGCGCGCCATTGGTGCACGCCCTGAAGGACTATTGGATCCTCATCCAAGACCCAAAACTAGTCGCGTATGCGATGTCTGGAGCATTCTTTTATAGCGGCGTGTATGCCTTTATCGTCGGGACGCCGTTTGCGTATATTGATTTCTACGGCGTGTCTGCCCAGGCCTATGGCTGGCTGTTCGGCATCAATATTGTAGGGATGATGGCCGCGAACATGGCTAATGCCCGGTTGCTGCCACGTTTTCACAGTGATCAGATTTTCCGCGTGGGCGTAACCATACTTCTCGCATCAGGCGGGGCAATCGTAATTACCGGTGTGACCGGGATTGGGGGGCTGGCCGGCTTGGTGATTCCAGTACTCGTATACGTATCGATGAATGGCCTGATCGTGGCCAACTCCGTCGCCTGCGCCCTGGCAGATCACCCTCAGCGCGCCGGAGCGACGTCCTCGCTCTTAGGGGCGCTTCACTACGGGAGTGGAATATTCAGCGCCGCCTTGGTGGGGTGGTTCTCCGATGGGACCCCCGCGGCCATGGCGATAATCATGGGCGCAGCGGCCGTGGGGAGCTCGGCGTCGCTTGTTGTCCTGCTCGCCCTAACGTGGATCCACCGTCGAGCCTGCCAATAACAGACACGTGTAGAGCGATGGGTCCTGAAATGTCCTCGCTTACCAATTTTCAACGTAAATCAATCCAGGATAAGTAACATGCCCAGCATTAAATTGAAGAGCGCCGCGCTTGCCGCGGTACTTGGTGCAACGACCATGAGCGTAGACGAAGCCGACTACCGCAAGAATCCCTTTACCCTGGCCTATGAAGGAGCCATCACGGATAATGCACCTGGAAAAGTGAACATGTATCCGGTCAGGTACGTGCTTAATGGCCTGGAAATTGCGGCAAATGTGTACACTCCCGTAGGTTATGGGCGCGACCGCAAGTATCCGACAATCGTTGTCGCGCATCCAAATGGAGGTGTAAAGGAACAAGTGGCTGGGCTCTACGCGCAGCGTCTTGCTGAGCAAGGGTACATTGCCATCACGGCCGATGCCGCATACCAAGGCGGTTCTTCCGGCTCTCCGCGCTATGTCGACAAGCCGAAGAATCGCGTTGAGGACATCCATGGCATGGCAGACTTCATCTCCAATTATGCCGGCGTGGACGCATCACGCTTGGGATTGCTGGGTATCTGTGGTGGCGGTGGCTACTCGCTGAAAGCTGCCGAGTCGGACAAGCGCTTCAAAGCCGTTGCCACGATCAGCATGTTCAATTCCGGCCGCGTTCGCCGGAATGGATTTATGGACTCGCAGATTCCTACCATTGGAAAGAGACTGCAGGAGGCTGCCCAGGCGCGAGCGACTGAGGCTGCAGGTGAGGAAGTCCCATATGCGAATGCCGTTGCACTGACCGACGAGCAGGTTGCCAGGTTGCCGTTTGAAATGTACCGGGAGGGGATCGTGTATTGCACCAAGACCCATGCGCACCCAAACTCTGAGGCTCGCTACACGCTTAGCAGCATGATGGACCTGATGACGTGGGATGCAACTGATCAATTGGAGCTTCTTGATCAGCCGCTTCTCATGATTGCAGGCAGCCGGGCCGACAGCCTCTACATGTCCGAGGAGGCGATTCAAAAGGCCACCGGCACCAAGGACAAAGAGCTTGTCCTCATCGACGGTGCCTCGCATATCCAAACGTACTGGGTGCCGGAGTATGTTGATCAGATCTCGGATCGCCTGAAGAGCTTCTTTGGGCGAACCCTCTGATTGAATAGCCGTGATCGAGATACGTTGGCTTTCCGGTGCTTCTCAGTGTCAGAACAGGAAGGCAAAAGAACTGGGTCAACGCAATCGAGCTCAGCAGGAGTCTTGAGCGAGATTCGACAGGCCTACGGGGATCGGGTCTTAGGACCGGGTCCTCCGTTCCAGGGCTGTGAAGGCGTTATGTGGATGGTCCATCGATCGATTCGATTGGCCAAACTCTGATCTGCACTCCATCGCAGCCAGCTATCTCCATGCCCCTTAAAGTGAGGCGTTAGTTCGTGCGACTTGGCGTTTCACGTCGCAAGTCACAGCAAACTTGAACGGCTGTTGGCTCCTGAGATTGGTTGGATTGCAGGAGGCCAGAAATCTTCCTGGCGTGGAAGACATGCACAAGAAGCTCGAGAGTTCAGGCCCGTGGCCCGAGCCTCTCTTAGCAGCAGTGCCCCAGAGTGGCTGCACGCAGGTCATGTTGTCGACTTTGGCGCGTCTCTTACCTGATCACAATGTGGTTCGTGGATGCACTGCATTATCATTCTGCAAGTGCTCTGTCGCCGCTAGAACCATTCGGCGCAACGTCAAGTTGGCTGCTCCCCTGCTCCCCTGCCCCCCGGCAGGCAAGCGTCAAGCTTCGCCCGGATGAAGGCTGCGCGCCCAGAGCTCTATGAATTCCTCTTGAGCTCTGGTCTCAACTGCGCCGGGCCTGGCGTGTCGCACCATGTGGATGGCATCCGACGCCTTCTTAGCCTCTCCAGACTGTAGCAAAAGCATGGCAGCCACCGTTCCAGCGCGTCCGAGTCCGCCCTTGCAGTGGACCACGACCTTTTGTCCACTTCGCATGTCGGCGACGAACTCTGTACTTAGTTGTAGCCAATCTTGGAGAAGCCTGTCATCTGGTGCTGCTCCATCAGTGATTGGCAATCCATACCATGAGATGCCCTTCGCCGCCGCTACCTCCGGTAAGCTCTCGATTCGAAGGTCTTTGAACTCCCAAGGTTCAAGCAGGGAGATCAGATGCTTAGCACCCCAGTGGCGAATCGCCAAGATGTCCGCTTCTAGGTCTCTCGCCCACGCTCCAGTCATGGATACTTCCTGGTACTTGCCGGGCGCAAATGTCACGCCAATGCCCCCTCCGCAGGCCCCGACGGGGAGTCCTGCAATCAGTAGCGGGTGGCTCAAACTGGTGCGCATCATATCGGCTCTCCCAACCTGCCTGAACGCGTTGCCTTGTGCTTTGGAGCGTTGCAGTCCATTAGCACCACAGCAAGGATATCGTAATTGCAGATATCGGAGAACCAGATGGAGTTGATGACGCTGCGTATCGGAAAGTCAGATAGACAGGCGGTGGGCAGGTTGATATCCTGACGGTTGGTATCGCGATTTGAGGGCTCTGTGGCCTATGTCGTTAGCCAACCGACCCTCATCCCGCCTTGGCCTGAACTGGACAATTTCGTTCGTTCAATAGGCCCCTTTCTTGCGTGCGCGTGGTGCGCGCTAGAACGCTCGAGAACCGCGAGTTCACCAATAGCTGCTGAAGGATTGGCCTCGCAGGCGCTTGACACGCTTGCGACACTGCGCGTGCTTCATCGGGTGCCAATCGAACGTTCTCGGCTTGCTGCAAGATCTCTGTATGAACCCCTAGCGTGGTCCTACAGGTCTCCGTGGTCTAGCAGTGACTTAAACCTCGAAGCGGCATTGACCAGATCACTGACCCAGTGGTCGGCCGAGTGCGCGCCCGATGTGAGGAGGAGTCTGGGTGTTTCAATCGCATCCACTGAAGCTCGAGCGTATTTGGCAAACCTTCTGCGGAAACATCGGCTGGAACCACAGCTTGGAGACAGGCTTCAGTCAGTTGGATCGCCTGAATGGCACGCACTCAGCTTAGGGCGAAAGCGCTACGTACTGTGGGCGAGCATGCGAAATTCTGCGTCGGAGTTCATACAAAGCGGTCTAGATGAAGATGCCGCGAGGCGAGCACTGGATCGCGAGATCAAACGCAGATGCATCTGGTTGGCTGGACGAGATCAAGCTGGAACCCTCGACCTGAAGGATTTTTGCTTCTTGCCAGGTCAAGGTTGGCGACGGCCGTTGATCCTGGATGTTGCGATGGAGACTTTCCTGCCGTTGGGCATGAGCTACTGGCTGGAAGCTAGCAGCAGCTGGAAGCTCTAGTGCTGGAGGAAATACTCCAATCCCGGGGGTGCGCCAAGTACCCAGGAATTTTGGCTAGTGGTGTGAGGAGCCGACTTGCTGTCGATGCGACGTATGGGGGGGCTTAGGCCACGATTGCCGTGGGTATAACACCCCATTCTGCATTGACGGATTTCCTGCGTAGCGTTGGATCTTGCTTGAGCCTGTTTGGCCTTGGAGACCTATCGTCCACGGTATGCAAGGGAGCCTTGGCGTCGTCGAGGATCAGCTTGCGGCTCTGCAGGCAGTGCCTGAGCCACTCCATGTACTCGGACACCACCGTGATCGTGCCGGTGAACGGCGCCGGTCGCTCGCTTCGGCGATATCGGCTGCTCCCCGGCAAGCAAGGGACACAAAGCAAGGCCGTGAGGAACCACTGCCCCAAGCAAATCGTACGCAGCGAGGTCCTCGGGATTAAGGCGATGTCTGCGCAAGGGCTACTGAACCTAGCTCATGAATGCGAGCGGTTCTTTCAGCCTCCACTGGCGCGCCGATCGCGCGCCGCGCGTCGCCTTCGCGCGCACAGCAGCCGCTCGGCGTGCACCAGGTCGTCCAGCGAATCGATGTCGCACGCGATGCCGGCATCGCTCAGCGGCAGGTCCAGCACCTCGCCGTGTTGTCTGCACGCGCGCACGATCGCCGCAGCGCCTACGTCGCCCGACAGGCCTACCAGCGACTCCAGGTATTCGCGTCGGAAGCCGACCGGGTGTCCTGGGCGCTGTCGATGGTGGGGGACGACGATGGCGTGGTCTTCCAGGGCGCGGGCGACCCGCTGCAGCGACGTCGCGCGAACCAGCGGCAAGTCGCCGGGCAGAACGAGCCACCCGAAGGCGCCGGCCGTCGCCCGGACGCCCATCGCGATCGAATCGCCCATGCCCGCGGTGCGTCCAGTCGGGCGCACTAGGTGCCAGTCGAGGCCCGAGGATTCGACCGCACGCAGGACGTGCCACAGCACGGGCTTGTCATCCAGCAGCGCATCGAGCTTGTGCGTCGTCGCGCCCGAGGCGAGGAATCGCTCGCCTCGCCCCGCGGCCAGGACGATTACGGTGAGTCCGGTGGCCGTGGCCGGCGCGGGCATCAAAACGCCTCTGTCTTGCCGGGGACGCCGTTTCGCGCCGCGGCCACGTCGGCTAGGACGGACAGCGCCAGCGAACCGGCGTCACGCGCCTTGGGGAAGATGCCGATCGGCGCCTTGATCCGGGCAATGTCCTGCGCGAGATAGCCAAGTCCGGCCAGCGTTCGGACGCGCACCTGGTGCGTCCGGTGGCTGCCGAGCGCACCGATGTAGAACGGCATGGCCGCCAAGGCGGCCTGCAGGATGGGCAGCTCGCGGTCAAGGTCATGGAAGAGCAGGACGACGGCGGTGTCCGCGTCGATCAGCGCAGACAGGGCGCCCGGTTCGGCGCCGTCACTGGCATGGACCTCGTAGCCGGCGGCCTGCGCCAGCCTGGCGGTCACCTCGGCTTCGGCGGAGCGGCCGAGGATCAGCACACGGGTGCAGGGCCGGTAGCCCACCTCGAAGCGCTGGCCCTTCCAGCCGGTGCCCACACCGTGAGCCAGGCTTTGCAGGGTCTGCTGCGCGGGATCGTAGCGCAGGCCTGCTGGCCTGCGCTGTTCCGCCGCCGCCAAGACCGCCCACAAGGGTTGCGCGCAGCGCAGCCTGTGCAGGCTCAGCGTGATGCCGCCGCCACAGGGCAGCACGATGTCGATGTACGGTGACCCCTGGCCGTAGCGCATTTGCCGGTCGCCGCCCAAGGCGATGACGTCGAGGGCCTCGAAGGCGACGGCGCGCTCGACGCAGCCACCCGAGACGAAGCCGCAGTACAGGCCATCCTCCCGCACGGCCATGTGCGCACCCAGCGGACGGGCTGCGCCGCCGCGGATCTCCACCAGGGTCACCAGGACCGTCGCCACGCCGCCAGCGAAGGCATCGGCGGCGAAGCGCAGCACGTCGAGGCTGTCGTCGGTCAGGAACGCTGGATGTGGCGTAGGCGCTGGCAGATCGTGGTTGGCCATCTCGGCCGGGGCTTGTTGTGGCACTTCATCACCGTTGGCACAGCGGACGCTCGGGGCATGACGGCATGCGCCATCGTGCAGGCCGGTTGCGGGTCGGCAATCGGCCGGCGAGAGCATCGGTGGAGGTTGGTACGCGAACCGCCGCGCACGTCGTCGGCGCGACCGCGGCGCACGCGCCAGCCACGCGCATTGCAGGGCCCCAGGTGTGGCGGAGGCTGCGCCCAGGGCCACGTCGCTCAAGCGAAGGTAGGCATCCGCTTGAGCAGCTTGTCCAGCGTCACGGGGTAATCGCGCACCCGCACGCCGGTGGCGTTGTAGACCGCATTGGCGATGGCCGCGCTGACGCCGCACAGGCCGAGTTCGCCCACGCCCTTGGCCTTCATCGGCGAAGATGCCGCATCGGCCTCTTCGAGGAAGATCACCTCCTGCTCCAGGATGTCGGCGTGGACCGGGACTTCATAGCCGGCCATGTCGTGGTTGACGAAGAAGCCCAGCCGCTTCTCCACGGCCAGTTCCTCCATCAGCGCCGCGCCCACGCCCATGGTCATCGCGCCGATGACTTGGCTGCGCGCGGTCTTCGGGTTGAGGATGCGGCCGGCAGCGCACACGGCCAGCATGCGCCGCACGCGTGGCTCTCCGGTCGCCATGTCCACGCCGACCTCGACGAAGTGCGCGGCGAAGGTCGATTGCTGGACCTTCTTGTCCAGATCCCCGAACTCGATCGAATCCTCGACGGTGATCGTGCCCGCACCGGCGGCCTGGGCCAGCGGCACGCTGCGGCCGCCGACGCGCACCTGCCCGTCGGCGAACTCCGCCTGCTTGGGGTCGAAGCCAAGCCGCTGGGCCACCGTTTCGCGCAGCTTGACGCAAGCCGCGTACACGCCTGCGGTGGAGCTGTTGGCCCCCCATTGGCCGCCCGAGCCGGCCGAGACCGGGAAGTCGGAATCGCCCAAGCGCACCACGACCTGCTCCATCGGCAGGCCCATCATCTCGGCGGCCGTCTGCGCGATGATCGTGTAGCTGCCAGTGCCGATGTCAGTCATGTCGGTGTCGACCGTTACGATGCCACGCGGGTCCAGATGCACGCGCGCGCCGGACTTCATCACCAAGTTGTTGTGAAAGCCCGCGGCCACGCCCATGCCGACCAGCCAGCGCCCGTCGCGCACCTGGGCCGGCCGGGGATTGCGCAGGTTCCAGCCGAAACGCTCGGCGCCGGTGCGCAGGCACTGGACCAGCTGGCGCTGCGAAAAGGGCCGGTCGGGATTCGACGGATCGACTGGGTGTCGTTGCGGATGCGAAACTCCACCGGGTCCAGGCCGAGCTTCTCGGCCATCTCGTCCATGGCCACTTCCAGCGCCATCAGGCCCGGCGCCTCGCCTGGCGCGCGCATCGCATTGCCCTCGGGCAGATCGAGAACTGCCAGGCGCAGCCCGGTCAGGCGGTTCGCGCCGGCATAGAGTAGATCGGTCTGCTGGACCGCGCTCTCCGGCTTGCCGCCGGGCAGGTTACCCGACCAGCTTTCATGGGCGATCGCGGTGATCTTGCCGTCCTTCTCAGCGCCGATCCGCAGGTGCTGGATGGTGGCTGGCCGGTGTGTGGTGTTGTTGGCGACGAACGGCCGCGGCAGCGCCAACTTGACCGGCCGCTTCGCGGCGCGGGCGCCGAGGGCCGCCAGGACGGCATCGCTGCGCAGGAACAGCTTGACGCCAAAGCCACCGCCGATATACGGCGAGACCACGCGCACGTTCTGCTTGGCGATGCCCAGCGTGGTCGCCAGCTCGCTGCGGCACCAGTCGATCATCTGGTTGGAGGTGCAGACGGTGAGTTTGTCGCCGTCCCAGGCGGCCGTCGAGGTATGCGGCTCCATCGGAATGTGCGACTGGTCGGGCGTCGTGTAGGTGGCGTCGAGCTGGACCGGCGCGGCGGCGAATGCCGCGGCGAAGTCGCCCAGCCGGTTATCGGGTGCGCGCTCCTGCGGGCCGGTGACGGTGGGCTTGGCCTTGGCCAGATCGTAGGCGCCGGGTTCGCGGCGATAACGCACGCGCACCAGCGCGGCGGCGGCGCGCGCCTGCTCGAAGGTCTCGGCGACGACCACCGCGATGGCCTGGTGGTAGTGCTGGATCTCCGGGCCGCCGAGCAGCTTGGCGGTGTTCATCGCCCCCTTGTCCAATCGGCCGGCGTTGTCGGCGGTGACGATGGCGAGCACGCCGGGCGCGCGCCGGGCGGTTCGCACGTCGATCGCGTCGATGCGGCCCTTGGCGATGGCCGAGCCGACCACGTAGCCGTATGCCGCGTTGGGCACCGCGTCGTGCCATTCGTAGGCGTAATGGGCGGTGCCGGTGGTCTTGAGCGGACCGTCGATGCGATCGTGGGCGCGGCCCACGACCTTGAGCTGGTCGATGGGGTTGTCGGTCGCGGGGGTGTCGAATTTCATGGGCATGGGCTCACCCCTTCGCCTGCGTCAGCACCGAGGCGAGCGTGCGCTGCGCCAGGATCAAATTGAACTCGTTCTCGTGGGTCGGGCGGGCGCCGGCAAACAGGCGCACGCTCGCCGCCTGCGCGCCGCGCGGCAGTTCGGCCTCCGCCGCCTCGACCCGCCAGGGCTTGTGGGCGACCCCGCCCAGGGCCACACGGCCGCTGCCATCGCGTTGCACGACGGCGGCCACCGACACCAGTGCGAAGGCATAGGACGCGCGGTCGCGCACCTTGCGATAGACGTGCGTGCCGCCCAGGGGGCGAGGAAGCGTGACCGCGGTGATCAGCTCGCCCTGCGCCAGCACGGTTTCCCGATGCGGCGTATCGCCCGGGGCGCGGTAGAACGCGATCGGCACCTTGCGCTCGGTGCCGTCCGGGCGAATCGTCTCCACGACGGCATCGAGCAGCCGCATCGCCACCGCCATATCGCTGGGATGGGTGGCGATGCAGGCCTCGCTGGCCCCGATGACCGCATGCTGGCGGCTGAAACCGCCGACCGCCGCGCAGCCGCTGCCGGGGTTTCGCTTGTTGCAAGGCTGGTTGGTATCGTAGAAGTAGGGACAGCGCGTGCGCTGGAGCAGGTTGCCGGCGGTCGTGGCCTGGTTGCGCAGCTGGCCGGAGGCGCCGGCGAGCAACGCCCGCGAGAGCACGCCGTAGTCCCGGCGGATGCGCGCATCGGCGGCCAGATCTGTGTTGCGCACCAGCGCGCCGATGCGCAGGCCGCCGTCCGCCATGGGCTCGATCTTGTCCAGCGCGAGGCCGTTGACGTCGATCAGGTGCGCCGGCGTCTCGATCTCCAGCTCCATTAGATCGAGCAGATTGGTGCCGCCGGCAATAAACCGGGCGTCGGGTGTGCGCCTGGCGCTGGCGGCGGCTTCGGCCGGGGTGCTTACGCGCTCATAGGTGAAGGGCTTCATGCGCGGCTCCCGGCGACTTCGGTGATCGCGGCAAGGATGTTGGCGTAGGCCCCGCAGCGACAGATGTTGCCGCTCATCCGTTCGCGCAGTTCCTCTGCCGTCACCAGGGGTTGTGCGACCAGGTCGGCGCTGACGTGGCTGGGAATGCCTTGCTCGATCTCCTTGAGCACTGCCACGGAGGAGCAAATCTGGCCCGGCGTGCAGTAGCCGCACTGATAGCCGTCGTGCTTGACGAACGCGGCCTGCATCGGATGCAGCTTGTCCGGCGTGCCGAGGCCTTCGATAGTGGTGACCTCGGCCCGCTGGTGCATGACCGCAAGCGTCAAACAGGAATTGAGGCGCCGGCCATCGACCATGACCGTACAGGCTCCGCATTGGCCGTGGTCGCACCCCTTCTTGGTGCCGGTGAGGTGCAGGTGCTTGCGCAGCGCGTCGAGCAAGGTGGTGCGGGTGTTCAGCTCCAGTTCCTGAGTAGCCCCGTTGACCTTCAGGGACAGGCGCGACATCTGCGGCGGTGGAATGGGAACCGGCCCGGTGGCCGCCAGGGCGACGGGCGCTGCCAAGGCCGCGGCCGACACCGCGCCGGCCTTCAACAGTTCGCGCCGGGACAGGCGCAGGTCAAAGGAGCCTCCGTCATCTGCAAACTCGGTCAAATGGTTGGCTGCCGTGCGCAGATGCCCTTGGTCGGCATCATCGCTTTGGTTGCTCATGCGAGGACTCCAGTTTGAAAATTTAAGAATTGGCTGCGCTGGACCTCTACCGCTGATGATGCGGTTCCAATACGTCTTTCTGATACTAGGCTGGGTTCTGGCTCACAGTAACTACCTCAGCCTGCAAGCTCTATTGAGCTGAACTCATAAATGACGCCAATCCAGCATTCGCAAACTGAATCCCTGCAGCGCAGCTATGGGCTGGCCCCTGGCTTATCGGTAGTCGGCGCTGGCCGTCAGCTCGCTCCAGGTGTTCAGTTCTTCGGTGAGGCTGCGCAGCTTTTCGCCCACCAGCTGCAGGCCGTCAGGCGGCACAGGGCGCGAGTCGCACCGGAGCACAAGCAATGGCCAATCAACAGGAAATCATCGACCTCTCCAGGCAGAAGTGGCTCTGGATGTCCCAGCGCAATCTCGACGAGTTGTCGAAGCTCTTCCATGACGAGGCGGTGTTCGTCCACATGGGCGCGACGTTCTCGAAGGCGCAGGAACTGGACGTCATAAAGAGCGGGTACATCCAGTACAAGCACGCGGAGATATTCGAGACGTCCGTGCGCTTCATCGGCGACACGGCCATCCTGCTGAACCGCATCCGCATGGACTCGATCGTCGACGGGAAGGAAGTCAGCAATCCTTTCCAGGTGACCGAGGTGTACGTCAAGAATGGCGGTGCCTGGACGCTGGGATCGCTCTCGTTCACCCGCTTGGTCACGCACTGATCGGCGTGGGCATTCGGTCGCGGCCCCCTGGACGCGGCCGGACTGCTCGGCCCACCTCGCTGGCGATCTGCGCGGATCGCGTCCGCACGTTCGCCGCGAAAGGTAGCCGGAAATGAAGCGCGCGCACCAGCGCAGCATAGAGGGGGGGGGCGGCGATGCTCACAGCATCTGACTCCGTTGGAGATTCCTACGCTGTGGACGATGTCCCTAGCACTCGTTCAGTCGGCTGCGGATTGCCTCCATGGCATCGTCTAATCCGGCATCATCCTCCAGGTAGGGAGAACAAAAGAGTTGCACTGGGATCCAGTAGTGCTCCTGTCCCGGATGGACGTAGGGGGCGTAATCGTCCAATAGCCATGCAGAGCCGATGGCCGGGGAGACGTTTGACAAATCCTTCGTCTGCCCAGCCCAGTCGATGTATGGCAAGTTGGCAAACCATCCGGGGACTGCTCCTTCGCGAGTCAAGAGATCGGCGATTTCACGGAATCTTGATTCTGGGACTGTGGTGAAGATGACCAGCGCCTCAAAGAGCGTTTTTGCCGACTCGAGAAATTCGTAGAGGCCCGGGCGCGGAATCTGGCTTACCGCGTTGGAGATCAGCGTTCCTTCTAAGTCCATGGCGAGGATGGTCGGTCGCATTGATTGAGGTCTCTGTTAGATGGATGGCGGCATAAGCATCGCTGCCAGCTTCAGCCGAGAGCGCATGAACCCTCGGCTGGGCTGGTGGCGTCAGATATCTTCGTACTCACGCGCTTGCTTGAGCTGGCTCTCAAGGAAATCAATGCGCTTCAGGTGATCGGCACCCAGGTAGGCTTTGCCCGCATTGTCCCGTTCGTGACCAGCTTCTTATCGACCAGTGCTGCGGCTGCCAGGATCAGAGTTGTCCTGGTTCCGGCCTTGGTGATGAAACGGTATTGACGCTTGCTCATGCGTTCCCCCTGTTGATGAGGGAGGCAGGATATCGGGTTTTTAGATATCGGAGAACTGGATATAGCTTCTTAGGCCGCTCAAGCAAGGCGCGGCCGTGTCGAAGTCCATCCATCGCAAAGAGTACGCTGCCCTAATTGAGGCTGTTCGCGAAGCGCGGCTAGCTGCCGGTCTAACCCAGGCTCAAGTGTCGAGCATGCTGGGCCGCAGCCAGTCGTTCATCAGTGACGTCGAGACAGGCAAGCGCAGGGTTGATGTGGTGGAGCTGAGAGATATCGCCCGCCTAACAGGCCTTTCGCTGCGCAAGCTGATCACTAACTTTGAGAAGCGAATCAAAGAATAGAGCCCTTTCGTGGCGTACCAGTAGGCTCATACCAGGTGCCGGCCGAACTCTGAACTGCGGGAAACAACCATACGAGTTCGCACCCCGCTGCTTTCTCATCTCTTCCTTCTTAGGAACAGTTCCTTGATCTCCTTAAGTGCGGCAACTGCAGTGGCAGATTGCCGAGCGAAATCGTCAAGTATCGGATGGGTGTATTAATGTAGTTGAGTGAATCCAATGCCTTATAGCGCGCTCTCTCTCTTTGGCGCGGTGCGGCGTTGCTTGCTTTGCTTGCTTGTCGGTGCCGTGTCCGCTCTCCTTAGTCGGAGCGCCTCCGTAACACGCCGGGTGGTTTCCTTCAGTGACGTCAGCTGCGCCTCCAGGCCATCAGCCCGCGCAGTCACGCCTTCCAAGCGGCGCAATGCCTGTTGCTCGCGGTTGGCGGTAACAATGGCTTGTTGTTCGCTCTCCCGCAATGATGTGGTCAAGGCTATGCGCTCCCGCCCCCACTCCTGCTCGGCTGACCGCAATGCCTGACGATGCCGGTCAACCTCCGTGTGGGCACGATCCTCCACTGCTATGACGTGCGCCTGGAGCGCCCTCCTCTCTCCTTCGTGAGCGGTCGTGGCCTCGCCCAGACTTCGGCGTACGGCATCCAGTTCTTGCTCGAGTCGCTCGGCCCGTCCATAGGCCCCATCGCGTTGGCGCAGCAGGTCCTGCACTTGTGCAGTCAGCTGGGAGACCTGTGCCGACAATTGCTCCGCGGTTGCGACGGCGGACTGAGTCTGGACCTGAGCCTCCCGTTCGCGCTTCTGGCTGGCCTCAATCGCCAGCGCCAAGGTCGCCCGCTCCCCCTCCAGCAGGCGCTCGCGTTCATCCAGTGCGTGTCGGGCCGAGTCGAGCTGGGTCTGAGCGAGCTCGCCGGCATCCTGCAGTGCGGCCTGCCACAAACGATGGCTCAGGTGCGCTAGCCGCTCTGGGATGCCCGGAACCGCCGCCTCAATGGCGCGTTGGCGCAGACGCAAGCCTACGGTCTGCCACCAGGTTTCTAGCCAGCGGGTGACGGTATTAGGCGAACCGGTGCCCAGGTGGGCGCGGATTCGCTCGACGGTGGGACGTTCGCCGGCGGCGATGATGTCGTCCGCTGCCTGGTGCACATCCAGTTCGCTGATGCCCTTGGCCATAGGGTGTCCTTCTGCGGAGCCGTGGGAATTGGTAGGCTAGGTCTGATAAGGAAGATTTATCAGATGTAGCTCAACCAAATCATAGTGAACAATACGTAGTACATATGAATACTATCATTTCTGCGTCTAGGGAACTGGTTTCGGGACTGGTTCCGGAGCGGCTGGCCACCTCCGCCGCAGAAGCTGTGCGGGACATCCTGCAGGAGGCCGAAGCGCCTAACACCATCCGCAGCTACGCCGGCGCCCTGCGCTATTGGGCGGGCTGGTTCGAAGGGCGGTATGGCAGGCCCATTGCTCTACCCGTCCCCCCGGCGGCAGTGGTTCAGTTCATCGTGGATCACATGGGGCGCTCAGGCGATGCGGGGCTTCGCTGGGATCTGCCTGCAGACCTGGATAGCGCCTTGGTGCATGCGGGCCTGAAGAAGAAGCCTGGGCCGCTGGCGTTCTCCAGTCTGGTCCACCGGGTGGCGGTCCTGTCGACGGCCCACAAGCAGGCCCGCCAAGACAACCCTTGCGAGGATCGAGCCGTCAGAACCCTGCTATCCAAGGGGCGCCGGGCTTCTCACAAGCGAGGCGAGCGTCCCGCCAAGAAAACCGCGTTGCTGGCCGCAGATCTACGTGCAATGGCGGCCACCTGCGACACATCCCTCAAGGGCAAGCGCGATCGCGCCCTGCTCTACTTTGCCTTTGCTAGCGGCGGGCGCCGCCGCAGCGAAGTCGCCGAGGCGATGGTGAATCACCTCACTCGACTGCCCGAAGGCGGCTATACCTATCACCTGGATCACGGCAAAACCCTGCAGTCCGGGCCAGTGGCCGGCAGCAGTCCTGACAAGCCCATCCTGGGCGAGGCAGCCGCCGCACTGCGGGACTGGTTGGACGTTGCTCAGATTACCGACGGTCCCCTGTTCCGGCGCGTCTGGCCGCGGTCACTGGGCGGCGCGCTCAGCGGCAAGGCAGTCGCGGCCATTGTTAAGGACCGGGCGCGGTTGGCCGGTTTGGACGGGGACTTTGCCGGCCACAGCCTGCGCTCGGGCTTTGTTACCGAAGGTGCGCGGCGTGGGGTGGCCCTGCCGGCGCTGATGGCGATGACCGATCACCGTTCCGTGGCCAGCGTGATCGGATACTTCCAGCAGGGCGGCGTCGGCAGCAACCCCGCCGCGCGCCTGATAGATGAGGACTGAGCCGCCGCCCAGCCAGCAGTCCGCGTTGAATGTGCCCCGCTCCGGCCCTATCCTGCGCGAGACGCGCACCATCCACGACAGGGATCAGGGGGCAGCATGAAGCTAGTCAAGGCACGGATCCGAAACTTCCGTTCTTCAGAGGATTCCGGAACGTTTGATGTCGGAGATCTGACCTGCTTGGTCGGCAAGAACGAGGCGGGCAAGACTGCAATTCTAACGGCGATGTTTGGCACCCATCCCATCGCCGACCAGTTTGCTTACGACACGGTGCGCGACTACCCCCGCCGCTTCCTCACGCGGTATGAGGAGCGCCACGACGGCGAATCCGCACCGGTTGCCACCCTAACCTGGGAGCTCAGCCAAGAAGACCAAAAGGCGGTCGCAGACGTCCTGGGTGCTGGCGCGTTAAGTAATGCGACCGTTGACGTAACGACAGATTACAGTGGCCACAGCACTTGGAGCATTCAAGTCGATCCCAACGTGGTGCGCGCTTTTCTGCTCGACCAGCACGGCGTGGCAGGCGAAGAGCGGCAGAAGTTTTCCACGGTATCGCTGGACCGACTCGTAGCCGAGATAGATGGGCACCCCGAGCTGTCTGACGAATTGCAGGCGGTCAAACGGTCCATCGGTGGCTTCCGCAAGGGAAAACCAGCGCTGGCGGCCATCGATATCCTGCAGAAAAGGATGCCGGCGTTCTTCTATACCTCTCACTTTGATCGCATGTCCGGGGAGATATCGCTGGACAAGCTGTCTCGTGACACCCAAAGCGGCGTGACGGTCTCCCCGGGTGACCAGATTTTCCTCGACTTCCTCGAGTACGCCGGGACGTCGGTCAGCGAATTGCAGTCCAGCACACGCCTGGAAGAGCTCAACGCACGTTGCCAAGCCGCCTCCAATGAAATTACCGATGAGATCTTTGAGTTTTGGAGCCAGAACGACGCGCTTAGTGTAGAGATAACGCTCGCCCAAGGCCTCTCCGAAGATCCCGCGCCCTTCAATGCCGGGACTGTAGCCAAAATTCGCATTCGAAATGACAATCACAAGGTTTCGGTGCCCCTGTCTGAGCGCAGCGCCGGATTCGTCTGGTTCTTCTCTTTCCTGTCGCAGTTCAAGCAAATGCGAAAGAAGAACCCCGGCGCGATCATCCTTCTGGATGAGCCTGGATTGACGCTACATGGAAAGGCGCAAGCTGATCTGCTCCGCTACATCATCGAACGTTTGCTCCCCGACCACCAGGTCATCTACAGCACCCACTCGCCCTTTATGGTGCCGGCCGATCGTCTTGCGGACGTTCGCGTCGTCGAGGACGTTGTCACCTACGATCAGCGTCGCCGCCCCACCGTGAAGGGCACACAGGTCTCCGCAGACGTCCTGAGCGTCGATCAGGACACGCTGTTCCCCCTCCAGGCCCATCTCGGTTACGAGGTTACCCAAAGCCTGTTTGTGGGAGCGCATACCCTGTTGGTCGAAGGTCCTTCGGATGTGCTCTATCTTCAGGCGGCATCGCACGCGCTCAAGCAGCGCAAGCGCCAAGGCTTGGACGGCCGGTGGGTGATCTGCCCGACAGGCGGTATAGACAAAGTGCAATCATTCGCCTCGCTCTTCTCTGGCAAGGGCATCCACATGGTCGCCTTGTGTGACTACGGCAATGGCGACAAAGGCAAAGTCCAGCGGCTGAGGGAGTCTCAGATCATGAAGGCTTCCGGCGTCTTGGTGGCCACGGATTTCACCGGAAAGTCGGAGAGCGACATCGAGGACTTCTTCGCACCTGCCGTCTTCGCCGACATCCTCAACGGTGCCTACGGCCTGAAGGGAAAAGGGCAAATTTCCGCCCGGCAATTCAGCCAAAACGGTGCACTGACGCGCCAAGTCAAACAGGCCGAAGCACTGTTTAACGTCATGGGGGCTTCCGTTCCGCCCCTGGATCATTTCACCCCTGCCAATTGGCTCATCCAGAATCAGCACGTGCTGGCCGAGGAAACTATGGCCATCAACGAAACGCTGGACCGCTTTGAGAAGGCTTTCGTTGAGATCAATTCGGCGCTAGGGGGCAGTACGTAGATGAACCCCCGGCAGAGCTCCGCGCTGGCAGCAGCTTCCTCTGCCTATGCGCACCCAACAGAGCGCGGGCATCGGCGGGCCCGCTCCCGTGGCAGGAAATCGTGCGCTACAAGTGCGCACCTTCCCTGCCATTCTGGTCATGCGATTCCTAGTGCGCAAAGCGCGATTCAGACGCGCCAAGTCCAGTCTGATCCGTTAATGCGGTAGGCGTTCGCCCCAGCTCAAGGGCCACGCTTCGCGACCTCTGACATGCTCTCGAGACAGTAGGTGCACCGGAACTGACAAGAGACCGCCCAAAGGCCATCTCCACACCTCCGCAGTTGAGGGGGGGGGTAATTTCTGACTATTGCCAGTTGAGCTAGCCGCTACCGGAAGCGTGACCAGCCAGCAAGCCGCCTCCTACCCATCCGCTTAGCCCGATAACGTCGTGCTATCGCGACAGACAGCGCGAGCAAGGTGCTGCTCATCCGAAACGTTCTTACGCCTCATGCCCCCTCACTCCTGATGAACGGAGGAACTACTCCCCTCTGCGGGGCAATTTCTCACAGCGTCAGTTGACCAACCCTGTGCGGATCCCGGCGTTGCTCCAGCCCTTAGGTCTGCAAGACCCTCACATCAGTGGGTCCGGCTAACGATTCAATCGCCAAGCCGCGTACCCGATGCCAAACCGTCTTGGGGACAATCCGCTGTCGACTACGACCGTCGAGGATCTCCTTGCCCCACGCCTTTAGTGCTGTGCGGGTGGCAACGAACCTTGCCGCTTCTACTGATGTGGCATCCGGTCTGAGCTTGTACCCGGGAGAGAGCCCGTGGAGGAGGTCATCGCCCAGGGAGCCGTCCAGCATCATTCGCAATCCTGAGGTGTCCCCAGGCTGCTGATCTCCAACCTCCCCCTCGTCTTCCAGCCGCGTCCGATGGACCAGGAAATCATCTGCGGTGGCCAGCATGTCCATCAGAGTTGGGTTGATGATCACGTCAGCTGAACTCGCCAAGGGAAATACGTGCCTATGAAAGAATGCGATGAGGGAGGATCGCATGAGGAATGGAACGCCAGACGAAACCGTCATGAGTAGGATTCCGTGAAGGTGGGCACCGACCTCTAGACACGTCTGCTGATCGCCGTTTTCGCGAGCGTCGCGTAGCACCCAGACTGCTGCGCAGAGCGCTTCAATGCCGTCGACGCAGGCAGCTAGTTCATCAAGGCAAAGGTCTTGGAGTGCCTTGGCCTTAAGGAACCCCCGACCGCTCGCGGCCCGGTTAAACAACGCATCGAAAACAGCGGGTGCTAGCTGCCTCAGTGCATCGTCATCTGCATGTAGGGGGCGGGAGCAGTTGAGCAATCGCCAGTAAGGTGCGTCAATCCAGTCTCTCGCGCCAGGAGTCAGCGGATCAAGCTGATTGAGTGTACGGACAGTTGGTCGATGTAAGCCGGCGGCATATCGCGACCATTTGTTCGTTGTATAGCCGTCCTTCCCTGGAATGTAAGTCGTGGGTTCCAAGCACTTCCCTACAGCGTAAGCGGTAAGCGGGCATCCGCTTTCGTTCGTGCCCACGCTCAGTCGAACGGCTTCAAACCAAGCTCCGGTCTCAAGCACACATATTTGCCTGTCTGCAAAGCGAACAGGGTCCCCAGCCTCCACACGGCTAAGAATCACGGCCGCGCGCTTGAGGTCATATGTTGCGTAACCCTTATCGGACATCAGGGCGTCTCCAATGAGTGGCCCAGTAGTACCAGAGTAAAGTTCGCGCTCAACTTTACTCTAACCCCTCCAGTCAAAGGTGGTCTACCGTTGTCTAGACGAACCTGCGTGGAGGTGGTCAGTGAGTGGCGCGCTATCAGCTAGCCGGTCGTTTTCCAAAGAGGATCTGGAAGAGATCCTGGCCCGGGACTTGCTTTATCGCTATGGCCCACTACTCGGTCAAGACGAGCTTTGGCGCGCCCTCGGTTACATGTCCTTGGACGGCCTGCGCCAGGCGCAGGCCCGAGGAACTGTTCCAGTCCACGTATTCAGCTTAGAGAGGCGGCGCGGTAAATTCGCACTGTCACGGGATGTGGCCCACTGGCTCGCCTCTCAGTTCCTGGCTCCTGACCAGGCAGTACCAACCTAAGGCTCCTTGAGAGCACGTCTGCGATCCATGGCCCGCCGCAGCCATGATCGAAACAGGTCAATGCGCCAACCTAACACGGGCGCCCCAAGAGCATGTTGTAGCGGCAGACGCCAGAAATGAAAACGCCCGGCGGCAACCGGGCGTGGAGTAGCTCTAGGGCATGCATTCCAAGCCCGAAACTACTCCCATTTCGCCCCTTCGTCCACCCCTTTCTTTCAGAAAGTTCGGGTGCGGGAAAGAGCTGACTGGAGTAGGAGAATGTCTACGAAATCGGAAGCATCTCATAAGGGTGCACCTGGGTCTGCAGAACCTGATTGCCGGCTAGATCGGGTGCGTCATGACTAGCCCCCGTTCTGACGCCACGCAGGCCCCGTCTCACCTCCCCTATTCACCGAGGAGCCTCTCGCCCAGGGAGCAGATCAGGCTTGATGCCTATCACTTCCTCTCGCCGAAGAACGGTGGCCGGACCATCGCCGTTGTCGAGCCCTGCCGACTGGCCTTGGCCTTGGAGCTAGAGTTTGACTTGTCGGTGGCGAGCTACGTGGAGCGTCCTCGCACTCTCGCCATCGAAGGCCGGGAGATCGAGCTTTGCTTCTGGCTGGCCAAGACGGATGGCGCGGAGAGCTTCATCGCGTTCCGACGGCAGACTAAGCCCACCACCTACGCAGAACGCGCGGAAAACGCGGCTTGCGCCAAGCTCATGGAAGCAGCGAAAGTCGCTGGAATCGCCCTGACCATCCGTAAGCCGCAGTCACTGCTCACGGCTCGGGTCGCCAATGCGACACGCCTTGAACTTCTACCGTATGTCCAGTCTGCGGCCGACCTCAAGGCCGTGGATGTGTTCATTGACGCTGTTTGCCTTCACATGAATGCCAACCCCTTGAGTTCGTTCTACGGCATTGAGACCAGTCTGAAGGGTACGTTCGACTGGCGGGACGTTCGGTGTGTTACATGCCTGCTAATCCATAGGGGCGTACTCAGCATCAATTTCAGTGAGCGCCTCACCACGAGAACACAGGTGCGCCTAGAGGTCGCAGACGTATGAGCATGCTCACTCTGAAGCAAATCTCATCATGGGATCTGATTGCTCCATCTCAGCTGTCGCCGAAAGCCTATCGAAGCTACACGGCCCGATGCGAAGCCCTTCAGGCCGTAGCCGCAGGCGCTTCTATCGCATGCGCAGCTAGGCGTCATGGGGTCAATCCTGGCACGTTAGGATCCACAATCAGAAACGCGTTGCAGATTGCCCCCGACGGTAGGCCTTGGGGTTGGCGTGCGTGCTTGCCGCACAAAGTTCGAAACAACATCGTCACCTCACCCGCAGACTTTCCCAAGTTGGCAGGCCCCGGAGCCTTCAAGAAGGTGCTGAAACTGCTCCCCGAGCTTGAAGAGCGACTGACAGCCTACTCAGGGCAGCTGCCAAAACGGAACATTCCCAGCAGCACTTTCGAGAACTTCTTCAAGAAGATTAAGTCCCTCATTCGCAAGAGGGTTCCAGGTGATCGCTACCCTGCAAACGACACAACTTGTGCCCGACGTAGCATCGTGGAGTTCATCAAGGATTCTCGCCGCGGCACACCTTTCGTCGACGAAGACTTTGAAGTGGAAGACGCTGTCAGCGCCGGCCAGTTGCAGGAGGTCTTTGCTCTCCAATACGGCGATTGGGTCCAATACGATGGTCACAAACTAGACGTCTCCTTCTCCGTGGAGGGCCATGATGCCGATGGCAATCCGTTCATGCAGAAGATCGACTGCGTTTGGCTTATCGCTGGGTGCTTTGCGCTACTCCGCATGTGCTGCAGTTGGACACTGGCATTCGCAACGAACTACAACGGCGCCGACTTCAACACCACTTGCGCAAACACACTTCGGAAATGGGAGCCCAAGGAGCTGGTCTGCCCACGCATGAGGTACGTCCCTGGTAGCGGAATCGGCACTGCACCTGCCCTCGGCTTTGTAGCAACCGGAGCAATCACGAGCTTAGACAATGCTATGGCTCACCGCCTTGGTGTCAACCGTCAGCGCATGACATCGGAATTAAGAGGAGTCATCCACTACGGCACAAGTGGAGTTCCGGAAACGCGCGGCCTTCTTGAGGCGTGGAACAAGCGCAAGGAAGAGACTGCAATCCGCCTACTGCCTGGTGCGTTTCGCCCCCGGGGCAAGGAAGCAGAGAAGAGCCTTACCAATGGCAGCGATCCGGATGACTACCCTCTGCAGAGGGATGCACTGGAGGATCTCATGGATGTGATTATTGCCGCGTCGAACGTCGAAAGCCACGGGTCTCACCAAGGGCGCGACCCTTATGAGGTCCTCCGGAACTACGCAGCATCCGGCGGCTGGCTTTTCGCGACACGAAACAACGAGGAGCGCGCAGTTGCCATGTCGCTCATGAGCACTCGAGCCCGGATCAAGGGGAGCAAGAAAGATCGCCGGCAGCCCTATGTTCAGTTCAAACACGCACGATATCGGTCAGTCGCACTGAATAATAGATGGGACCTGGTGAGCACTGACTACTCTGCTGAAGTCGACATCACTGACGGCCGGACAATGTACCTCTACACCGAGGAAGGAGAGCTGTTCGTCGTGCTTCGCGCACTCCGTCCATGGGCAAGGACGCAGCACAGCCTCGCCTTGCGCAGCCTAATCCACAGGCGGGTCGCTCGAGGTGACATTGATCTATTGGGCGTCGAGGATGCAGTTCTAGCCTATAAGGACCACCTGCGGGCACGCTTCCGTGACAGCAAAGAGGCGGCTTCGATTCAGGTGCAGCACAAGAACAGCTTCGACGCGGCCGAGTCTCCTGAGGCACCCCCGAAAACGATCGCCAACAGTCCACTTCAAGGCACGCCTCAAGCAGCCAACATCGCGGAACTGGTGATTCCCCTTTCGGGAAGGGTGAAGCTTGGTAGGAGGGGGCATAAGCAATGAATGTCAATCACGAAGTGAATCTCGATCCGGGCCTGGGAACATTCAAAACAGTTTTTTCTGAAAGGGGGGAGCCCATTATTGAAACCGTCGCGATGGAAGAGGCCCTGACCAAGATCGTCCTTGCGATTGAGAAGGGATACCGCGGCATTGGGTTGCATTCACAAACTCGCTTTGGCAAGACATTTCTTTCCCAGTACATCTGCAAAAACCTAGATTGGTGTCCATTCAGTTGCGTGGCCGTGTCTGCAATTGTTCGCGCGATTGGCATCACCGAGTCTGCATTTATGGATTGGACGATAGCCCAGCTGGGACAGCGACCTATCGCGAGACAGTCGGCCCAGAACAGAATTGATCGTGTCATCAATACCATCGAGATGATATTGAACAACGCCAACGTGGATCGACTGCTCTTGGTCATCGATGATGCCAATTTGATTGAAACAGCAGCGCTGCAGCATTTCGCAACACTTGATAACGAATTGGAGAAGCGTGGGAAAACGATCTTCGTAATTTTTCTGTTCCAGGATAACCATACCTCGGACAAGCAAGAGGCGATCAACAAGCTCCATGCCCCGCCTCAGATCAGAGGGCGCTTCTTCACGCAGTTTCATCAATTCCATGGTATTCGCTCGGCGAAAGACCTCGGCGTCTTTCTTGAGCGGTTTGAAGACGACGCTGAGATGGCCCCTGGGGCCGGCGCAACGTTACCCAGGAGTCTGGCACCACACCTCTACGATGGCGCGTTCAGGATTGCCAAATGCAGCCAAAGACTGTGGGATTGCGGGGTACAGCAGAGAGCCGCAGCCGGCCGGAAGGAGTTCGATGAGTGGCCGCTGCAAGCAGTGAGCGTTATGGCTCACTACATTGCAAGACGGATCATCACCAGGCCGGGCTTTACTGAGATGACAGACAGGGATCTCAAGATGGCCATCGGGTACTCCGACCTCGTTGAGTACGACAGTGCCTGTGCGGAGCTGAACTTCACCCCTGATCGGGGAAATCTGGCTGCCCCTGAGGGGGGCATGGAGTATGGCGATGCCTGACGGACGTTCGTTCGATGCGATTCTTCACCATTCGCCTGACCGGCTGCTGGGCATCTCACCTTTAGGATTTGTGGCTCAGACTCTCAGGCTCAACTGCTTAGACTGCCATGACAGTTTGGGCTTGCTAGGGATTAGGCCAAGGTACTCGGATGATTGGTGCAGACACCTCTGTCATTCACACAGAGCACAGGCCGCGATCGTCGACAAGGTGCCGGCGGCCAATGCGTTGGCGCCATTGTGGGACCCACGGAAGTGGCAAGCGCTCAATGGTGCGGCTGCTCAATGGAGGCCCTATCTAACGGCCTGCCCGGAGTGTCTCAAGAGCAGCTATCACTCTATGCTATTCCAGCTACCTTGGGTCAATCAGTGCCCTTGGCACCGGGTGCGTACGGTCGCTCAGTGCGTGTCTTGCGGAGCGTCCCTCTGGAAATCATTTCAATCTGACGCTGCGCCTTTCATCTGCTCTTGCGGACGCGACCATGTTCAGCCATCCATACTCCTCTCCGATCCTGAGGGGAAAGAAGGAGCGCGGGAATTCCATGTGCGGCGATACCTTACGTGGGCTGATGAAAGTCGCTCGCGTCGGGACCTCTTTGGCTGCGAGGGAGACTCCCGCGTGACTGAAGCGGCCTCTGGGTTGTTCGTTCCACGAGGAGCTGCTTGGCATGGAGGAACTAGGGGAAGTTCAGGCCCACTCGTTCGCTCGTCGGTGGTAAAGCACCCATGCACGCCAGAGCAGTCCTTGTCATCAGAAGCTCTAGCGGGTTTGGCACCAGCTATCGCGGATGCAGCGGAGTTTTTTCTAGAACTCCCTCGGGAAATGGGCAATGCCCTTGAGAGGATCACATTCTCCATTGCCTCAAAATTCCCTGCGGGTGACTTCTCTGAACGTGAAAGGCGTCTGCTAGGCATGTCGACCACTGATGATTCGCCGCGCCGATTCCCAAGGGCCCACGTCGTCCTCCTGGTTGCGTATGCTGTCCATGGAAGGCTCTTCTTAGACGGGAGGGTGCTATCACGATCCGCTCAAGCGACATTGCGGGAGATAGCCGAAGCAATTTCCATGCGCACCGGTGAGGGTTCACGACTGGCGACTTACTATCGCGCGTTTAGCCGCATCCTATTCAGGGCCTATGCACGGGCCGCATTTCAGGCCTTAAGCGAGGTTGAATACTCCGCATGCAAGAGGCCACCCCCGCCGCTGCAACCTATTGCGCTGACACGAAGCCGGCTGCGCTGCAGCGACGTAAAGCTTCTGTGGATGCCGAAAGCGACCTCAAAGTGAGCGCTCTAGCGCCGCCCGGCCTGAGCAAGGGCCGGGAGACTTGCCATGCGTACTGGCATAACATGTGCCTCACTAGATCGCGCCGGGAGTGGTGAACCCATCTGGTGGCCCTAAAGGCGTAGCAGCTCGCTGAAATGTTCTGCAATGGTCAGTCGGAAGTCACTTTCTTCCGCGATGCTCCTCGGAGCATCAATAACTTCTACAATGATATCTGGCGCATCAGAATGTTCTGCAATGAACATTCTTGAATCACAATCTTCTGCAATGCCCGACGCAGATCTGCCCTTGGAACTGAGGGGTCGCACCTTGTAGATCAATAAGATGCACGCTGCAGACTACTATGCGACGAACATGTATGACGACAAAGAAGTGCCCTCCCTCAAGCCAACAGACGCCCTTTTTCTGACCAACAATCGCCCCTGACCCGACGGGCGACCGAAAAGATGCCCTCTGGAACCACGAACTGACTAAAGGCTGCCCCGAAATGGAAGGCGGAGGTACTCGCTCGCTTTATGGCACACCGGCGTTCGCGTGTCTGCGCGCTGCAAACGACCAACCACCTTTGATGGCAGCCTGGTGTCGATCCCGGTATGCTTGTCCTATGACCTGCCTGGCCTCGCTCGACCCTCGAATACCGGCGTGATCGCTTAGATCGATCACGCCCCTGTTGCTCATGTTGGTCAGAGCGCCGGCCTTATACCCCGGTGAGAGCACGCGCCAGATAAGCGCGTACACGTCGGTTCGATTCCGACCAGGGGCACCACCACCAAGCAGGACTTCTTGTCCTAGAGCGCAGGTGCAAGATGGTGAGTTCCCGTTCCGAAAGCCTCCACCCAATCTTGGTCGCCGCTGCCCGCAAGCGCGCGAGGTTGGCGGAGCACTGGTTGACGGCCGCGGAAGTATCTAGGATCGTCGATCCTGCACATAAGAACTCGCTGCCGACAGTAGCAACGAAGCTCCGCCGGCAGTGGCGGCTTCTCGCAGCATACATGGATCCGCCGTCGTCCCATTACCGCTACCCCGCATGGCAGCTTGGGGAAGATGGCCAGCCCGTCAGTCAGTTGTACGACATTCTGACGGTCTTGCGAGAAAAAGGGCCGTTTACGCCGGACGATCAGGGTCGCACGACCGGCTGGGGTGAGGTGGAGTGGTTTATGAGTTGCAACGCTTTACTGGACGGCGCGACCCCTGAGGAGGTTCTCAGGACCGATCCTGCCGCGGTCTTGCGTGCGGCGCTCATCGAATTCAATGAGGAAGAATAACCTCTATCTATTCGGTGCCTGAGCGTGAGTGACTCCTGATTACCGCGGACAAGCCACCCTAGTAGCCGAAGAGACTTGCCCGCCTTGCCGGGGAAGTTCGCCCGTAGATCTGAGAGCCCTCGGACAAGATGCCCTGGATTCGCTCGAGCTACTGAAAAGACGCCCTGCATTGACGTGAAATCCTTAGAGCTGGTACCTCTACCAGCCTTTGGGGTCGCAGCGTGCGCCCTATTGCTTGGGGCGCTTCCGAGTCGTAGGCGAAGGAACCCTTTTGGACCGCTTTAGTGCCACTTCAAGCTGAGCCGGCAAGTTTTGAAGCGCTGAAAGTTGTCCCTCGAGAGCGTCACACTTCCCGCGCAGGATATCCGCAGACCGGCTGGCGGCTGCTGCCGCCGATTGGGCGGCCTGGATATCCTGACGCAGCTGCTTCTCAAGGGCCCTGTGTTCTTCGGATGTCTTGCTTAGCTGCGTCTGGAGTTCCTTCACCTCCTGGCGTGCTCGATCAACATCGTTTAGCGCCCGATTCTCGACAGATCTGACGTACTCGGTCCAGTCTTCCCGCTCAGATTTCGCCGTCTCCAGGGCGTCATGAAGCCGGACATCGAGTTGCTGTCTCGCTGTCTCGGTTCGGTCGGCTCTTCGACGCTCGAGATCGCGCTGCTCTGCAAGTTCAGAGATCTGCAGCTGAAGCTGGTCGACCAGGTGCTGTAGCTCTGAAGCTTGGGCCGTTGCAATTCTCTCCCCGGTGATTGCAACGTCACGCTCTTCCCGCATTTGCGCCAGCTCTTCAGCCGCAAGTCGGGAACTAGCCGCCAGCGCATCACGCTCGGCAGCCAGGGCCTGCTCGGACGATGCAAGCTCTTGACGGGCGGCCTCCTGGGCATGCTTCAGCGCCAACTCCCACCATTGCCCGGCAAGTTCTGCCAACACCGCTGGCGCATCTTCCAGGTCCGGACGCGCTGGCTGCAGGCGCGTGCCAAGTCGGTTCCACCATGTCTCCAGCCAGCGGGTCACCGTGTTCGGTGAGCCTGTTCCCAGGTGAGCCCGGATACGCTCTACGGTTGGGCGTTCGCCCTTGGCGACCAACTCGTCGGCGGCGGTATGGACGTCAGTTTCGGTGATGCCGCGGGCCATGCGAAGTCTCCTGTACTGGCACCCTACTCTGCTGATAACGTACTTGCGATAAGTGATGATTATCGCGGGTACGGACTTCTAAGCGTAGCGTACATTACATAGTATGAAAGATAATTCTACAATTCCCGCACTTGCCGCGACGGCCACCTGCCTAGCACTGCCCGAACAGCTGACCCAACAGGCTGCCGATGCGGTCCGCGAGCTGCTGGCCGAAGCCGCAGCCGAGAACACCACTCGCAGCTACACCAGCGCCCTGCGCTACTGGGCTGGCTGGCATGCGGCGCGCTACGGCATCGAGTTGACCTTGCCGGTACCCGAAGCCACCGTGCTGCAGTTCGTAGTCGATCACGTACAGCGCCGCTCGACCGACGGCGAATTGGCTTGGGAACTTCCCCCAGCTGTCGACCAGGCCTTGGTGGCCGCTGGCCTCAAAGCCAAGGTCGGCCCGTGGACCTTGGCCACCGTGCGCCATCGCGTTGCCGTGCTCTCCACCGCGCACCGACTCAAGCACGTGGCCAATCCCTGCGAGCAGCCTGCAATTCGCACCGTACTCAGCCGCGCGGCGCGGGCCGCGGTTAAACGCGGCGAGCGCCCACGCAAGAAGACTGCGATCACCCTGGCCGAGCTGGAGGCCATGTTGGCCACCTGTGACGACAGCCTGGAAGGAATTCGGGATCGCGCCCTACTCTGCTTCGGGTTCGCCAGTGGCGGCCGCCGGCGTAGCGAGATCGCCGCTGCCGACCTGCGCGACCTGCGCCGGATTGGCGAGGCGGGCTATATCTACCGGCTGGAGCACAGCAAGACCCAGCAGGCCGGGGTTACGGCCACCTCGACCCCGGATAAGCCGGTGCTCGATCGGGCCGCCCTCGCCCTCCAGGGCTGGCTGGATGCCTCAAGCCTCGCCGAGGGGGCTATCTTCCGGCGGCTGTGGAAGCAGCGGGTCGGCCCTGCCCTGTCCCCAGCCGCCGTGGGTGAGATCGTGCAGCGGCGGGCACGCCTGGCGGGGCTGGAGGGGGATTTTGGCGGGCACAGCTTGCGGTCTGGGTTCGTGACCGAGGCCAGTCGCCAAGGCGTGTCGCTGCCGGCGATCATGCAGTTGACCGAGCATAGGTCGGTGTCGAGTGTCGTGGGGTATTTTCAAGCAGGCGGAGCAACAGCCAACCCGGCTGCCCGCCTGCTCGAAGACTGATTAACGCGATGCTGCCAACTCGAGGTCACAATTGCTCATACTTGTGCCGGATAGGAGTACAGCCCCTATTCCGAGGATCTCCATGCGTTCAATTTCCAATGCGTTCTTTCACCAGGCCGAAATTACCCAGATAGATCGATGGGAGCACGGTCCACTCGAGCTCGCGTTCCTGTCCGAGCCAGCGACAGGTCGCCTAGAATGGACAGCCCACCTGCACAATTGGAATGCCACGCAAAGGGCCGGATTTGTGCGGTCGGGAGAAGCCATCGAAGGGTTGAAGCCGTTCGTTCCTTACCTCGAGGAACGGCGCAACCCGAACATGATCCTGGTGCCAACCTACGGCGGGAACTCCGAGCTCGACGTCATGCTGGCCGGCCTGTTGCCCGACGACATCCTGGCCAAGGCTGGTCTCGAACGCCGACGCTCTATGATGGGCCTGATGTACATGCACAACGACTTGCCTGCAGACTACGGTGCGCGGGCACGAGCTGCATTTGCGCACTACATCTGGACGCGCTTGTCTCCGCGAGCGCGTTTGGGTCAAGGCGCCTTCAACGCGCGCTCGCCACTGCGACTGCTCGCCGGCGACACCCCATACTGGGCACACCGCCTATATCGCCTGGCACTGGCCAGGCGCGATGAATTCTTCGCTCCCACGACGCACGAAGACGAGACCTGGAAGCCGCTCGCAGAGTTACGCGCCGGTATCTTGGCCGGCCTGCCTGAGGAAGAGAGACACCTGTTCGATATCCAGCGGCCTCTGATGGGCGGCGACGTCTGGGACGAGTTTGATGCCGACGAGCGCGAGGAGGTGCTTCAGAGCGCGATCGACGGCGACGGTGTCCTCGAGTCGCTCGATCCGGTGGTTGAGCTACTGCACCGCCACCGGACGCACGAGGACTTCTCGGCCGCGAACTCCTGGATCAAAGAGGATTTCGAGCGCAGCTTCTATTCCAAACGGGCGAAATTGAAAGTCGACTTAGTCGAGACCATCGACGATGCACCGGCTTATGCGCTGGAGCCCAACGAGCCGTACGAGCAGGTTCTGTTCCGCGATGTGATCGCAATGCTCGATCAGAAAGAGCGTCGCCTTGTGATAGCCCTGCGGCTCGGCAAGAGTGCCTCCACCATCGCGCGCGAGTCGGGTCTGCGCGGCCACGCGTCGGTTTCGCGACGCATCGCCGCGCTCAAGACGAAGGTCGCCCGACTGCTAAATTGAGCTGAAGCGCCAGCGCAGGTCCCTGTTCATGGATGGCGGACTTGGCGGCGGCATAGGGATCTTGGGTGCATCCGTTGAGGGCGCGCAAGGCCCGAGTCGGAATGGTCTGCTGGGAGAGCCACTTGGGCGGCCCGACTTCGGCAACAACTTGGGCACGCTCTGCATCCGCCACCGTCATTTTCGGTGCTGTCCCTGTCGCTGGCGAGATTCCCGAAGATTCGGACATCTTCTCGGAAAAGCAAGGATCGCTCGTCACCGGCGCTTTGGCGACCGCGGAGTCACATGCCGATGGCCATCCCAGCGGCGCCCCGTACGCGCCGACCTTGCCTCGGTGCGAACCATGGCGCCTCCAGAATCCATCGCTCCGTAGCCCGCTACGTCCTACCTGCTGGCTCGAGCCAAAACCGGCAGCTGAAGTTGTTGAGCCGACGATGGAAGGCGTCGGCGCGCGCCTGGAAAGTTTTCGGGATCGCTGCGCCGTCGCCGCCCTGCCGAAAGTACTCGGCAAGCGAATGGAGCCCGTTGTTCATTAGTTGCTCCCACTCGCGCCAAAGCTCGTCCTGCAAATCCTGCGCACGCTGACTGGCGCTCGGTTTTCGCTTTGGGGCCGGCACTGGGTAGTCAGGGCGTGGATCATGCGAGTGAGTGAACGTGATAGTACCGTGCGCCCACTCGGCCTCGGCCGACGGGCGCCAGCGGTAGTGCACCCGCACCGACAGCGTCCTCGTGAAATTGCTCGGTGGAATGATTTGGTCGTCGACGAAGAAGCGCTGACCTTCCTTTTCCTGCGTCTCAACCCGCTGCTGCATCTGCCGAACCGCGTTGCCCAAGTTGCTGCCGGCACGGCGGGCGCGCTCACCGGTGTCAGCTAACTTCTTCGTCGCCTTGGCTCCCGCGTAGGCCTGTAGCGCCACATCGAACTCGCGAAGCCTGGCGGCGATAAACGGCCCGCAACTGTCCAGCCGTAAGTCGCGCAATGGCGATCCTAGTCGCCGGGCGTCCAGGGAAGCTGAAATCTCCCGATCCAACGCCTGCACATTGACCTCTCGCAGGGCCTCTTGTTCATCGCGAGGAATATTGATGACGCTCAACTCGGACTCCGTATATTGGCGGTGCGGGATGCCGCGATTCTCTTGGTTGGTGGCATGTTCTAGGAACTTGCGCGCGTGCTCGAGAGCGGGGTGTTTGTGTAGATGGCCGGCACATTATCGCTGCGCGCGGGCGCGAAGTCTGGCCAATCCGGGGGGGGGGGGCTTGTCCCGGGCCTGGCGCTCCCGCAGGCTTGGCCCGAACCGCGTCGCCAAGCGGGCCTGCGCCGTCGCGAGGCCGCTCGCGGCCCTCGTTCGGCTGGTCTCGGCATGCCCCCTCCCCTGCTCGTTGGCCCGGAGCCGGCCGACTGCTTCCGGGCCAAGCATGGTGAGTCGGGCCTTCAAAGCCTTGAGGGTGGTCGCCAGGGAGTCGCTCTAACCACACTGATGGTCCCGACCGACCATCGGTCGATCACGCAGGCGAAGGACCACTTTCAGTCCGCCAGCACCCTGGTCTCGATTAGCGCCGTCGCGACTGCTGAGATGGCGGTGCGGCTCGCTAGGGTGCCGGTAGGCAGTTCGGTAGCTATCGTTCCGCCAACGGCATGTTGCTCGGGGACCGCCGATACCATGCCACTCGCCCACAGCAAGTACTGGGACGCAGAAGATGTCGAAGCAGACACCGGAGCCGCATGGCTGGCTCTGCTCGCCACCGCACACACGCGTTGACCATATCCCGAAAGGAGTCCGTGTAGACGTTCACCGTCTTGAGGGAATGCTTAGCCTTGCCCATCGCTGTCCGCCAGAGTGCGGATGGGCCATAATTGCATGAAGCTTTCCTCTCTTAGCAAGCCATGTCCAGCTCCTCGTCCCCAGAAACCTTGGAAGCCATCGGCCTGAGCGTTGCCTTTGAAGCGCTGCGCGATTTGGTGAACCGGCTGCTGATGGAGTTCTTGCCCTTGACCGGCCACCCCGGGGAAGTGCAGGTGCTCTTCAAATCGACGCCCCATCGCGATCTGTTCTACATCCGCTTGCTGGACTTCGTTCATGAGGGGGGTAGCAAGGCACTTCTAGGCGAAAAGATGTCGTGCCTGGAGGTGCTGGAGCGGGCCGGCGCCAACCCGAGGTTATCCGGCGCGGGGCACGCTCACGCTCTTGCCGACGCCGTCGCAGATCTACGCACTTGGCTCGATGAAGTGATTCATCCAAAGTTCTGGCTGGGAAACATAAACGTCCATGCGAGGCTGTCAGTCACCCGTCTGCAACTACTGAAAATCGCGGGGAATCAAGCCAAGCACAACCTGGCGCGCCTGACGGGCGTTGCGCAGCAGGTGCAAGCCCTGCTTGCTGAGCATGGCCACAACGTTCCATTGGCCCAGATCCCGTTCGCGTTGGATGACTTCCGTGAGCACTTGGGAGAGAACGTCTTTATCTACTACGGAAGCTGGCTGGCAGAACTGATCAATAACATCACATGGGCGTTGTATCGCTACATCCAACCCGTCTACCACCGGTCGGTGGTCTATGAGGACGGACCGATACCCGGGATGTATCGTTTTCTTCCTCTTCCGGGAGTGGCCCCCGATTCTCCCGAGCACTGGTGGTTTCATCGGCTGCTCAATGAAGCTCGGCGCCCTCCCCCCGTCCCCTCTTTCAAAGCGTCGCGCCTCCTGAAGGAACAGTCATCGCTGGAATGGGAGGACGAAGAGCACATGGGTCCGTAGCCGCTTCTTATTCTCAAGGAGCGGGGCTGATCCAGACCGTCCCAATTGCGGGTGATAGCCTGTCGCCCTCAACCTTACCCCCGATAAATCTTCATAATCTCCGTCCCCGCTCAAGGCCCGCACTCGGCCAGAAGCGGACTATCCAGTTGCCGAGCTAGCGAATAAGTCTGACGGCCATGCACACAAACAAGGACCGACAGTTCCCTGTGGGTGCCCGGGCTCCTTGGCGAGAGGCCGTGTGCAGCATGAACAAGCCTATGCACATTGGCAACCAGTTACATAGTCTCGGAATTAAGCCTTTCTACCAAGAGCTGGAAGGCCTTTTGCTCTAGAGCTCCCTTCGATGCTTCCAGATAGGGTAGCCATTGAGCGGTCACTACGTCCTCACGAAACACATTGTTATGAGTCAGCAATGCGCTCCGAATTTGACACAGCTGAGGATGTTCCTTGGCGAAGCCAGATTTTCCGGCGGCGCCAAACAGATCGTCCTTCGCCAGAAAACGTATGCCGCCGTCTGGAATATACCTAACCCACTCATCTTCTTCTGAAATAGTATTCAAGACTCGCCCTACGATGCCTCGATCAATAAAATCACCCCAATCGAAATTGGTTGTGAGTATCGAACCACACAGGATTACGCACTCGAATTTCTCTGAAATATCACCGGCATTGGATAGGTAACGCCCCACTATGTAGCTCCCGAAAGAGTGCGCCACGATGGAAATTGGACCCTCATATTCCTTTCGGACATCAATCAGCCAGGATCTAAACCCCTCAACGATTTCAGCCTTCTCCTCCTCATTGCGAAGGACGTTTGCAGATCGATACCCGTACACATAGGGAGCAACAGCCCATCCTGACGTGCTCGCAGATAGACACAGACGTGGTAGCCATCCGTCCGCATGCGTTCGAATCCCGTGCAACGGTACGATAACCCCCTTCGTTGTCTGCTGCTTCGACCAACGCCGGCCCAAGTATGCAACCTTGACTATCTCAAGACTCTGTGACGACTGCTCAGGCCTGTAGAAGGTTTGTACTGAGCTGTGCATCTTTATCTGGACCAAGCCGTGCCTAGCGCCGAATCGGGTGGTCCCCAGTAATTCAAGGTATGCACTAGCGATCTCGGGCTGGTCCTCCGCAAGAAGCTGCACATCGAGCATGAGGCCATCTATGTCGTAGCGTTCCCGACCGTGTGGGACCTGCGAAGATGTGGCGAAAAAGATCACTACATCCAGGTCATTGGGATCATTTTTGCGCGAGACGAACGACCCTCCGACGACAATTGAAGTTGCCCCAGCCTCCTCGGCCCATTCGTAAATATCCAGGAATGGCTTGAGGAATTTCGAGCGAGCCATCTCTTGATAATGGCCGAAGGTCTTCTCGGGACTGCTACAGAACTCCGCAATGAAGTCTTCCTTGCTTATGATGTAAGTTCCCGGCAGCAACAGACCCTCTTCAAACGTGAGCGAAATCTGATCCATCAATTCAATCTCCAACAAAGCAATGGAATTGTCGTGAGCCGCGATGAGAATTATACCTGGGGCTCGTTGATCGCGGCCGGAAGTTCGGGAGTTGATTCAAGCACTGGGTGCGATCCGTAGTTCGGGGAAGGATAATGCTCGGCAAGAAGGGTGCAACTGAAGAGCCCTGCTCCCGACATGGAGGGTGGTGGATAGCAGTTGTTTCCTAGAAGAAGCGTAAGCGTCCGAAATGGCCACTCTCGCCCGTAAGCGCAGACCCCTCTACTCCCGATAAACATCCCTAATCCACGGCTGACCTTGAGCCTGCAGCGGCCCATGACTTAGAGACAGACTACGCCAATGGTCTAAGTGCCCAGGGTCAGCGAAGCTAGCCTGCCCTCATTTCGGATGCCTTAGGTCACTTTAAGTCGATGCATCGTCCGCGCAGAAGATCCGATGCATCGCACCCAGCAAAGCTGCAACGCGTGGGTCTGCCATGCGGTAGATGATCGACCGCGATTCCCGTCGGGTCGCAACCAGCTTTCGTTGACGGAGTTCGGCCAGCTGCTGTGAGAGTGCCGGCTGCCGAATGCCGGTCGCTTCCTCGAGTCCGCCCACCGTCATTTCACCTTGTGCGAGCTGGCATAGCAGCAATAGGCGCGAAGGTGTGGCCATGAAGCGCAGCAGCTCGGCTACTTCAGGCACGCGCTCCTTCATCGTGGCTAGATCTGACGGGCTGAACGGAGGGCTGGTCACGTGCGCTGGCAACTTGCGAGTCGTAATTGTGGTGGGAAGGCACCATGGGCCTTGACTCAATCTACCATGGACTCCATAGTTACATATATTACGAAACTATGTATACGTTAAATCAACCAGTTTATCGGGAGCCAGCCTTGAACTCATCCTCAGTCGTAGACTCCCCCTTGGAGCAGGCTGTCCGCCTCGTCAACGATGCGCGTGCCGGCCTGCTCCCCTCGCCTCATGTAAAGACCTTCTTCGATCCTGCCACTTTCACTGCCAGTCACGTTGTACGCGATCCATCTTCGTCAGCGTGCGCCATCGTCGACAGCGTCCTTGACTTCGACATGGCCGCAGGCCGCACCTCCACCGCCTCCGCGGCGGCGTTGGTGGACTACGTGCGGGCCGAGCGCCTGCAGGTGCAATGGCTGCTGGAAACCCATGCGCATGCCGACCACCTCTCCGCGGCGCCATGGCTGCAGGGCCAGTTGGGAGGTACGCTGGCCATCGGCGAGCGAATCACCACCGTCCAGGAAACCTTCGGCAAGGTCTTCAATGCCGGTACTGCATTCAAGCGGGATGGCAGCCAGTTCGGTCGCCTGTTCGCCGATGGTGCCTCCTTCCGTATCGGCAACCTCCAGGCGATGTCGCTGCACGTGCCGGGCCACACCCCTGCATGTCTGGCGTACGTGATCGGCGACGCCGTGTTTCCTGGAGACACGCTGTTCATGCCGGACTACGGTACCGCCCGCTGCGATTTTCCAGGCGGCTCGGCCCGCCAGTTGTATCGCTCGATCCAGCGCCTGCTGTCCCTGCCCGACGCTGCCCGCGTATTCCTGTGCCACGACTACAAAGCCACCGGCCGAGACTATTTCGCATGGGAAACAACCATCGGTGCTGAGAAGACAACCAACCTTCATGTGCACGAGGGTGTGACCGAAGCCATGTTCGTGGAAATGCGGGAAGCGCGTGATGTCACGCTCCCGATGCCGCGACTGATCCTGCCTTCCGTGCAGGTCAACATGTGCGCAGGCCATCTGCCCGAACCCGAGGAGAACGGCGTGCGCTACCTCAAGCTGCCGATGGACCTGCTATGACGCTCTCTCATTTGGCTTGGTATTGGCCGCTCATTGGTGGCGCCCTGATCGGTACAGCAGCCGGCGCCTATCTGATCCTCCTCGGCCGGGTTGCCGGCGTCTCGGGCCTGCTTGCCAAGACACTGGGCATGCCGGGTGACGGCGGACGCGGGACTGCCGCCCTGTTCCTGGCAGGACTTGCCCTGGCGTCGGGCTTCGCCTTGGCGGTCAGGCCCATACCACTGCCGGTGCTCTCCGCAAATGGAACAGTGGTGCTGGTGGTCGCTGGACTGCTGGTGGGTTACGGAACGCGCCTTGGCGCCGGGTGTACCAGCGGGCACGGTGTCTGCGGCTTGGGCCGGGCATCGCCCCGGTCGGTGGTGGCTACCTGCGTGTTCATGCTCATGGGCATAGCCACGGCAACACTGGTGCGGATTGCGACCGGGGGCACGGCATGATTCGCCTGGCCGCGTTCCTATGCGGCGCACTGTTTGGGCTCGGGCTGATCGTTTCGGATATGGCCAACCCAGCTCGCGTGCTTGCTTTCCTCAATGTGAGCGGCGCTTGGGATCCTTCTCTGGCACTGGTCATGGTGGGTGCACTGATCCCTTCCGCCGCAGCTTACCTATGGATGCGCGCCCGCAGAACGCCGCTGCTTGCCGCATCGCTGCACATTCCCACCCATCGGATCATTGATCGGCGCCTGGTCATCGGTGCGGCGATATTCGGCCTGGGTTGGGGACTGGCCGGAGTGTGTCCCGGCCCAGCGATCGCTTTGCTGGGAACCGGCCAGCCCTTCGCGATCATCTTCGCCACGGCAATGATCGCTGGCGTACTCCTGCATGGCCTCATTCACCGCCCTGCTGCAACTACGGGAAAACCATGAATCTCAAGCCACTCTCCGCCAGCCTCAAGGTGTCCGGACAGCTCCTGCCAAAGGACATTGAAACCCTGAAGGAGCAGGGTGTTGCGAGTGTAATCTGCAACCGCCCCGACAATGAACAGCCGGAGCAGCCCAGTCACCACGCGCTGCACGATGCCTGCCACCAGGCGGGCATGCAGTTTGCCTATCTACCTGTGGCGTCTGGGGTCATCTCCGATGATCAGGTGCACACCTTTGCAAAGTTGATGGAAGCGCTGCCACGCCCTGTTGCCGCGTACTGCAGAACCGGCACCCGTGTTGCGATGCTTTGGGCGCTGTCGGAAGTCGTTCGCAATGGCGCGGCGTTTGCCCACGTCCTGTCTGTTGCTTCGGATGCAGGCTATGACCTTTCTTCCATAGCAACACGGCTGCAGCAAGGTCCGGCATCCAGCGACTGATATATGGAAGCGCTGTCTCCGCTGCAGTTGGTGCTGGGCGGCTTGTCTGGCGTCCTGGTCGGCTTCGTCCTGGGGGTGGTCGGTGCAGGCGGATCCATCTTGGCGGTACCACTGATGCTTTACGTGGTCGGAGTGGAAGATCCGCATGTGGCTATCGGCACCAGCGCCCTAGCAGTGGCGGTCAATGCGGTGTCGAATCTGGTGATGCATGCCCGTAGAGGTAACGTTCGCTGGCCTTGTGCCTTGGTCTTCGCCCTGGCGGGGGTCGCGGGCGCATACCTGGGTTCCAGCTTGGGCAAGGCGTTCGACGGCAGGAGGCTATTGGCGCTGTTTGCTGTGGTCATGGTCGTTGTCGGCATCGCCATGCTTCGCAGGCGCAACACGCTTGGCTTCGCGGACGCTCGGCTTGGTAGACGCAACGCGCCCGCACTGATTGGGCTGGGCGCCACCGCCGGCGGGCTTTCCGGCTTTTTTGGTATTGGCGGAGGGTTCCTCATCGTGCCCGCACTGGTGGCCGCGACGGGGATGCCGATGATCGCCGCAGTCGGAAGCTCGCTCGTCGCCGTTGCCGCATTCGGCATGACCACCGCACTGAACTACGCGCAAGCAGGTCTGGTCAACTGGACGCTCGCGGCAGTGTTCGTCGTTGCCGGCATGGCTGGCGGTACTGCAGGAGCAGCAACTTCGACGAAGCTGGCCAGCTATCGTGGAGCTCTGAACACGGTATTTGCAGTACTGATCTTCATTACTGCCGCATACATGCTGTGGAAGGTGAGCTGACCGGATGTGTGCCAGACCCGCTGCCGAGCACTGATAGTCAGCGCAGCGCTTCAAAGGCAATGATCAAAAGACACTACAAACGTTGGTCCACATCTTGCAGACTCAAATCAGATGCGCTGGCTCGAAGCGCTTTGCGATCAGCTTCGAAATCCATGGCCAACAGGCTACGCTTCAACGCGATGCGGGCATGCGCCTGTGACGCGACTCTTGTCGCTTCATTCGAGGACCCCGCCAACGCTGCGAAGGCCTTCTGCAGCCGGATGTTGACTTCCAAGGACGCGGCTGCATCCCTGGCAATCGGCGTGAACGCGTCCTCGAACATGTCGCGGACGTCGAGACACTGCACGTGCACGCGCGGATACAGCACCTCAACTGAAGCAGAGTCCCCTGCATGGCTGGACCATGCACACAGCAGCCTGACACAGGTCCCGATGACGTCGATGCAGGTGCCAGGGTCGTTCACCGCAGGTGACATTGCGCGCTGGGCAATTTCCGCAAGCACGACCAGCCCGAACCGTGGGTCATTCTCAATGGAGCGCGCGTCACTAAAGGAAATGGCTGAGATAACTTCACTCTGCACTTCCGGAAGTGGATTTCCCTCGACGGCTATCAAGGGACGGGCTGGGGTTGCGAACGTACCCGGCTGGCAGAGCAGATGAACGCGTAGATCATGTTCCTGCGCAATGGCGTTGATCCGCCCGACGTCCACATGTTCAACGTAGGCAACCTGATCTCCGACCAGATGCACCGCCCCTTCCCCTACCGGAACCGCACTGACTCCACCGAGCCGCGGCTCCCTGGTCCGACGCTTCATTGCCGCTTTGGTCGCGCGCTCCACAAGATCGATGGTTTCGCCAACGCGGCCAAAGCGCGAGAGCTGCTCAATGGCCCTAAGCAACGTCACAGTGATGACGATGATGACCGCGATGGTTGCGCCGAACAATACAAGCCGGCCGCTGTCCCCGTAAATTCCCGTGCTGAGTGCGATGAGGCCTACGATCGAGAACAGGAAGGCACCAATGAAGGTAGCCAGCGCACCCTGCGCCCGGGTGTCTTCGATCAGTAGCCGGGCCGCACGCGGGGTGGCGCTGCTGGACGCGGACCCGTATGCCGAGACCATGGTGGACAGCGAGAAGGTGGTGACCGTCAGCATCGACGCGGCAAGGATACCAAGGATGTTGCCGACGGAGTCAGCGCCTATCCTTGCAGCCAGGCCGGTGGGAATGAGGAACTTAAGGAACGCACCGGCCAGGGCCGTGATGATGCCCAGGGCGCCATACAGGGTCGAGCGGAACCACATCCGCTTGGTAACTTTGCTGGCTGCAAGCCTCAATCTGGTGAGCATGGGCTGTTTCCTGGGCCGTTCGACCATCAATAGCACGGGCGGGCGCCGAGGCCACGTCAACGCAGGGGCTTGCCCGGCCCAAGGTAGATGCCGCCATTTGGGCGGCATCTGTTGTGCGGATTCTACGAGCGCACTTTGTCCAGGAACTGACGGTGGCGCTCGTACTGATCGAGCACATCGTGGATGAGTTGAACCTTCGTCCACCCCATGATGTCGTAGTCCTGCCCGCCCTCCCGCAGGTAGACCTCCGCACGGTAATGACGGGTGCCCTCGCTGACCGGCCGACGGGGATCCTGCAGGGCGAACGTCGGCGGCTCATAGGGCTGGGGCCGTACTGAGTAGAAGAAGTCCATCTCCTCGCCATGGCCAACCTGCAGCCACGCACGACCGTCCTCCCCCTTGGAGACCTGCACTGGCAGATCCTGCTTGCGCAGCTCAGCCGCAACCTCTTCCAGCGCAGGAATGACGCGCTGTTCGATGAATCCAGTCACTTCGATCTTCAGCGGGTTGTGTGCCAGCAGGCGCAAGCGTGCTCGCCAATCCTCACTGGTGCCGGGCAGAATCCGTGCCTCGCGCAGGATCGAGCGCTTGGTCGCATCGAGATGCATGGCCTTCAGCAGTCCCCAGCACATCAGGATCATGACGATCGTAAATGGCAACGCGCTGGCAATGGTGGCTGCCTGCAACGACTCCAGCCCGCCGGCCACCAACAGGGCAATTGCCAGGCCGCCGACCAGCAGCGCCCAGAAGATCCGCTGCCAGACCGGCGACTCTTCCTCGCCCTTGGACGTGAGCATATCGATCACCAGGGCGCCGGAGTCTGCCGACGTCACGAAGAACAGGGCCACCAGGATGACCGCCAGCGAAGACGTGAGCATGGTGAGGGGAAGATGCTCGAGGAACTCAAACAGCGCCATGGAGCTGTCCGTCGAGACCGTCTGCACCAGTTGCTGGATACCCTCCACCCTGACCATGTGCAGCGCGGTGTTGCCGTAGATGGTCATCCACAGGAACGTGAAGCCGAGCGGCACGAGCAGCACCCCCACCACGAATTCACGAACGGTGCGTCCCCGTGAGATGCGCGCGATGAACATGCCGACGAAGGGCGACCAGGCAATCCACCAGCCCCAGTAGAACAGCGTCCAGCCACCCAGCCAGCCGGTGGGTTCGTAGGCATAGAGGTTGAAGGTCATCGAGAACAGCTGGGAAACGTACATGCCGGTGTTCTGCACCAGTGCCTGCATCAGGTGCACGGTCGGTCCACAGACGAGCACGAACGCCAGCAGCGCCGCTGCCAAGATCATGTTCAGCTCGGACAACCTTCGAACGCCGCTGTCCAGGCCGGCCACGACCGAGCCGGTGGCCACTAGGGTGATGACGGTGATCAGGCCAACCTGAACCAGCGTGCTGACATCCAGGCCGAACAGGTAGTTCAGGCCGGCATTGATCTGCATGACACCCAGGCCCAGCGACGTTGCCAAGCCAAAGATGGTGCCCAGGGCAGCAAACGTGTCTACGGTATGTCCCAGCGGGCCGTGGATACGATCGCCGATGAGCGGATACAGCGCGGACCGGACACGCAGCGGGAGATTGTGCCGGTAGGCAAAGTACGCCAGCGACAGGGCCACCACCGCATAGATCGCCCATGCGTGGATGCCCCAGTGGAAGAAGGTGATGCGCATGGCCTGACGGGCAGCGGCGGCCGACTCTGGAGAACCGACCGGTGGCGTGGCGTAGTGCATGATGGGCTCGGCAACGCCGAAGAACATCAGACCGATACCCATGCCGGCAGCGAACAACATGGCAAACCAGGAGCCGTAGCTGTAGTCCGGCGTACTGTGGTCAGGGCCGAGCTTGATGCGGCCGTAACTGCTTATGGCGATGCCGACGACGAAGACCAGGAAGCCGGCCACTGCGAGAATGCTGAACCAGCCTGCATCATTGGCAGCCCATGACTTGGCCGCGGTGAACCACCGCGTGGCCGTATCGGGCGCGATGGCAGCAAGCGCCAGCAGTGAGATGACGATGGCTGCCGTGGGAATGAACACCTGCGGAAGGATCCGCTGGCGAACGGGGGGATGTTGCGGAGCCGTGCTCTGCATGGATACCTCCGTGTTGTTGGGTGAAAATGCCTATGGCTTGCGTGAGGCCGATCAGAAGTAGAAGCCGATGTTTAAATTCAGCCGTGAATGCCAGCGGGAAGGGCCTGTTTCGTCGATGCCGATACCATCACCACCGGCAAACCACATGTTGCGGCCAGCGATCCAGTCGACATAGGTGAGCATGATTCCCTTCTGCAGGCTGCAGCCGGTCACGTTCTGCCACGAGTCACGTAGGCCTGCACGGTGCCCGACCGGGCGGGTCATGCTGAGGTTGTTGTAGCAGGTGACATCATCCAGCCAGCCCTTCTGGCCGAACGAATAGGCCACGTTGGCGCTTGGCACATCCGCCTGTGCGGCAATTTCGAAGGGGGATTGGAACGCCGACATCGCGATGCGATCGCCGGGCACGTCATACCGGTACCGCGCCCACTGCAACTGCGCGGTCCAACCATCGCGCTTCCACTGTGCATGAAGGGCCGCGCCCTGATGAACGTGGTGGCGCCGTGTCTGAGTGTTCTGCACCTTGCCAGCGAACGCCGATACGCCCAGCAAAAGTTCGCCGCCGGCCCAGCCGCGTGCATTCTCCAAGCGTGCATGCATCCGTTGCCGCTCGCGATACGGCAACGCTTCGGTCTGCGCTACATCAAAGGAGTAGCGATCGTAGCGAGCCCCCGACCCGTATTCGTCTCCGGAGAACCAGCCGAGATGCCAGGTCGTGCTGCCGCTGCGGTGAATCACTACAAGGCCCGGATCGTAATCATCCTCAATGCCCAAGTAGTAGCCGGAGCCAAACCAGAAGCTCTGCGAAACGGTGGGAAGCAGCCCGAAGGGAACCTGCTGGATACCTGCCTTCAGCTGGGTGGCGTCGGAGAACTGCCAGCCTACGTAGACGTGATGCACGGCGTCGAAGCCATCGTACCAACGGTACTGGGCGGAGAATGAGAGCGGCCCGGCTCCAGCGTCGAGGTCTGCGCGCAACAATTCGAGCTGCAAGCGGCTGGTCGGCCCGTAGTCGAGCCAGCCATAGTTGAACCTGACGGCGCCTCCTGGATCAAAGTATGGATCTGTATGGAGGCCATCCTCAGAAGCATCTGCAGCCAGCGTAGTTCCCGCCAGCGTGGCAGCGATAATGAAGGGAATTGATCTCACGGTTGTGCGCCTTGCCTCCCTGATTTGCCACGGAAAGCTCTTGATTCTAACGTCGATTCACCTAATGCCTCAAACAGGCGATCTCAAAGCGCGCCTGGCGATAGGCGAAGCAAGCACTGACCACGTCCTCTTCAATCGACATGCCCATATGCCAAGTGAAGAGCATGTGCAGCACGAGCAGCTAATACACACCATGGGAGCAGCTTATCCTGTGAATAGGCAATTCACTGTACCGTCGGGGTGACACACAGTGTCATTTGAGAATAGGCTTGGAACTCAACGTTGGGAGGAATACATGACCATCGATATTTGCGGCCTTTCGGCCAAGGAACTTCGCTCCCTGATTGCTCAAGCGGAGAAGCAGCAGTTGAAAGTGTTGACACGCCCTAAGGCCACTGCAATGCGAGCCAAGATCAACAAGTACGTCAAGGATCATGGCTACACGATAGATGAGCTCTACGGCACTTCAGTGATCGCGCCCTCCGAAGCCGCCAGGAAGCGAGCCAATCGGAGGCCCGCCAGATCGACAGTGCCCAAGACCGCTCCCAAATATCGTAATCCCGCCGTGCGCGGCCAGACGTGGTCCGGTCGCGGGAGGCAACCGCGATGGATAGCCGAGCTGGTAGCGAATGGAAGATCACTGAGTGATCTTCTGATCAAGTAGTCAGCACCGGGCAGCTGCTCAGCGGCACTGCAGCCAATGCTCCCAGCCACTAGACATGAGATCGAAATGAATGCTGCGCGCGGAATGCTGCGCACAATTGATGATCAAAGACTGGAGCTATTCGCAGTAGATGTGACAGCTCTACGAGGAGCGAGCGTTCCCTCGCCCCTCAAAAGTGAATCCGGCAGGCAACCCTGAAGTGTCCGCCTCTGGCCAGAAGCGGACTTCTGTTGCGTCCTTGCCAATGAACTAACGCGAACCAAGTACTTCAGGCAATTTTTCTGGGCGTGGCATTCCGTTGTACTTCTTGAGCGCGCCATCCTCATCGCGAACGACGATGCCGGGGGTTCCACGGAAGCCCAGCGCAGTCATCAGCATCTGGTTCTCATCCAGGGCCTTCCTTACATCGGCCGGAATGCTCTTGGCCGGCGTGATCCCGCCGCGATCGAACTTGTTTTCGTTCTCCCGGAATGCTGCGGATCGATCGGGAGCACCTAGAATCGCCGCGGCCTTGTTCGGACTGTCCTCTCTGATGACCCCAACCAGCACGTGCCGCAGTTGAACCTTGCCGGCATCCACCCAAGGGCGAGCAGCTTTCCAGAAGAGGTGGCAGTAGGGGCAGTTGGCGTCGGCAAACGCGTAAATGACGCGCGGCGCACTCGCCTTCCCGTCTAGAACCCAGGTGGATGATTCCAATTCAGCCCAAACGCGATCCGCTGTCGGTTTGGCCACCAGTTGCTGTAGTTTTGCACTGTCGATCCTATTGCCATTTGCATCCAGACGCGTGCCGACGATCACATTCCCGTCATTCATGAGGTATGCCGCAATCGGCTCGTCGCCTGCGGCCGCAGCAAAGGCGCGCATCCCCCCTCCTGCATCGAACTCTTTCATGATGGTGAGACCTTGCTGCTCCAATGCCCTCACGGCAGGCGGGTTCTCCGAATTCTGTGCCTGACTGCAACCACTAACCAGCAAGAAACAGATTGCCAAGGGAAGGCGATACTCATTCTGGTTCTGAGACATGAATCAATTGCTCCATACTTTTGTTGGCTACTGCGAGTCTTGCGCAAAGCGGCGCATTATCGTGTTCTTCAGGCTCGCCATCGTCAGCTCACCGAGGTGTGAATCCACCAAGCGCCCATCGCTATCGAAGAAGAGCGTCGTAGGCAGTGCTCTCGCCCCCATCACGTGCATCGCGGTGGATGTTGGGTCACGCAAGACATGGTCAAACGAGAGGCCCTCTCGCTCAAGGAAGGCTCGAATTTCTGGCGCGTGCTCGCCTTGATTGACCATGACGAAGGCGACCTCCGGGAAGTCCGCTTGCGCCCGTTCCAACATCGGCATCTCCCGACGACAGGGAGGGCACCAGGTTGCCCATAGATTCACTACGACAGGTCGGCCCGCATACGAGCTCAAGGCAACTTGACGTTCATCAAGCGTCGTCAGCTGAATATCTGGCAGAGGAGGCGCAGAACTCTGCAGCAGCGCGATCACTCCGCCCGCGGTGAACCAGGCAACGACTCCGGCCATCACGCCAGCCGCTACTGGCAGTCGCAGCGGGCGTGCCGATCGTGTGCGCCAAACGACAAAAAGCAGGGCAGCCAGTACGCCTACCCACAGCGAGTAGCCGCCATCGCCGATCGCGATCATCGACCATGGAGACTGGACGTACTCCTTCCACCAAAACGCAATGTATCCAAGCCGAGCAGCCAACAGTCCTACGAGAACGGCATCGAACAGCAGGCTTCCCGCAATCTTGCGGGGTGAGCCGGGCGACCTGGAGGCCAGTATGCGCGCCGCCAGCCAGGCAACCAGCACAGAGATGGCGACGATCACTATGTCAACGGAGAACGGACCGATGCTGATCATGGTGCCCCCGCCGCATCAAGCCGGTCCAGGAAGCTGCCCGCATCTATTTCGCCTACCACGCGCTGCGCCCTGCGCTCCTTGCCATCAGGATCGATCAGGATCAGCGTGGGCGGCCCTTGGACCTGCCAATGCTTGAGTAGTGACTGATCTTCGGCATCGTTGCGAGTCACATCTGGACGAATGATCTGCATGCGTGCCAACCGCGCAGCCACATCCGGATTCCCAAACACCTTGCGCTCGATCACATGGCAACTGATGCACCAGTCGGCGTAGAAATCGATCAGGGTCCACTGACCACGTTCGACCGCATCCGTTAAGCGTGCATCTACATCGTCCACCGTTTTAGCCTGAACGTAGTCAATTTTCTGGGTCGTTGCTGCAGCGACTGAAGCGTGTGTACGCAAATGCGCCAACGGCTGCCATGCCGACTCGCCACCGGATGCACCTCCCAAGAGCATGAGGACAGACCAGAGCCCCCCAAGGGCCGCACCGGTGCGAAGCGTCCATGCCAATCGCGGCTTTTCCGGTACTGCACGACCCCAGGCGAGCAGACCGATAGCAACTGAAAGTGCCCATGCGCCCCAGAGGACCAAGCTTGCGGCATCAGGCAGGAATCGGGTCAGCATCATGATCGCCATGCCGACCATCACGTAGCCGAACGCAACGCGCACCCTATCCATCCATGCTCCAGGCTTGGGCAGGACTCTGGCGCCGAACACCGCAATGGCCAGGAGTGGCAGCCCCATGCCGATGCCAAGGGCGAACAGCACAAGCCCGCCATAGAACGCGCTGCCGGTCTGGCCTATGTATAGCAGCGCGCCAGCCAGAGGCGCGGTCATGCAGGGGCCAACAAGTAGCGCCGAGAGGAAGCCCAGTGCAACAGCGCTCGTGATACTCCCGCCGGCCCGTCCCTGCCCTGCTGCATTGAGACGATTGGCCAGTGCAGAAGGTAGGCGCAGCTCGAACAGGCCGAACAGCGAGCTTGCCAAGACAAGAAACAACAGAGCGAAAGCCCCAAGGAGCCAAGGGGATTGCAGTGTCGCCTGGATGTTGGCGCCAGCCAGTCCCGCCGCAACCCCCACCGCCGCATAGGTTCCGGCCATCGCCAGGACATATGAGAGAGAGAGCAACACCGCACGCCGTGTGTTCGCCTGGCTCCCAACGACCATGGTGGATACGATAGGAATCATCGGCAGCGTGCAGGGCGTGAACGCCAGTAGCAATCCGAAGCCAAAGAACAGCGCTATTCCGGCCACTGGCCCGAGTGTTGCGAGCTTCTGAGCAGCAGACTGATCTTCAGCCAATTCCGTAGCGGCACTGGCGTCGATTGCCCCCGAAGATGACCTCTCTTTTTCTCTTCCAGCTGCACCTGCTGGCGGCAACGTGGCAGCCGGGCCATTGCTGGCGGACAATGTGGCTCGTCGGCTGGAAATCTCTGACGCGGGCGCTGTGTGTGCTTTGCTTGCGGGCGCCGAAGGTACTTCCTTGAGCTCCGGAAGCGTTACTTGCATGGTTTGCGGTGGGTAGCAGACACCGGCTTCTGCACAGCCTTGCCAGTGCAACGTCAATACGCCGGACTCCAACGCCGGCCACTTCAAGCGAAAGGCGTCACCCGTATAGATTTCTGTGTCGCCGAAAAATTCATCATGTTTCGGCTGCCCGGCAGGAAGGTTCAAGCCTATCTCTTGACCTCTTGCGTCAACCAACTTGATCGAGTGGCGATACACATAGTAGTCATCTGCGACATGCCCTTGTACCGAGTACAAGCGGCCGTCCTGTTGCACAGGCTGCAGTCGGAAGACTTCTGCAGCGTCCAGGAAAGTCTGCTCGTTACTACCCCATGATGAAAAGAGACCGTTCGCCCACGTGCTGCCAATCGCGAAGCAGAACAGTAGAACGGCCGCAGCTAAACGACGATAGAAAGCCAAACCCACGCACTCCAATTTGGGGTACGTGGAGCATGCATCCACTCGATTAAGTGAGAATAAAGCAGCGTGAAGGACTGCCGGGCAGCTGACACAATGCTGGCTCCTCGCCTAACATCACTACTCGATCGAAGCAAGGCGAGGCGGGCATGCGAGTGCTGCTGGTTGAGGATGACGAGCTGATTGGCAAAGGCATTGTGGCTGGCTTGCGTGTGCATGGCATTGCTGTGCATCACGTTGGGACGGCAAAAGACGCTGAAGTCATTCAACAGGAAGAAATTTTTGATGCCTTGATACTCGACCTCGGTCTTCCCGATCGAGATGGCATGGACCTGCTCAGCAGCATGCGGTCTTTTGAGTCAAATCTCCCGGTACTGATCCTCACCGCACGTGACGCAATCGAGCATAGGCTTAAGGGCCTGCATGGAGGCGCGGACGACTATTTGGTCAAACCATTCGATCTGCGTGAACTTGCGGCCAGGCTGTACGCGCTGGTCAGGCGCACGCAGGGCCGAGCAGCTCAGGTGATCGTGGCGGGCCCCTTGCGTCTGGAGCCGGAGAGCGGATTGGCTTGGCTGCGCGGCGAACCTGTCGCCTTGTCTCGGCGGGAAATTGATCTTTTGACGCACCTGGCCAGTCTTGAGGGGCGCTGGGTCCCCCCCGATCTTCTGAATGAGCGCTTCTACGGGCTCAATGAAGATGTCAGCAGCAATGCACTCAATGTGCATATCCACAACATCCGGCGCAAGCTTGGTACCGACGCGATCGAGACGGCAAGAGGGTTGGGCTACCGACTGGGATGGAGGCCCACATCATGAGTCTGCGGCTTCGGGCAGTCATGATTACTGGGGTTTCGCTGATCCTTCTTTGGGTATCTGCCGCCGGCTGGATGATGCGCGACATCCACTCCAAGCTCGACCGGACCCTTGACGGCCGCCTCGCCATGTCGGCGCGCATGGTGTCGGGACTTCTTGAGCGAGCGGCACTGGCGCCGAGTCCAGGAAACTCAAGCTTCGCCGATGTGGTGCGCTTCAGTGGCGAGGAAGGCATCGCATGCGAGATCAGGTCCATGCGCGGACAGCTGCTGGCTCGAACCACGACAGGCCCCCATTCGGATCTCGAATCATTGCCCCTTGGCTTTAGCACCCGAGAGGTGCTTGAGCAGAAGTGGAGAATCTACGTTCTTCACGCCAATGGCTATCAGATCATGACAGCCGATCGCGTTGATCGACGGGACGCGCTGACCAACGAGTTGCTGGGGGCTGCTGGAGTGCCGTTTCTGATTGCCTTTCTCGGCGGACTGGCCGCGCTATGGATGGGCATTGGACGGGGGCTGGTCCCGCTGAAAGTACTGTCCCAGCAATTGCGTGACAAGCATGCGGACGATACGTCTCCAATTGCCGTGAGAGATTCCCCCTCGGAGCTGCGTCCGGTGCTGGACGCAATGAATGGCCTGCTGAAGCGCTTGGCACAGGCACTGTCCAGCCAGCGGGCATTTACCGATGCCGCCGCGCACGAGCTGCGGACACCACTCACTGTGATAGATACGCATCTGCAGGTGGCTCGACTCAGCGAGGGTGAGGACGTGATGCTCTCGCTTGCCAGTGCACAGGAAGGAGTGAAGCGCCTGGAACGGACGCTGCATCAAATGATGATGCTTGCGCGCGCAGAGGCCTCGATCATCGAAGGGGACGAGTGCCTCTCGATTGTTGAGGTCGTCAACAGTGTCGCCCTGCAGAACAGCGACATCTCCCGAGATCGCATCACGTTGATCATGGAAGGGGGGGATGCAGGCAGCACCGTTCCTAGATCGATGCTTGAAATCGCGGTTCGAAACCTGGTGGACAATGCTCTGCGCTACTCGCTACCAGGCAGCGCGGTCGAAATCCGAGTGAGCTTCAACAGTTCTGGGCGATATTGCTCCGTGTGCGTTGCCGACCGTGGCCCTGGCCTGACTTCAGAGCAAACCAAGCAAATCGGACAACGATTCTGGCGTGGAGACCAGGGGCGACAACGCGGTGATGGCGCGGGCCTGGGCATCTCAATTGTCCGCATCATCGTTGAGCGCTTCGGGGGGCGACTGGATATGAGGCCAAGAGAGAATGGCGGATTGGTCGCGGAGCTCATTGTTCCATTGCCATAGCCACGGGCGAGCTTCCCTACCGCCGCGTGGATTGTGGACGATTCTGAATTCCTTCGACTGAGCTCAACGGCATCCGACCTTCCTGAAAGAAGGTCGAATTTCGATCAGTGCCTTATAGGTTTTCAGCCTGCGAGCTTCATGACAGTCAACGCGCTCACCATCAGGGCGAGGTAGCCAATCTTTCTCAATGAGGCTTTCTCGCCCCAGAAGGCCATCCCTACGACGACTGTACCCAGGACGCCGATGCCTGTGTACGCAGCGTAGGCGATGGATATGTCGATTGTATTCATTGCCAGGTACAGCAGATAGAGCGAGCTGGACATGCCCAGTGCATGCAGCGGGATTCCCCTGAGGTATCGACCTGCCGACACTTCCCGTATGCCGACAACGACCCCGACTTCCAGCAAGCCTGCGAGCAGAAGATAGATCCAGCCAATCATTCTTTGACCTCGCGCTTGATCTGGACAATGCAGAACAGGACAACGGCGATAGCCGCCGCAGCTACCGCGCTGAAGGGCTTTCCGAACCACACGGTATCCAGAATGTAGGTTCCGATGGTGCCGAACGTCACGAAGAACACGTAGGAGGTTGAGGCCCCCAGACGCTTGGTTGCCATTACCAGGAAGAGGAAGCTACCAACGATACACACCAGGGTGACAACCCACTCCGCCAGGCTGCTTGCGCATTTGAGTCCAATTGCCCACGCGACTTCGAGGCCACTTGCGATGACTAGATAAAGCCATTTAGTCACTATCGACCGCTCCGGATCATCGATCCATTCTCCGAAAGATCCGCAATTTCAGAGAAAATGGATGCCCAGTCATTGTCATTAAGCGAAGAGAGTCCAAAATAGCGAAGAACAAACGCGCCCTCTGTGGCCAGATATGCAAGGCGCATCCGCTTCCCCTCTGGGGTGCGGACATCCAACGCCAGTAGCCGCTTGTCATGCCAACTCCGCAGCCATGAAGTGAACTGACGCTCATCCATGAGGGCGATGATCTGACACGCTGCTCGGGTATTTAGTTCGTGCTCATCATCTGTAATCGCGACGTGATGGCGAATAAGCTCCTCGGCCGTCAACGTGTTAGCAGCAGTGCCAGCCATAGCCTGAAGGCGCTGATCGTATTGGACAGCCCAGCGATCGAGCATGGCCTGGATCAGTCCATGACGATTGCCGAAACATGACTGCACACCCCCCTTGCTGATGCCGGCTGCTTTCGCTAAGGCGTCAATCGATAGCGCGGCCGCGCCTTGCTCGCCGACTATCTGCTCTGCCATGTCCAGGACGTGGTCCCGATCGATTGTTCTTGTCTTTCCCATTTCAGCATATTTCAATACATACGGACGTATTTCAATATGAGGAGCACCGCATGTCAAGCCTCGGCCGGGCTATCGGAGTGTTCAAGAAACAGATCGCCTGGTTGGTCTCCGTCTTACAGTGTCGGCAATCGGCTAAGTGAATTGGGGTGAGCGACCACCCCAAAGGAGAACGAGCCCTGCAGCCGTTGCTAGGAGACTGAAGTTTGCTGCGGGTTGTAAGGGGCTATTCCATACCCGTTCTTTCTCCTGCTGAGCCTGCGCTCCTGTCAGAAGCGCAGGCCGCCCCCCCCCCCCGATAACGCGCGCTTATCGCGACTTGAGAGGCTTGGCGGGCAGCGGGGCCATTCGCGTGATCTTCAGCCTGGCCACGTCGCCCAGCCCATTGGCGCCCCACCCCTCCCCCACTATAGTTCCACCCCTCATAAGGACGAGGCGGCACACATGCCCTATATCGGAATCGGACTCCACGTACTGGCGGCCATCTACTTCGCGGTGCACGCCATCCGCTCGGGCCAGAGCCTCTACTGGCTCATCCTGCTCTTCTCGTTTCCACTGCTCGGCAGCGTCGTCTATTTCCTGGCGATCTACTTCCCGGAAGTCCGTCACTCGCGCGGCGCCCGGCAGGTCGTCCGCTCCGCCAAGCAGCTCATGGACCCGGGCCAGGACCTGCGAAACGCTCGCGCCGAGCTGGCGCGCACGCCCACCGTGCAGAACCGTGTTCGCCTGGGCATGACACTGCTTGATGTCGGCCAGGCGGAGGAAGCCAGAAACCTGCTTGAGCAGGCGGCAAGCTCGCCACTGGGCGACGACCCCTACATCCTGACCGGCCTTGCCCGTGCCCGCCTGGAGTCCGGGCACGCCGCACTTGCAGTCGAGACGCTGGACGGCCTGTTTGCCCGCCATCCGGATGTGCGTCGCAAGCCGGAACAGACCCTGCTCCATGCGCAGGCGCTAGCTGCTGCACAGGCACCTGGCACCCGCTCCGCGTTCGAGCGTGCTGTGGAATGTGGCAACGATGCGGCTGCGCGCTGCCTCTACGCCGAGTGGCTGATGGCACAACCGCAGCCCGCCGACCGTGAGCAGGCCCGCAGCCTGTTCGACAGCATCATCGACGATGCCCAGCACTGGTCGCGCCACGCGCGCAGCCACAATGCCGCATGGCTGGAGCGGACCAAGGCCGCGTTGAAGGGCTACTGACGCCTGGCGGCCTTTGGCAATCCTGTCGCATCCGCCTCGCTCACGGCTCCACCGGGCGGATGCCGACACTCGTCAGGCGTGCACCGCCGACATCGACAACAGCCTTGCGGCGCAAGGCTCCAGCCTCATTGAGCCGTATGCAACGATTCTGAAAATGTTGAATGTGGTGACGGCATCGGCCTTACTGCATTGGCATCACGCATAGGTCCGCGTATTCCTTGCCCTGCCACCGTGCATCGGTGGTCGGGATTCGAAACCCCGGTTGTGTGGATGTTGCTCGCACTTGCCAGCCGGCACTGCTTCGCGCGGTGCCGGCTGGCAATCCGTCAGTCGGCTATGGCGGGCGGTGCGTGGAGGCCTTGCGCCTGCCCGGTCATCCACACACGGGGTTTCGAACCACGCACCGTCCGCCACCTTTTAGGTGGCGGCTTCTGCATGCACGCAAGGAGCCCAGCCATGGCCCAGCCCCACTCCCCTGCCCCGCACCCGATCCACGACGCGCCGGCCAACGGCCCCGCGTTGGATCCGAACACGCTCATCGCCCTGCTGCACAGCATCGGCTCCGGCGCCGCCTCCGACGGCCAGCCCTGGCCTGAGCGCCACCAGATGCCAGGCCGACGCATCGCCTTGGCCGACACCGACTGCTCCTTGGCCGGTCTTCGCGTGGTGCTGGAAATCCTGCTGGCCGCACAACGTGCCCGCGAGAACGGCGAGTTGGAGCAGTACGTCGGCCCGCGCGTCATGGAAGGCCTGATCATGGCCGGGTTGGGACTCACGGCGCATGCCATCGATCGGGTGCGCCCGGAGGGTTGAGTGGCCTGCTGCCGCTGGGCGGCCACAGCACTGTGCCTCACGGCAGTGGTCGCGGCACAGCTTTGGTGGTCGGCGCCGCCCGTGCCTGAGCAGCTCGCGTTCCAAAGCATCAACGACGATCGATTCTCACAACTGCGCCGCCAAGCGATGCAGTTCGTGCAGTCTCGGCCACGACAGGGCTTCCAGTTCGTCGAGCGGCATCGAGATGCCGAGTTCCAGGTTCATTGCCGAGGCATACCAGTGCTGTGGCTGGAGAGGCGCTCACAACATCTGCTGCTGCGGGTCTCGCTGGACGCGGAGCAGCGGGCGCCCGCCGTTCTGCCGCTTCGTGCGTTGCTTCAATGGCAGCTGCAGCCGATGGGCTATTTTGAGCAGGTGCTGGCTGGCGTGCCGGAACCTGTTCTGTTGGAGCGGGTGCTGCAGATGTTCGCGGGCGAGGTGCATGAGGGGGTGCGATGTGGCATGCAGTAGTCAAGTATGGCTCGACTCTACAGAGCCGCGGCTGCGAGGGTTCGGGGCTAGTCACCTGCGCGACGGGCATTGGTCCAGTGATCACGCGACTCACCGCACGGCATCGATCCAGCCCGCAAGGCGCGCACGCGCGAGATCTTCTGGCGTGTCGATGTCCAGGCCCAGCTCCGGCGCTTGAAGGGCATGCACGGCATCGATGGGAAGCTGCCTCAAGCGCGCCCCGAAGCCGTGGTCACCGCTTGCACCCACCTGATTGAACCATGCGCGCGGCACGACTGCAGGAACGCCAAGCGCGTCTCCATGACGGGTGCCAGCGCACCCTGACGCCGAGGCGCGGGCACCCAAAAGCAACGCCTGCAGATGGGAGTGCCCGATCGCGGGCTGGTCGCATGCTACGACCATCACGGCGGCCACCGTGGGCAGCAGGTGTGTGCCTGCAACCTGCAGGCTGCTGGCCAGGCCGCGTTCCCAGTGGTGGTTGGTTACCGGGGTGGCATCCAGCCCGGCAATGCTGGATGCCACGGCCTGTGCGTTCGCGCCCACCACCACCAGCACCTGCGAAGGCGCGAGCTCCAAGGCCAACCGCACTACGCGATGTACAAGGGTCTCGCCCTGCCGGGTCAGCAGCTGCTTGGGCTGGCCAAGCCGGGTGCTCCCGCCCGCAGCAAGCACGACGACTGCATGCGCGGCGGTCACGTGCCGGCGGTGCTTCGCCATTGCTGCAGCTGCGCCGCGATGCTGAGCGAAATCGCCTCCGGTCCCCGCCCGCCGATGTTCAGGCCGATGGGCGATCGAAGTCTGGAAGACAGGCGGTGGCGCTGATCCGGTGTCAGCAGCTTGAACAGATCCTCACGCCTTCGCCGCGGACCCAGAAGTCCAATGAAGGCAACCTCGGTATCGGCCAGGGCCACCAGCGCCTCGCGGTCCAGTTCGAAATCGTGATGCATCACCAGTACCGCGTCGCACGGGTCGGCATGGAGGGCCTCGGCCGGGCTGGCCTGGAGATGCGCATCCGCGCCCTGCCCCGCTGAGGCCCAGCGCGCCCGCCGTTCGGCCACGCCGACCCGCCATCCCAGGCCCCGCAGTAACGGAACCAGGAAGGGCGTTTCGGGACCGCCCCCCAACACCAGGGCCCGCGGAAGCCGGGGCAACGGCAAACGCCACGCTGCTTCTCCAAAGGGCTGTGTGTCGTCCATCGGGTTCAGCTGCCATGCCTGCTCACGACGGCCGGCGCGGAAGACGATCTGCCCCGACGTGCGAAGGTCGCGCTGGAGTGACACGCCCTCGCGCAGCCAAGCCTCGATCACGTCGTCGATGCCGGACATGGCACGCAATGGCAGAAGCGCAATCCGAAGCCGGCCGCGGCAGCCGAGCGCGGACCCACTCAACAGGTCGTTGTCACTGCGGGTGTCGATCTCGATCCAGTCGACCTGCCCTGCCGCGCTCACCTGCTCCGCGCGTCGCGCGAGCTCGGGCTCCAGGCATCCGCCGCTCAGCCAGCCGACCTGGCTGCCGTTGCAGAACAGCACCATGTCGCCGGCACCGGCGTAGGTGGAGCCATCGGTTTCCAGCACCAGCGCGAGCACGGCCTGCTCCCCCGCGCGCAGGTGCGTCAAGGCCGTCTCGAGCACGCCGCGTGGGCTGCCTTCGGTGAGGAAGCCCGGCGCTGCGGCCAGGTGACCGGCAGGATCCCTGGGCTCCACTCCTTCTGCCGCAGAGGCCTCCAGGGCGGGTGAGGCGACGGTTCGATCCATGCGCAAGGGTCAGCCCACGTCGGGCAAGCCGGGCAACAGCTTGTCCAGGGTGATGGGATAGTTGCGCACGCGCACACCGGTGGCGTTGTAGACCGCATTGGCGATCGCGGCCCCGACCCCACAGATGCCCAGCTCACCCACGCCCTTGGCCTTCATCGGCGAGATCACCGGATCCAGCGTGTCGAGGAAGACCACCTCCTGGTACGGAATGTCGGCGTGCACGGGAACCTCGTAGCCCGCAAGGTCGTGGTTGACGAACAAGCCAAGCCGCTTGTCGACCACCAGTTCCTCCATCAGGGTCGCGCCCGCACCCATCACCATCCCGCCGATGACCTGGCTGCGTGCAGACAGTGGGTTGAGAATCCGGCCTCCATCACATACGGCAAGCATCCTGCGGATGCGCGTCTCTCCGGTGTAGGCATGCACGGCGACCTCGCAGAAATGCGCTGCATAGGTGCCGACGTCGTACCCCTGCTTGAACTTGCCGAAGGCAATGCCGTCCTCTGCCGACAGTGTGCCTGCTTCGGCCAAGTCGATGGTCCGCCCACCCGCTTGGATAAGGCCATTGGCGAAGTTTGCGGTGTCGCCGTCGAAGCCCAGTTGCTCGCCCACCTTGCGGCGCAGGCTGACGCACGCCGCGTACACGCCTGCAGTGGAGCTTGCCGCGCCCCACTGGCCGCCGGAACCGGCGGAGGCCGGATGGCGGGAGTCGCCGAGGGTGACCTGGACCCGGTCCAGCGGTACGCCCATGGTCTCGGCCGCCGTCTGCGCGATGATCGTGTAGGAGCCGGTGCCGATGTCGGTCATGTCGGTTTCCACGATCACCCCACCCTGGCCGTCAAGCCGGACCCGCGCCGCCGACTTCATCGTCGGTGCACCGCGATAGCCTGCGGACACGCCCATGCCGACCAGCCAGTGCCCTTCCCTTACCTGCGCCGGCTTGGCGCTGCGCTTGTTCCAGTTGAAGCGTTCCGCGCCCTCGCGCAGGCAGCGCACCAGGTTGCGGTCGGAGAACTTCTTGCTCGGATCGCCGGGTACGACCTCGGGTTCGTTGAGGATGCGGAATGCGATCGGGTCGAGGCCCAGCTTCTCGGCCATTTCGTCCATCGCCACTTCCAGCGCCATGTGGCCCGGTGCTTCGCCCGGCGCGCGCATCGCATTGCCTTCGGGCATGTCGAGCGTGGCGATGTAGTTGGCCACCAGGCGGTTGGCGCCTGCATAGAGCTTGGGCGTCTGCAGGGTGCCGTTCTCGCCGTCCTCGCCGTTGATGTTGCCCGACCAGTTCTCATGAGCGATGGCGGAGATCCTGCCGTCTTTCGCGCAACCGATCCGGACGCGTTGGATGGTCGCGTGCCGGTGCGTGGTGTTGTTGGGCATCAACGGGCGTTGCAGCGCGATCTTCACCGGCCGCCCGACCTGCTTGGCGGCCAGTGCGGCCAGCACTGCATCGGCGCGGATGAACAGCTTGCCGCCGAAGCCGCCGCCGATATAGGGCGAGTCCACACGCACCTTGTCGGGATCGATGCCGAGGATCGCCGCCATGCCCTGCCTGGCCCAGTCGATCATCTGGTTCGCCGTCCACAGCGTGAGCGTGTCGCCTTCCCAGGCGGCGATGGTGGCGTGCGGCTCCATCATCGAATGACTTTCGTCGGCTGTGTGGTAGATCTCGTCCAGCTTGGCCGCCGCGCTCGCGTAGGCGCTGTCGAAATCGCCGAGCGTCTGCCGGTCGGGCTTGCCGTCGCGCCCCTTGGCCGGCGGCGCGGACGGCGCCAGCGCTGGGAAATCGAAGCGCCCCTTGCCGCGCTCGTAACGGGTGCGGATCAACGCCGCAGCGGCGCGGGCCTGCTCGAAGGTCTCTGCTACCACGCAGGCAATGGCCTGGTGGTAATGGGCGACCTCGGACCCGCCGAACAGCGGCGCGTTGTTCCAGTTCGATTTGCCGACCGGCTTGGTTTCCGGTGCGGTGATGACCGCCAGTACGCCGGGGGCGGCACGTGCACGGGAGGCATCCATCGAGATGATGCGTCCCTTGCCGATGCCCGCGCCGACGATGTAGCCGTAGACCTGGTTTGGCGCGACGTCATGACGCTCGTAGGCATAGGGGGCGGTGCCGGTGGTCTTGCGGGGGCCGTCGATGCGCGGCGTCGACTTGCCGACGACCTTGGCCTTGTCGAACAGGTTGTCACCGGCGGGGGCGTTGAATTCAAGGGCCATCAGCGCTCTCCTTCGGCCAGCACGGCGGCGAGTGTGCGCTCGGCGAGCGCGATCTTGAACGCGTTCTCCCGCGTTGGACGGGCACCGGCGAACACCTGTTGGGTCGCGGCCTTCACGCCGTCGCGCAGCAGGGGTTCGGCTGCCTCGATGCGCCACGGCTTCGGCGCGACCCCACCGAAGGCGAACCGCGCCGAGCCGTCACGTTGCACGACCGCGGCGACCGACACCAGTGCGAACGCATAGGACGCGCGGTCACGTACCTTGTGGTACACGTGCCGGCCGCCCAGCGGTTCCGGCAGCGTGACGTGGGTGATCAGCTCACCGCGCTGCAGCACGTTGTCCTGCTGTGGCTTGTCGCCCGGGGAACGATGGAAATCGGCAATCGGGATGCTGCGCGTGCTGCCGTCACCCTTGACGGTCTGGACCGAGGCGTCCAGCACCCGCAGGGCCACCGCCATGTCGCCCGGATAGGTCGCGATGCAGCTGTCCGAGGTACCGATCACGCCCATCTGCCGGGAAAACCCTTCGAGCGCGCCGCAGCCTGATCCGGGCAGGCGCTTGTTGCAGGGCAGATGGGGGTCGTAGAAGTACGGACAGCGGGTGCGCTGCAGCAGGTTGCCGCCGGTGGTGGCCTTGTTGCGCAGCTGCCCGGACGCACCTGCCACGATCGCGCGGGTCAACACTGCGTAGTCGCGGCGCACGCGCTCATGCGAGGCCAGCGCGGTATTGCTGACCAGCGTGCCGATGCGCAGGCCGCCGTCGTCGGTGGGTTCGATCCTGTCCAGGCCGATGTCCTGCACGTCGACCAGGTGCGTGGGCGTCTCGACCTCCAGCTTCATCAGGTCGAGCAGGTTGGTTCCTCCCGCCAGGAACTTCGCGCCCTCGGTGCCGGCGACGGCCCTGGCGGCCTCGGCCGAGGATTTCGCGCGTTCGTAACTGAAGGCCCTCATGAGCGCCTCCCTTCAGGCGTCACGCCAGCGACCTCTTCCATCGCCTCGGCGATGTTGGAATAGGCGCCGCAGCGGCAGAGGTTGCCGCTCATGCGTTCGCGCATTTCCATGTTGGTGGCCCGTGGCCGTGCGCTGACGTCCGCCTGCACATGGCTGGGGACACCCCGCTTGATCTCGTCCAGTACCGCCACCGCCGAGCAGATCTGCCCCGGCGTGCAATACCCGCACTGGTAGCCGTCATGCTTGATGAAGGCGGCCTGCATCGGATGCAGGTCATCAGGGGTTCCGAGGCCTTCGATGGTGGTGATGGCATCGCCCTGGTGCTGCACTGCCAGGCTGAGGCAGGCATTGATGCGCTCACCGTTGACCAGCACAGTACAGGCCCCGCATTGACCGTGGTCGCAGCCCTTCTTGGTCCCGGTCAACTTCAGATGTTCGCGCAGGGCGTCGAGCAGCGTGGTCCGCGTGTCGAGCTCAAGCTCCCGGCGCGCGCCGTTGACGGTCAACGCCACCGTGCTGATGACCGGCGGCCTGGGCGGCGGGGACGCCGCCAGTTCGGCGGCGAGCGATGACGCCCCCGGTGCGGCGGACATCGCCATGGTCGTGGCGCCGCCGGCGATCACCTGGCGACGCGTCAACTTCATTCCTTCGTCCCAACTTGGCACAGTGACCTCCTGGCGTTCGGGGAAACCCCGTGGCTGGATGGACGCGCTCAGACTACCCAAGGGGCACTATGCCCGGCTGGGTAGTACAGATCTGTGAAGCCTGTCCAGGGTGTGCCGGCATCGTCGGCCGAGCCTACTGGCCGGTCATCTTCAACGCCGCCTCTGGCAAACGTGCGCCTGGTGGACAGCGTAGTGATGCCCAGGTAAAGCCGCCCGGATAGGCCCACGGCGCGCCGTGGGCTGGTCTGCGGAACTGCGCCATGCGGCGCTCGGATATGGTGTCGCGTCGGTGGTCAGCAACCGCTGTGGTCCGGGCGAGTTGCCACGGCCGTGCATGATGCTGGACTCATTGCCGTGTGGATCGGCTGCGGGTAGACGCCAGAAGGATGAGCAGCACATAGCAGGCCAACGCCCCCAGGGCCAGGCCCATGGGCTCGAGTTCCCAGTTCCTGCGGTACGCAGAAGGCCCGATGACGGCCCAGATCAGCAGGAGCGCCCCAATCACGAGCATGGTCTTGTTGGCTGCTGAGATGAGCTTGGCTTCAGAGGAATACCCTAGATTGGGGTCGAACGGGCCGAGCATCCAGCCGAGGCTCTTGAAGTAGTCACGTGCAAGAAAGAACAGGAAGACAAACACCCCCATGAGCACGCTCGCCAGCAGCTGATAGTGCGGTTCCATGGCAGCCTCTTGAGGGGATCTGGCGTTTCCACGCGTAGACGCCCCGCAGCTTAGCCGGATTTACATGAGGAGTGCATCCGTTGGCCGGAAGCGGACGTCAGGGCAATAGTCGAGCATGGTTCGACTCTACAGAGGCGCAGCCTGCGGGCCGACACGCACATGCACCACATGGCTGATGCCACGATGGAACATCTTGGCGTATGGGCAGACACGTTCGGTGTTGCGCACCAGTTCGCAGGCCAGGTTCGCATCCATGCCGGGAAGATGGACCACGATCTCGGCAGACAGCAGGTACAGCCCATCTGCCGGATCACGGGCGAAGGTGACCGCCACTTCGACGCTGGGGTTGTGCAGCAGCAGGCCGGCACGCGCGGCCACCAGTACCATGGCACCGTGGAAGCAGCCGGCGTAGCTTGCGGCCAATAGCTGCTCGGGATTGGAGCCGCCGCCAGGCCCACCGAGTTCCGGCGGCAGGCGCAGGTCCACCGCCAGTGCACCGTCGTCCGATCGCACCACGCCGGACGCGCGCCCGTGCCGGGTCTGGCCGCCGCTCACCCGCACGCGGCCGGTGTACACCGGCTGCACGTCGTCGCCTTGGTAGCGGTCCAGCATGGCGGGCGAAGGTGGCTTCAGCTCGGTCATTGGCAGGCGATCGATGGCCGCTCAGGCGGGCTGCCGCTGCAACAGGCCGGACTGCTGCAGCCAGGTTTCGAAGCCGACCTGCCCCAGCCACGCCCGCCCCACCGGCACCAGCGTATCGATCTGCAGCGGCGCACCGAAGTACAGGGCCTCGGCGTCTGCCACGACCTGCCGCGGGTCGCCGGTCTGCTGCAGATACTGCCTGGCCAGATCCGCCATCGCGGCGCGCTGGGGGCCCGCAATTTCCACGACGCCATTGCGGGGTGGCTGCTGCGCGATGCGTGCCACCGCTTCGGCAACATCCTCGGCGGCAATCGGCTGCACGTCGGCGGCGGGCAGGCGCAGGGTCGCCCCATTGCCGGCTGACTGGATGATGCCCGGCAGGAACTCGAAGAACTGCGTGGAATGGATGATGGTGTATGGCAGGCCCGAATCGCGGATCAGGCGCTCCTGGGCGATCTTGCCGCGGAAGTAGCCGCTGGCCGCAAGCTTGTCGGTGCCTACGACGGAAAGCGCAACGTGGTGGCGTACGCCGGCACGGGCGGCGGCGGCAAGGATGTTGTGGCCGGCGGTGACGAAGAACGAAAGCACTGCTGCGCCTTCGAACGAGGGCGAGTTGGCCAGGTCCACCACCACGTCGACGCCGTCCATGGCGGCGTCCAGGCCTTCACCGGTCAGCACATCCACGCCGGTGGAGGGCGCGGCCGCCACGATGTCATGCCCGGCGGTGCGCAGGCGCTCCACCACCTTGCTGCCGATGCGGCCGGTACCACCGATGACGAGGAATTTCATGACGTGTCTCCTGGAATGTAGAAGGGGCGACCGGCTGTGGCCGGGCATGCTGGAAGCGTAGGCAGCGTGGGTGCGGGGCAGTAGGTCCGCGCTGGGGCGCGCACTGTTGCCCGGCACGCACCAATGCGTTCAGGCCCAGGCGGGCTGTGCGCCTGGCTGGGCGGCCTGTTGGCGTGCTTCCCAGTGCGAGATCACATCCAGTTCGAGCGCGCGCACCCGCTGCGTGCTGAAGTCGATGAAGGCCCGCACGCGCTTGGGCAGCTGGCGGCGGCTGAGGTAGCACAGGTAGTGGCCGCGATCGAGCGGCGCATGCCGATCCAGGCAGGTCACCACCCTGCCCGCCCACAGCGCTTCACGTACCTGATAGCTGGGCAGCTGGGCGATGCCCAGCCCGTCGATGACTGCCTGCAGCGCCAGGTCGGCATCATTGAACACCAGTGCCGCCGGCGGCTGCAGGTGCACATCGGTGCCGTCGACCCGGAATTCCCAGGGCTGCATGCGTCCGCCCGGCAGGCGCCGCCCGATGCAGGCGTGCGTGGACAGCGCATCCACCGAGGCCGGTAGACCCTGCGCCTGCACGTACGCTGGTGATGCACACACCACCAGCTGCATCGGCACCAGCTGCTTGGCGATCACCTGGCTGTCTTCCAGCAGGCCGTCGCGAAACGCTACGTCGATGCGGTCACCCGCCAGGTCGGGGGCCTGCTCGTCCAGCAGCAGTTCTACCGAGACCTGCGGGTACTCGGCGCGGAAGGCGGCCAGCAAGGGGGCGATCACCCGCCGGCCGAAGCCGTGGCTGGCACTGATGCGCAGGTGCCCGCGCGGCGGCCCCTCGCGCAGGTCGCGCATTTCCTCCAGCGCCTGCAGGATGCAGTTCACGCCCGGGTTGCAGCCCTCCAGGAACAGCTCCCCTTCGCGGGTCAGCGTGGTCGAGCGCGTGGTGCGCAGGAACAACCGCACGCCCAGCTGGCTTTCCAGCTTCTGCACGCTGCGGCTGACGGCCGAACGGCCGATGCCGAGGCGGTCGGCCGCGCGGGCGAAACTGCCCTCGGCCGCCACTGCAATGAAGGCCAGCACGCCGGCGTAGCTGGTGGAGAAGGATGCATTGAGCGCATCGTGGCCGTCGCTGGCCGGGCTGGGCTGTGCGGTGTTCATGGGCGGCCTGGCTCCAGGCGGGCACGTTGCGCCTGCAGGTGGTTCCGCGCCAGCGCCAGGCGCTGCCTGCACGCGGACAGGTCGAGCCCCAGCAGGGGCACGATGTCCTCGAACCCGGCGCCCAGTACGTCGTGCAGCAACAGCACCGCACGTGCATCGGGCGGCAATTCACGCAGTGCGGCCAGGAAGGTCTGCCAGACCTGTTCGCTGGCAGGGCGGAATGCGGTGCGCAGGTGCGATGAGGTGTCCATGCCCGGCAGACGGCCGAGCATCGGCCGCTGTGACAGGCCATTGGTGTTTTTCATGCAACAGCGTGCGGCCCGGCCCCGGCCTACCGGCTGTGCGGACGCAGGCCTAGCCTCGCTGTGTCCTTCACTCGCTACAGGAACACGCCATGACCGCACGTCTGGATTACGCCGCGCAATCGCCGGAACTGTTCAAGAAGCTCGGCCTGTACTCGCATGCCGCCCACACCGCCTCGATCGAAGCGGCCATCATCGATCTGGTCAACATCCGTGCATCGCAGCTCAACGGCTGCGGCTTCTGCCTGGACATGCACGTGAAGGAGGCCACCCTGCGCGGCGAGCGCCCACTGCGCCTGCATCACTTGGCGGCATGGCGTGAATCGACGCTGTTCAGCCCGCGCGAGCGCGCCTGCCTGGCCTGGACCGAGGTGCTGACCCAGCTGCCGGCGCAGGGTGTGCCCGATGAGCTGTACGCGCGCGTGCGCGGCCAGCTGTCCGAGCAGGAGATCGTCGACCTGACCCACGCGGTGATGGCGATCAACGCCTGGAACCGCGCCAACGTCGCCTTCCGTACTACGCCCGGCATCCTGGACGCGGCCTTTGGCCTGGACAAGGCCGGCCTGGCCTGATCGATCCGCCGCTGCCCCATGCAGCGGCCCTCCCCTACCGCACTGGAGACCTGCCATGCGTCGTTCTGTTCTGGCCCTGCTTGCGCTGCTGCCACTGTGCAGCGCTGCCGCCTCCCCGCCCCCTGCTGCGCCCGGGCCCCTGGTGCACGAGGTGATGACCCGCGCCCTGCCGGAGCAGCCCGGCAAGGAAGCGCTGATCCTTACCGTGGAATACCCGCCGGGTGGCGCCGATCCGGTGCATCGCCACGATGCCCATGGCTTCGTCTACGTCCTGGAAGGACGAATCGTGATGGGCGTGGCCGGCGGCAAGGAAGTCACCCTCGGCCCGGGTGAGGCCTTCCATGAAGGCCCGGCCGATCTGCACACCGTGGGTCGTAACGCCAGCGCTACCGAGCCGGCGAAGTTCGTGGTGTTCTTGATCAAGGACATCGGTAAGCCGGCGGTTCTGCCGCCGCACTGATCGCACGTCCGGCGCTGGCACCAACGACAGGTCCCCGGGTGTCACAATCCGGGGACCTGTCCCGTCTACGCTGGCATGGACGATTTCACTGCGCTGTTCTCCCGCCTCCGCCCACGCCTGTTCGGCGTGGCCTACCGCATGCTCGGATCTTCGCACGAAGCCGAGGACGTGGTGCAGGATGTCTGGCTGCGCTGGCATGGCGCCGACCCGTCACAGATCGAGAATCCCGAAGCCTGGCTGGTGGCCACCACAACCCGTCGCGCCATTGATGGCCTGCGCCTGGCACGGCATACGCGCGAACACTATGTCGGCATGTGGTTGCCCGAGCCGCTGCTGACCGATGACACCAGCACCCCTGAGTATGTGCTGGAAACCGCCAGTGATCTGTCGGTCGCCTTCCTCAGCGTGCTGGAGCGGTTGGCACCGGACGCGCGTGCGGCCTTCCTGCTGCACGACGTGTTCGATCAGGACTACGCGGTGGTCGCGCGCACCCTGGACAAGACAGAAGCCGCCTGCCGGCAGATCGTGCATCGTGCGCGCCAGCAGCTCAGGCAGGAGCGCCCGCGCTACAACGTCCCGCAGGACGTGCACCAGAAACTGCTGCGCCGTTTCGCCGAGGCCGCATCCAGTGGCGATTTCCGCGCGATGAAGGCACTGATGGCCGAGTCGGCCCAGCTGGTGGGTGACGGCGGCGGCATCGTCACCAGCTTCCCCAAACCGATGGTCGGGGGCGCACGCATTGCCCAGCTGCTGTATGCCCCGCACCTGCGGCGCAGCGCGCAATTGCGGATGGTGCCGGCCATGCTCAACGGACGACTGGGACTGCTGCGCTATTTCGATGGTGAGCTGGAAGCGGCGATGGCTTTCGAGACCGATGGCGAACGGATCACGCAGGTCCTGGTGCAGCGCAACCCGCACAAGCTGCAGCGGCTGGCACTGCCCACCGCCATCCAGTAGATCCGCGCCCCGCGTGGATGGCATCCATTGTCGACCTCGTTCTTGCGGGATTCGACCGGGGCGCCGATGCGCCCCGGTCGTGAAGGTCTGCTTGCGCAACGGCCGCAGGATCCGATCAGAAGTCCCAGAACACCGGTACCCAGCGGAAGGTCTCGCCCTCCAGTGACACCCGGCCCACTGACGGGAACGGAAGATGCGTGGCTACCAGCATTTCGCCGGTGCCTGCCAGTTCCTTCAGCAGGGCGATGCGGACGCGCGCGGATTCCTCCGGATCGTGCTCGAAGCCGTTGTGCCAGTTCGGCTGGTCGAAGCCGACCGCGAACACCGCGTCACCGGCGAAGGTCAGGGCCTGCCCGGCAGACGCCACGCGCACCACGCAGTGGCCTGGGGTATGCCCTCCGGTGCGGCGGGCCGTCACGCCCGGCGCGATCTGCTGTTCGTCCTGGAAGGTGTGCACATAGCTGCTGTACTCGGCCCAGAAGTGCTTGGCCGTGGCACGCAGTGCATCGGGGAACCCCTGCGGCATGTTGGTGCGGCTGAAGTCCGGCGACTTCCAGAACTCCACCTCCGCCGCGGCCACGTGGATCTTCAGGTCCGGGCGCAGCTGTTCCTTCACGCCTTCAACCAGCAGCCCGCCGACGTGGTCCATGTGCATGTGGGTGATCACCACGTCGGTGATTTCGCCCAGGTTGATACCGGCGGCACCGAGGCGGCGGATCAACTGGCCGGCGCGTGGCAGCTGCAGGTCCGGGTCCATGCCCAGGCCGGCATCGATGAGGATGGTGCGATCACCGCTGTGCACCACCATCACGTTCAATGCCCAGTCGAAGGCATCCTGCGGCAGGTACATCTCTTCGAACCATTCGGCACGGTCGGCGGCCGGAACGTTGTGGCCGAGCATCTGGGTGGGCAACGGCAGGACGCCATCGCTGATCACCAGCACTTCGACGTCGCCCACCTTCAGGGCGTAGCGCGAGGGCACCAGTTCATCGAGGGCGGGGGCAATGGGCGCGGCGGTGTTTTCCAGGCTGAACATGAGGGATCTCCACGAAAGGGCATTGGGCGGGCAGCGATGCAAGGCTGGCGCGAACGATTCCGGGCGCTTTCCCACGGCGCAGGGCGTGGCGTTGCCAGGGCACGGATGCCTGGCGGCCAGCGCTGCAGGGTTCATGGGAAGACGGGCCACTGCGCAAGCGGTGGGCCCGGAACACGGCGTGTGCCGTGTGCGATCAGCCTAGGCAGCGCCCCGGTGCTGCGGTAGGCCCGTGGAGGCGGACGTGATGTTGCATTCGGGGAAGCAATGCGAATCACATGCCCAGATCAGACAGCCCCGGGTGATCATCGGGGCGACGCCCCAGTGGCCAGTGGAACCTGCGATCGCTTTCCTTGATCGGCATGTCGTTGATGCTCGAGAAGCGGCGCTGCATCAGGCCATCGGCGCCGAATTCCCAGTTCTCGTTCCCATAGGAGCGGAACCAGTTGCCGGAGTCATCATGCCACTCATAGGCGTAGCGCACGGCAATACGGTTGTCGGTGAAGGCCCACAGTTCCTTGATCAGGCGGTACTCAAGCTCCTTGTTCCACTTGCGGGCCAGGAACTGCCGGGCTTCTTCGCGGCCATGAGTGAACTCGGCACGGTTGCGCCACTCGGTGTCGAGCGAATAGGCCAGCGAAACCTTGTCGGCATTGCGGGAGTTCCAGCCATCCTCGGCAAGGCGCACTTTCTCGATGGCCGATTCACGGGTGAACGGGGGGAGTGGCGGACGGGGTGCTTCAGTGGACACGGTGGGACCTCCAATCAAGTGGATGAACGGGGTGCTTTGACGGGTTTTGATGACTCAGGCGTCAGCGCCTGGCCTGCTCCAACAACACCGCTGCAACATCCCTTGCAGTGTCTGCGGCGCCGTAGTCGCCCATCACGCGCGAGACGGTGATGGCGCCTTCCATGAGAACCAGCAGCTGCCGCGCCAAGGGAGCCGGCTGCTCGATATCCAGCTGTGCGGTCAGTTCCAGCGTGTAATCCAGCAACTTCTGCTTGTGATGTTTGGCGATGTGGCGAATCGGATCGTCGGCGTCGCCGACCTCGCCTGCAGTGTTGATGAAGGCACACCCGCGATAGCCCTCGGACTGGAACCAGTCCTTGAGCACGGTGAACATGCCGAGGATGCGCGCCTCCGGGGTCTCGGCCTTGTCGCACTCCTGCTGGAACCACTGAAGCCAACGAACATCGCGCGCGCTCAGTGCCGCAGCGGCTACCTGGTCCTTGTTTTCAAAGTGACGGTAGATGCTCTTCCGGGCAACGCCGGAAGTTTTCACCAGCAGGTCCATGCCGGTGGCATGGATCCCGTTCTGGTAGATCAGCGCCTCGGCCGTAGCCAGGATCTTCTGTTGGGTGTCGGTGCCAGCCTTGCTCATGGCCATAAGGTAGAACGCGCGTTCTACTCATGTCAACAAGCCATGGCGGGCGGTTCGTACGCGCACAACCATGCAAGACGATCCATCAAGAAATCAGGACAGTTCATCACCCAGGCGCCTGCTTGCAGGCGCAAATTACGCCTCACCACCCACCCATGAGAGTTTCCGCATGAACACCTTCGCCCGCACCCTGGCCATTGCCACCCTCGCCCTGTCGGTCCAGGCCGGCCTGTCCGCGCAAGCCGCCGAACCGGCCAAGCCGGCGGCAGTCACCAGCATCGCGCGCACCGCCAGCTACATCACCACCGCCGATGGCGTGCAGCTCTACTACGAGGACTGGGGCCCGAAGGACGGCCCGGTGGTGACCTTCAGCCACGGCTGGCCGCTGAACTCGGACAGCTGGGAATCGCAGATGATCTTCCTCGCCAACCACGGCTACCGCGTCATCGCGCATGACCGTCGCGGCCACGGTCGTTCCAGCCAGCCCTGGGATGGCAACGACATGGATCACTACGCCGATGACCTGGCCACGGTGATCAACACGCTGGACCTGCACGACGTCACCCTGGTGGGCTTCTCCACAGGTGGTGGCGAGGTGGCGCGCTACATCGGTCGCCATGGCACCGGCCGGGTGAAGAAGGCGGTGCTGATCAGCTCGGTGCCGCCGTTGATGCTGAAGACCGCCGACAACCCCAATGGGCTGCCGATCGAAGTGTTCGATGGCATCCGCAAGGCGCAGATGGACAACCGCGCACAGCTGTACAAGGACATCCCGTCCGGCCCGTTCTACGGCTTCAACCGCCCGGGCGCGAAGGTGTCGCAGGGCCTGATCGATGCCTGGTGGGCGCAGGGCATGCAGGGTGGCCACAAGAACACGTACGATTCGATCGCTGCATTCTCGGCCACCGACTTCCGCGCCGACCTGAAGAAGTTCGACGTGCCGACGCTGGTGATCCACGGTGATGACGACCAGATCGTGCCGATCGACATCTCTGGCCGCCAGTCGGCGAAGCTGATCAAGGGCGCCAGGCTGATTGTGTACCCGGGTGCGCCGCATGGCCTGACCGATACCCACAAGGACAAGGTCAACCAGGATCTGCTGACGTTCCTGCAGGAAAAGTGAGCAACAGGGGCTCCGGCACCGCGCCGGAGCCCGTCCCGGGCCGCAGAGTGTCATTACGGCGCCCTGCCCTGGTGTGCTTCCGCTCTCGGCCAGGAGCGGTCATTGCGAAAAAGTCACCTGTACACTGCCTTGACCGAGCTCCTGACCCAGGCCAACAGGATCATCCACGCGCGCCAGCGGGGTGTAGGCGTAAGACGAGCGGAAGGTTCCGTAGAAGACGACGACCGTACTCGATCCATAGAGCATGAGGTCGCCGCTGTGGATCGTCCCGGGGCGACTGGCATCGGCCGGAAGCGCTTGCGAGAGTTCAGCGTGCTTTTCGTTGCCGTTGAGCTCGGCCATGTCCAGCGTTAATGGGCATCGCGTGGCGAAAGTCCTTGCGGTTTCGTTGTCGGCCAAGGTGATGGCGAAGCGGCGTTCGCCGATGGTCATCCACATTCGGGACTCCTCCTGCCTGGTGGATGCCGTAACTGCATCCTGGGCGACGGCTACGGACGCCTCTGGCTGGCTGGCCTTGCACCCACCCATGACCGACAGGCCGAGCACTACGCCAAGCGCGCGCAGAGCCTTCTTCTCCGACGGTCCAAGGGTGGGGCGAGAGTAATTCGAGGTCATGGTCGTGCCGCTCATGCAACGCCCCGCGGCGCTTGTGAGCGCGATGCCAGCAGGGTCAGGAAGGCACCCAAAAGGAGGACGGCTGCACTCACCACGAAGGTGCCTTGATAGCCGCTGCCGTCGAACAGCATCCCGCCAATGGTGGAGCCCAAGGCAATCGCCAACTGGATCACCGCTACCATCAATCCACCGCCGGCTTCGGCATCCCCCGGCAAGGCCTGCGCGATCCAGCTCCACCAGCCCACTGGCGCCGCCGTAGCGAGCAGGCCCCACATTGCCAGGAGGGCGGCCGAGGTGCCGAGCCCGGTGCCGAAGGGGATCAGGGCCAGGGCGATGGCCGCCATCAGGACGGGAATGACAATCAGGGTTCGATACAGACCTTGTTTGAGGAATGTCCCGATGATTGCGGTGCCGATGACGCCGGCCACACCAATCCCGAGCAGGATGAGCGACAGCGTGGATACGTTCACGCGCACCACTGTTTCCAGGAACGGTCGCACATAGGTGAACAAGGCGAACTGCCCCAGGAAGAACGCACCACAGGCAGCCATGCCCAATGCGACCGATCGGCGCTTGAACAGACGGAACACGTTCGCCGGCTTGCTTGCCGGCTCCACGTCCATGTCTGGCACGCTGATCCACTGCCAGACGAGCGCCATCGCCGCCACCGGCACCAGGCAGAAGAAGGCCCCGCGCCAGCCGATGACCGAACCCAGGTAGCTGCCCAAGGGCGCGGCAATGACCGTGGCCAGGGCGTTGCCGCCATTGAAGATGGCCAATGCGCGCGGCACCTGGTCCGGCGGCACCAGGCGCATCGCGGTGGCCGCCGACATCGACCAGAAGCCGCCGATCACCACGCCGATCAGCGCACGCCCGGCCATATAGACAAAATAGTTCGTCGCCAGCGCGACCACGGTGCCCGACAAGGCCATCAGGCCGGTCAGTGCCAGCAGCACGGTCTTGCGGTTCTTGCTGCCGGCCAGCGCGGAGATGGACAGGCTCGTGAGCACGGCGAACGCCCCGGAAATGGCAATGCCGTAACCCGCCCAACCTTCGCTGACGCGAAGGTCGGCGGCCATCGGCGTCAGTAGGCTCACGGGCATGAATTCGGACGCGATCAGCGCGAACACGCACAGGGTCATGGCGAAGACCCCGCCCCAATGTGCAGGTTGCGCCGCCCCCCCGCCTTGGCCGACGACCGCCGGCATATCCACCGGCATGCTCATTTCGCCGCCAGGTTCTGATTGAAGAAGTCCGCCATCCTGTCGAACGGAATCTTGTCCATCTGGTCGTACAGGTCGACGTGGTTGGCGCCCGGTACGATCACCAGTTCCTTCGGCTGCGCCGCAGCGGCGTACGCGGTTTCGCTGAAGTAGCGGGAGTGGGCGTTCTCACCGTGGATGAACAGGATCGGGCGCGGCGAGATTTCCTTGATGTAGGTCAGGATCGGCATGTTCATGAAGGACAGCGGCGTCGTGATCGTCCAGGCGTTGCCGGAATTGACCGAGCGTGCGTGATACCCGCGCTTCGTGCGGTAGTAGTCGTGGTACTCGACCAGGAACTGCGCCTCGCCACCCTTCAGTTCGTTGTAGGGTGGCTGGTAGGCGGGCTTGCCGGTCTCCGCATCCTTCCAGCGCTGCCGACTCAGTTGCTCCAGCGTCTGCGTGCGCTGCTGCGGCGTCACGCGGTCGTTGTAGCCCTTGGACATGACGCGCGTCATGTCGTACATGGTGCTGGCCACGACGGCCTTGACCCGCTTGTCAACGGCGGTGGCATTCAAGGCCATTCCGCCCCAGCCGCAGATGCCGATGATGCCGATGCGCTCGCGATCGACGTTGGGTTGCAGGCCGAGGAAATCGACGGCGGCGCTGAAATCCTCGGTATTGATGTCTGGCGAGGCGACATTGCGCGGCTCGCCACCGCTTTCGCCTGTATAGGACGGGTCGAACGCCAGAGTGACGAAACCGCGCTCGGCCATCGTTTGCGCATACAGGCCGGACGACTGTTCCTTCACCGCGCCGAACGGGCCGCCGACGGCGATCGCCGCCAATTTGCCACTGGCATTTTTCGGCCGATACAGGTCGGCCGCCAACGTGATGCCATAGCGGTTCTTGAACATCACCTTGCGGTGATCGACCTTGTCGCTTTTCGGGAACACCTTGTCCCAGGTCTGCGTCAGTGTCATGGCATATCCTCCTGATGTCGGGGCGTCCTGGGCGCTGCCAGCGACAGGCACCTGGGCCAATAGCAGCGCGGCGGACAGAGCAAGGGCTTTCATATGGCTCTCCTGGGGGTCGGGCGACCACCATTGCCGGTGCAGTCTGGTCCCAGGACGCTTCTGCGACTAGGTACTAACTAGTGAATGCGTCTATTAGTGCTTCTAATTAATGTGCATGGCACACTGGGCCCCATGGCCAGGAGCAACCTCAACGATCTGCTTGCATTCATCGCGGTAGCGCGCGAGGGCAGCTTCACGCGCGCAGCCGCCCAATTGGGAGTCACCCAATCGGCGGTCAGCCAGGCGGTCAGCGGCTTGGAGGCGCGGATGCAGATCCGCCTGCTCACCCGAACCACGCGCAGCGTGGCGCCGACACCTGCCGGCGAGCGCCTGATGCGGGCCATCGGGCATCGCTTCGACGAGATCGAAGCCGAACTCGACGCCATCACCGAACTGCGGGAGAAGCCTGCCGGAACGGTGCGCATCACCAGCGGCGACCACGTGCTGCGCACGACGCTGTTGCCCAAGCTCACGCCGTTGATGCACCAGTACCCTGACATCCATATCGAGTTCGACGTCTCCTATGGCCTGCGGGACATCGTGGCGGATCGTTTCGACGCTGGCGTGCGGATGGGCGAAGAGATCGACAGGGACATGATCGCCGTGCCCATCGGGCCGCAGTTGCGCATGGCGGCAGTGGCTTCACCTGCGTACTGGGAAGAGCATCCGCCGCCGAAGGCGCCGCGTGATCTGGTCGGCCATCGCTGCATCAACATCCGGTTCCCGACCCATGGCGGCCTTTACGTTTGGGAATTCGAGCGAGCCGGGCGAGAGCAGAACGTGCGCGTCGAAGGGCAAGTCATCTTCAATGCCAGTCACCATATCGTTGCTGCGGCGCTGGAGGGCCTGGGTGTCGCCTTCCTGCCCGAAGATGAGTTCGCGCCCCACATCGAAACGGGCGAACTGGTGCGGGTGCTGGCACGCTGGTGTCCGCCGTTTCCCGGATACCACCTGTATTACCCCAGCCGACGGCAGTCATCGCCAGCATTCCGGTTGGTGGTCGATGCGCTGCGCGTCTAGGCCTGCCCAGGATCGATCGGGGGCTCCAGCACTCTTGGCCGGGTTGTCTGGCGCCGGCACCTCTGACTTCGGTCAGCCGCGGACACTCTCGGTCAAGTCGAGATCTGGAAGCGCGGCCTCGATGTTGTCCTTCCGGTGCCATGGCTGGACTGGAGTTCGCAGCACCCGCTACTTGGGAGGCTCGATGCGGCGGAAATCGACAGCCGAGCATGGCTCGGCGCTACGCGGAAGCCAGCTCCCGCGCCAGGAACGGCGCCGTCCTGCTGCCCTTGGCCCGAGCCACCTGTTGCGGCGTGCCCTTCGCCACGATGGTGCCCCCTGCCCCGCCTGCGCCAGGCCCGACATCAATTACCCAGTCCGCCTGCGCAACCGCGCGCATGTCATGCTCGATCATCACCACCGTATTGCCCGCGTCCACCAGCCGCTGCAGCTGCACCAGCAGCCTGTCCGCGTCCGACGCATGCAGGCCGGTGGTGGGCTCGTCCAGCACGTACAGCGTGCGCCCGCGCTGGCTGCGCTGCAGCTCTGTGGCCAGCTTGATGCGCTGCGCTTCGCCGCCTGAAAGTTCCGTGGCCGGCTGGCCCAGCCTCAGATAGCCCAGGCCGATCTCCTGCAGCAACTGCAGCGGCCGGGCAATGACCTCTTCCTCGCTGAAGAACGCATGCGCCTGGTCCACCGTCATCTGCAGGACCTCGGCGATGTTGCGGCCGTTCCACTGCACCTTCAGCGTCGCTTCGTTGTATCGCGCACCGTGGCAGGTGGGGCACGGCGCGTAGACGCTGGGCATGAACAGCAGTTCGACGCTGACGAAACCCTCGCCTTCGCAGGTCTCGCACCGGCCCTTGGCCACGTTGAACGAGAAGCGCCCCGCATCGAAACGGCGGCGGCGCGCGGCGGGTGTCGCGGCGAACAGCTTGCGCACGTGATCGAACAAGCCGGTGTAGGTGGCCAGGTTGGAGCGTGGCGTGCGTCCGATGGGCTTCTGGTCGACCTGCACCACCCGCTGGATGGCGTCTACATCGCCCGCCAATGTGCCCCGCGTCGTTTCAATCACGGTTGGCCCGTCAGAGGGTGCGCTGTCGGCACTGTCGTCCGCGGGCTCATGCCCGAGGTGCAGCAGCAACAGCTCGGGCAGCGCCTGCGCCATCAGGCTGGACTTGCCCGATCCGGAAATGCCGGTCACTGCGGTCAACAGCCCCAATGGCACCTGTGCGTCCACGCCCCGCAGGTTGTGGCGGTGGATGCCCTTCAGTTCCAGCCAGCTGCTGGCGTTGCGCTGCCGGCTGGCGGGTGCGGGCACCTGGCCGAACAGATACTGCGCCGTACGCGACCCCTGGATCTGGCGCAGGCCGTCGGGCTCGCCACTGTAGAGGACCTGGCCACCGTGCTCGCCCGCCTCTGGCCCAACATCCACCAGCCACTGCGCGCGGCGCATCAGCTCCAGATCGTGTTCAACAACGAACACCGAGTTTCCGCCGTCGCGCAAGCGCTCCAGCGCGTCGTACAACGCCTGGCTGTCGGCCGGGTGCAGGCCGGCCGAGGGTTCATCAAGCACGTACAGCACGCCAAACAGCAGCGAGCTGAGCTGCGTGGCCAGCCGCAGGCGCTGCAGTTCGCCGGCCGACAGGGTTGGCGTCGCCCGGTCCAGCGAGAGGTACCCCAGGCCCAGGTCACGCAATTGCCGTACACGGGCCATGACCCCGCCTGCCAGTCGTTGTGCTGCCAGGCGCTTCTCTTCCGACAGGGCGGAGGTCAGCCGCACGTCGGGGGCACCCTCGTGGGTCGCCTGGCCACTCGCGGCCCGACGGGCGCGATCGCGGGGTGTCGCGCTCCTGCTGGTACGCGCGCCGGTGCTGTGGGCACTGAAGTCGCCTTGCGCGATGGGCCCCAGCAGCGCCGCCAGTTGATCCAGCGGCAGCCGCATGAACTCGCCGATATCCACGCCGGCAAAGGTGACCGAGAGCGCCTCCGGTTTCAGGCGTTTTCCGTGACAGGCCGGGCACAACCGGCCTTCCATGTAGCGCGAAACGCGCTTGCGCATCAGCGCGCTCTGGGTGTTGGCAAAGGTGTGCAGCACGTAACGCCGCGCGCCGGTATAGGTGCCCATGTAGCTGGGCTCCTGCTTGCGTTTCAGCGCGGCACGGGTCTCGGCGGGCGTGAACCCGGCATAGACGGGCACGCTGGGCGCTTCCTCGGTGAACAGGATCCAGTCGCGGTCCTTCTTCGGCAGCTTCTTCCACGGCACGTCGATGTCGTAGCCCAGCGTGACCAGGATGTCGCGCAGGTTCTGGCCATGCCAGGCCGGCGGCCAGGAGGCGATGGCGCGCTCGCGGATGCTCAGCGAGGGGTCCGGAACCATCAGCGCTTCGGTCACTTCGTAGACATGCCCCAGGCCATGGCAGGTGCTGCAGGCGCCCTGGGGCGTGTTGGGTGAGAAGTCCTCGGCGTACAGCATGGGCTGGTTGGCCGGGTACGCCCCCGCACGCGAGTACATCATGCGCACCAGGCTGGACAGGGTGGTGACGCTGCCCACCGATGAGCGCGCATTGCTGGCGCCGCGCTGCTGCTGCAGGGCCACTGCCGGCGGCAGGCCATCGATGGCGTCCACATCGGGCACGCCCGCCTGATCGATCAGGCGGCGTGCGTAGGGCGCAACGGACTCGAAGTAACGCCGCTGCGCCTCAGCGAAGACGGTACCGAAAGCCAACGATGACTTTCCGGAACCTGATACGCCGGAGAACACCACCAGTGCATTGCGCGGGATGGAGACATCGACATTCTTGAGGTTGTGCTCGCGTGCACCACGCACCTCGACGCAACCGCTGGCGGCGGCAGCGCATGACGATTCACCAAAGGGGGTGTTGGACATCTCAGCATTCCTGCAGTCGGTGGGCGCGACGTGCATGGCACGCCGATGCGACATTCTCGCCGCTGCGGGGTGAATGGTGTGAGGGCGCCGGAGGCGGAATGCTGCCTTCACGTCCCCTTCCTACGCCGTTGCCCGACCAAGGGCTAGCGTGGGCAATCTGGACGATGGGAGGCAATCATGCACCCCGATGTACTTGGCTGGGTCGCCACGGCGGTCCTGATGGCGACGTTGATCCGGCAGATGGTGAAACAGTGGCAGTCGCCGAACCCCGAGGCGGTATCGAAGTGGCTGTTCGTGGGCCAGATGACGGCGTCCGCGCTGTTTACGGTGTACAGCGCGATGCTGGGCAGCACCGTCTTCGTGGTGACCAACGCGATGTTGCTGTTGACGGCGGTGGTTGGCCAGGTGATGGCCTGGCGCCGTCGCGGCCGACCCCGAACACCCCCACCCCGCTGATGGTGGTGAAAGTTTGACGCCGCGTTGCTTCGCCGTTGATCTCGTCGGGCACTGCCCAGCCCTTCAACCCCTCACCCAGCCTGTAGACGAACGTCATCGTGCCTGCGGCTGGCGTTGTGCCGCTGCATCACGAATATGACCCGTTGCCGTTGCGGCAGCGCAAAGGCCGGTTCCATCACCGGCCAGCCGAAAAGCGGCAGGCACCCCATTCGTGAAGACTGTGCGTAGGGTCCCGCAGGAGCTCACATGCCGTCTTCACTTGCCACGCGCCTGATCGCAACCGGGTTGGACCTATTTTCAGTGCTCCATCCACCACGGAGCTCACTATGGCTATCAAGACGGCGGAAGACTTGTTCATCCACGAACTCTCGGACATCTACAGCGCCGAGAAGCAGCTGACCAAGGCTCTCCCACGCCTGGCCCGTGCGGCCGACAACCCGGATCTGGCGGCGGCCTTCGAAACGCACCTGGAAGAAACCCAAGGCCAGATCGAGCGCATCGACCAGGTGGTGGAGGTACTTGGGATCCGCCTGAAGCGCATCAAATGCGCCGCGATGGAGGGACTGGTGGAAGAAGGCAAGGAAGTGATCGACAGCATCGACAAGGGCCCTGTGCGTGATGCCGCACTGATCGGTGGCGCACAGAAGGTCGAGCACTACGAGATTGCGTCCTACGGCACCATCGCCGCGCTGGCCAAACAGCTGGGCTACAAGGATGCCCTCCCCTTGCTGCTGGAGACGCTGGAGGAAGAGAAGGCGACCGATGAAAAGCTGACCCTGCTGGCCAAGGGTGGCGGCAATGCCAAGGCGGCGCAGGCTGCCTGAGCCACGTTGCTGGCATACCGGCCGCCAAGGAAGGCGGCCTCAGGGTTCGTACAGCACCTGGTCGTTCGGGCAGAAGAAGGTGCGCCGCCGGGTGGTCCCCATGTAAAGCTTGCTGACCGGGCCGCCGCACGACGGGCAGATCCTGCGTGTGTGTACCTGCCAGTGCTTTTTCAACTCGAAGCGGCGCTTCCACTCCAGGAAATCGAAGCTGTAGGCGCGTGCCTGCGTGATCAAGGCGGTGAGCTTGCGTGGCGGCAGGTTACCCAGGCGGGTGGCCGGATGCACGCCTATGCGGAACAGCACCTCGTTCTTGATGATGTTGCCCACGCCGGCGAAGACGGTCTGGTCCAGAAGCGCGTCGCAGACCAGGACGTCCACCATTGCCTTCAGCTTGCGCCGGGCCAGCTTCGGATCCCAGGCATCGTTCATCACGTCCGCGCGCCAGTCGTAGACGTCGTCCAGTGGCTCGCCGATAAGCTTTACGGAACAGGCATAGAAGTTCAGCTCCCCATTGTCGAGCACCAGGGATACCCGCGCCGGGGTTGGCTTCCGTTCGTCGATGCGCCAGCTGCCGAACATCATCAGATGGATGCGCAGGGTCTGGCGGCTGAACTCCAGCAGGAAGTGCTTGCCCCAACTGCGGACCGCCTTGACCCTGCGGCCCTGCAGCGATGACAGGTCGATCCGGCTGTTCCCCGATACGGCGCGTACCACGTGCCCCCTGAAGTGAGCCGCAGCCTCCCGAAGCAGGACGATGGACGGGCCCTCAGGCATGCGCAGGCTCACGCAACAGGGCCTGCAGGCGCAGGGCGTTGCCGGAGGCGCGTCCCAGCGCGGTATTGTCCAGCACGAACCAGATGGGACGTTGCGCATCGGATTCACGCTGCAGCTGCTGTGCCAGGCCCTCAAGCACCTGCTCACTGTAAGCGCTCCGATAGATCTGCGGTTGCCCGTGCCAGCGCCAGTAGCTCCACGTGCGGTCTCCGCCGGGAATCGCCGCCGCTGGCACCCGTGCAGGGTCTGCCGCAACCCGGGCGACACCATGGTCACTCAGCAGGGCGTCCACTTCCGGGGTGAACCAACTGGGATGGCGTGGCTCACAGGCGACATCACGCGTGGTGCGTACACGCAGGCCCTGCAGGAACTCCGCCACTGTCGCTGGGTCGTATTCCAGGCTGGGCGGTAGCTGAAGCAACAGCGGACCCAGCTTGTCACCCAGCGCCATCACGCCGCCGAGGAACTGCTCCAGCGGCTGCATCGCGTTGCGCAGCCGGCGTTCATGACTGATCGTGCGTGGCAGCTTCACAGCGAAGCGGAAACCGCCTGGCACGCTCGCGGCCCACCGCGCATACGTTCCGGCCTGATGGGGACGGTAGAAGGAAGAGTTGATCTCCACCATGGGCAAGCGGGTGGCATAGCGCTGCAGGACGCTGGCGCCTGCGCCGAAGGCTGCCTGCCCAGCCCGCGACAACGACCAGCCGGCGCAGCCGATGCGTATCAGGCCTGGCGCATTCGGGGAAGGCACTGCGTTCATCGCGCCGTCGGGCCGTCCGGTTCCAGCAACCTGCCGCCCCCGCCTTCCGAAGGCGACTGCGCCACCCACTGCAGCCGATCGAGCGCGCTGGTCCCAAGGGCGAGCATCGACCCGCCGCGCACGAAACCCGTCCAGTCGGAAATGGCGATTTTTCCAAGGGCCAGCTCATCCACCCTCACGCAGTTCATCCGCCAGTGCGGAAACTGTCGCCGTCCCAGCCTGCCCCGGTTGAGTTCGACCATCCCGCTGTGGCTGCTGGCCGCCAGAATGCGCGCGTATGCCGCATTGACCCCGGACTCCGGGCCCTCCAGATACTGCAGGAAGCGCGAGCCATCGAACAACAGCGTGCCGGTGACATCGACAGATTCATTGAACAGCACTGCCTCCGCCACAAGCTGCTGCAGCCGCTCTGCGGTCAGGTTGCGGGAGGCTTCACTCACATAGGCAATCGCACGAAGGGGCATGACACCACCGGTTGCTGCAGACAGCGCTACCTTAGCTACGCGGATCGTACGCGCGGTGAGATCCGTGTGGAGGCTGCGTTGAGCTGTGGCCTGGCCGCACTCAGGCGGTCACCGAACCGGAGAGTGCCGCACCCGGGAAACCCTTGAGCCTGGCCGGGTCCCGCCCCGGTTCCGCCGACACCAGCGCCTGCACCACGCGATGCTGGACGCGATGCCCGCTCTCTTCCATGCCCACGACGTACACGAAGCGGCCATCAAACTTGGCCTGCGCGCCGTCCAGAACGTTGTCAGCCTGAAGGGCTCGCTTCAACGACTTCATCCACGCCCGTTCAGGTGTGCGGTCCAGCTCTGCAACCACGGCGGCACCGCCGCAGTCCAGTGACATGCTCTCAACACGGAGCACACGTGGCGAAGCAGGATCAGGGCGATGCATGTCAGAAGCTCCATTGCCGAAGTTGGCGGCAGTAATCCATGGCCCCTGCCAAAACGCCGTCAAGAAACGCCGGGCCTCTTTCCACGCCACATCGACGGCAGCAGTGCCACCTGCGTGGCTTCGCACCGGGCTGACATTCCACACTCGCGGCGTTGATGCTGCGCAGCACACACTGCAGCTCCCCAGGCAAGACAGGCATTCATGCATGCAACGCGATACGAACCAGCACCGATGCAACCTGCTGCTGGTGGAAGACCAGTTCGACCTGGCCGCGCTGATGGAGCAAGCGCTGGAAGACGGCGGTGGCCAGGTGACCCATGCCTACAGCGTGTTTGATGCGATGGGTCTGCTGGAAACACAGACGTTTGATGGCGCCGTTCTGGATGTGGAGCTTCGTGACGGTGTGGTCTTTCCCGTTGCCGATCGGCTGGCCGAGCTCGGCATCCCCTTCCTGTTTGTCTCTGCGGTGTATGACCAGCTGGTCCCACAGCGCCACCGGCGTGCGGCCTTTGTGGCCAAGCCGTTCCACATCGACCAGTTGCAGCAAGCCGTTCAACATGTGGTGGGTAACACCTGCACCTCTTCGGCCACGCACTGACTGTGCTGCCTGGACACCCGGCTGTTCCAGTGTCCGGGCGCTTGGGTGGGAAGATGCGGCCGGTCCTGGCAACAGGAACCGGGTGACCCCGCTGATCGATTCCAGTCCAAGGGCGGTGCGGTTGAGAGACCGCAAACGCCAAACGTGAACTGGGCACACTTTGCCCGGTGAGCTGGGGACGTCACCGCATTTCCGCTGTTGCCTGCCACGGCGCGCCAGAACGGCCGATCGTCAGGCCAGTACGATCGGCCGGCCTGCCGCCGAGGCGGATCCCGCCACTCCCATCTCCGCCAGGTAGGCTGAAAACCCTCCTGCCGCGCGGCCTGCCAGGCGCGCACTGGTCATGACCACGGGCGCACCGGCCCATCGCACATCAGCGCCGAGGCGCTGCAATGTCCTCACCAGCTGGACGTCCTCCCCGCAGTGCAGTGGCGCAAAGCCGCCTGCCGCACGATAGGCCTGTGCGGAAACACCCAGGTTCGCACCGTGGATACGCCCATGATCGTCCCCCCATTGCTGCCGCCTCCGGAACGCCTTGCGCAGGCGCTCCTCGGCGCTACAGGTCGTTGCAATGTCCACCAGCCCACAGAAAGCGTCCCAGCGCCCCTCAAGCTGTGCAACCAACCACTCCGCGGGCACCTCGCTGTCTGCGTCCGTGCTCGCCAGCCACCTCGCACCCCGCCCCAGCAGTTCAGCGGCGGCCGCGGCCCGGGCGATGCCGACGCAGCGTGCATCCAACCGCAGCGTATCGACCCGCTGTTGGCCGCAGATGAATTCCGTGGCGTCCGAGCAGTCGTCCAGCGCAACAATCACCTCCACCGCTTCACCGCCCAGGCCAGGATTCAGGGCCGCCCTCCTGATCGACTGCAGGCACCGCTCGATGCTGGCTGCCTCGTTGTGGGCCGGAACCAGCACGCCTATCACCGCAGGCCCTCCAGACGGGCCAACGACATCGCGCCGCGCGTCCACCCCTGCAGTACGAAGTCTGCGTCGCGATAGTGGAAGGCTTCCTGCAGGCCTTCACCCAGGTATCGATGCACGACTTCGGTGCGGCTCGCGCGTCCCGGGAACGAAGGCAGCCAATGGCAGGCCACCAGCAGCCCGTCATCGCGAAGTGCTTCCCCGATACCGGCGCGCAGCTCACGCAGTGCGCCGGCTCCCAGGTAGTAGCCCATCTCGCCGCAGACGATCAGATCGAAGCGGCCCGGCGGCCATTGCTCAGGATGGCTGGCGCAGTGGACCTGCACGTGCGGCAGGTGGGCCAGGTTGCGGCGGGCCTGGAATGCCGCTCGCGGGCTTATGTCGGTCGCCAGCAAGCGCTCGCAGCGGGCGGCCAGGGCCTCGGTCAGCACGCCATTGGAGCAACCCAGCTCCCAGCCACGGTTGAATTGACGCTGGCTCAGGCTTGCCAGCAGCAGTGCACGCTTGCGCTCTTCATACCAGCGGCTGCGGTAGCCGAAGGGGTCCTCCTGCTCATGCAGTTCATCAAAGTACGGCTGTGCGCTCATGCAAGGAATACCTCGTAGGTTCGGAAAAACCGGGCCAGTACATGCGCGGGCAGCACCGGAGGGCTGTTCAGCTCCGGCACTTCGCCCGTCTGCGTCCGGAACTGGGCGATCGCGTTTCGTTTCGCGGCCGCCACGGCTGAGATGTCGACCAGCCTGGGGACCTCCCACGCCATATGTGCGCAGGCCGGATCCAGCCAGTGCCATCCCCATACCGGGTACTCCAGCCGGCGGCAACCCACTGCCCGCGCAGCGCTGCAGGCAGCACGCCCTGCCGCTTCATGGTCGGGGTGGCCATCAAACCGCCAGGGCGCGAGGACCAGGTCGCGCGGCTGCAGATGCTGTTGCAGCCAGCCTTCCAGGCCCTGTTCGTGCGCGCTGACCGCGCCGTCGGAGATGCCCAGATGAAACACCGAGCCGGCCCCGATGCCGAGTTCGCGAAGTGCCGCGGCAAGCTCCGCCCGTCGTGCCGACCGCAGGCGCTCTGGCGTCCACCACGGCTCGCCCGGATAGCATGCTTCGCCATCCGTCACTGCAACGACGCTCACATCCATGCCCTGCCCCACTGCGTGATGGAGCAGCCCGCCGCAACCGAGGATCTCGTCGTCCGGATGCGGCGCGACCACTACCAGGCGGTCATGCCCGGTGCACAGTGCGCTTGCCGGTGTGATCGGCTGCTGCCAGAGCCAATTACAGCGCAGCCATGCCTGCTCCTGGGTTCCTTCGCCTTGCAGCGGTGCTTTGGCTACAGCGCCCATGTCGCCTCCTGGGCCGCCCGCTGCCCACCCAACCATTCCCAATCGCGGTCGGCGTGGTTCTGGCGAAGGAACACGGCCAGGTCCGCGCAGCGGTGGGCATGGGCGTCTTCCAGGCACATGGGCGCCGGGCCCAGGGCCCGACCCGCCAGATCCAGCACGCGCGTAGCTGCACGCTCGACCACGCAACGTACCCGCACCACGTCCTCGCGATGCGCCGATTCGGGCTCGGCATCGATGCTTGTCGCCAGTTCGCGAAGCAGCGCCGCAGCCGGCGCCAACGCGAGGTCCACTTCGCCCAGTAGACGTGCACGATTTCCCTCGGCGCAGGCGGATCGCATGCGCTCGGCCAGCGCGACCGCTGCGCCAAACCAGACCGCCGCAATACCCGCGCCTCCATGCCAGAAGCCCGGTCGCTGCAGATAGTCATCGCGCGCGCCCAGTATCACCATCGGCGCGGCATCAAAGCGCACGGTGGTGGACGGAATCCCGGCCATGCCGACGGCGGGCCATGGTTCACCCGACAGCGTCGTCCAGTGCTCCGCCGCGACCTGGCATAGCCACACCCCCTGAGCACTGCGAACCGTGACCAATGCGGCATCCACCCAGGCGCTGCCCGAACACCAGGGCTTGTCCCCGCGCAGCCTGCCCTCTGCGTCGATGCGAAGTGTGCTCGCCGGACCCTCTGCGGCCCACACCGCCCACAGCTGGCCTTCGGCAGCCGACGGGGCCTTCAACTCGGCCATGATCGCCTGCGCGTCGTAGTGTGCCTCCAGCACCTTGGCCAGGCAGAGATCTTCGCCCCCCAACGCCGCAAGCGCCCTCCAACGATCCAGTGTCTGCCCGCATCCCGGCAATGGCAGTTCAGGCTGCTGGACGAGTACCTGGCGGGCGCGGTTGATCAACGATGATGGCGGCGTCACATCCTGCATGAGGGCTTCTGCAATGAAGACATGTCATGAACGTAGGCGGCAGGCGGTCACATCACTGTCTTGGAGGTGTGGCGAGCACATGAATGCCCTGCGCAGTGATCCTCACGCACCTGTCCCACGCCGTTGCTGCCTCACGCACAGGCACTGCTGAAATTCCCACAGCCATGGCAGCACCACCAGTACCACCGCCGGCAACAGAACGAGCCACCAGGCCTCAAGCACCGCAGGATCCACGCTCAGCGACCACCGCGGCTGCGCGTGCCAGCCGACCCAGCCCAGCAGAACCCAAGGCGCGGCATCGAGCACGCTGTGCACGTGCTGCTCCGCCGGACTGATACGCCGGCGACCGTCCGCGCTGACGGTGTCGAAATAGCCGGTGATCGCGTGTGCGATGACCAGAAGCGCCAGGAGCGCGACGAGTGACCGGGTATTCTCCAGCAGGAGCCATGCCAGCACGCCACTGCCAATCAGCAGTAGCTGCAGCCCGTGCAATGCGCTTTCCCGCAACGCAGAGGTGTGCGGCAGGTCGGTACGCCGGTGGAAATGGAAGTCGAGCCAACCGGCGGCCAACCAGAGCGCATAGACGCATGCCATGACGATCGCGCTCATTGCGGCATGCTCAGGGTGTCAATACGATCTTGCGGCAGTCGTCGTCCTTGGCATCAAACATTGCATAGCCTTGCGCTGCATCGGCCAGGCGCATCCGGTGCGAGATGATGTCACCCGGGTCCAGCTTTCCTTCCATGATTGCGTCGAGCAGTTCCGGCATCAGTCCCTGCACATGGGTCTGCCCCATCTTGAACGTCAGCCCCTTGTCGAACGCGTCGCCCAACAGGAATCCATGGATGAAGCCGGCGTAGACACCTGGAATACTGACCACGCCACCGCGGCGTGCGGCTGCAATACATTGCCGGATCGCCACGCCGCTGCTGCCTTCCAGCTTTACAGCGGTCAACGCTGACTCCAGCGCACTGCCCTCGGCCTCGAAACCTACCGCCTCGATGCACGCATCCACGCCCCGCCCACTGGTTTGGGCAAGAATGAAATCGGCCGGATCGTCAATCTCGTTGAAATCAATGGGGGTCACCCCGTAGGCCCGGCGCGCATAGTCAAGGCGGTACCGAAGATGATCGATCATGAAGATCGTCTCGGCCCCCAGCAGGCGGCAGCAGGCCGCGCTCATCAGCCCGACCGGGCCCGCACCGAAGATGGCCACCGTTGAGCCCGGCTTCACCCCTGCGTTCAGCGCGGCCTGGTAGCCGGTGGGGAGGATGTCAGACAGGAACAGGACCTGCTCGTCGGCAACGCCTTCCGGAATACGTAGCGGACCCACATTCGCCTTGGGCACGCGCACGAACTCCGCTTGGCCACCGGCAACTCCGCCATACAGATGGCTGTATCCGAACAGCGCGGCCGGCGGCAGAAGGCCCTTCTGATTCAGCGCGGCGCCCTTGCCCGGGTTGGTGGTTTCGCAGGCGGCATACTCGGCCAGCCGACAGTGGAAGCACTCACCACAGGCGATCACGAAGGGAATGACAACACGATCACCTGGCTTCACCTGGGTCACCCCGCTGCCGACCTCCTCCACGATGCCCATGAACTCGTGGCCCAGCACATCGCCGTCGTGCAGATCGGGAATCTTGCCGCGATACAGATGCAGATCGGAGCCGCAGATGGCGGTAGCGGTGACACGCAGGATCAGGTCGTCGTCTGCGGCCAGTACCGGGTCCGGCACGGTCTCGACACGTACATCCTTGCGGCCGTGGTAGGTCAATGCCTGCATCGTGCGTCTCCAGGAGTTCGGATCTCCAGCATCGCAAGGCCGCCATCCCGCCGCGGTGACATCTCGGTGTGCGCGGCGTTCATTCTGCGGCGTCGTGGCGTTAACCCAGCCCGGTGCAGGGTGCAGGTTTCCGCCGCAGGAGCCCTCCGTGAACGACAAGCTTCCTTTCAATCCGACCACGGATGTGGACGATCAGTCGAAGGCACATACGCCGGACAAGCGGCGCAATGACCGGGCCAAGTGGAAGGAGCACGACATGCCTGACGACGGCGATGGCCCCAAGGCCGTACCCGAGGATTACGAGCGCCCTGATCCCGATCCAACAGGCAAGCGTTGAGTCCGCCTCACATCCTGGATGCGCCGGGTTCACAGCTCATGGCCCGCTGGCGGCGCAAGCTTCATCACGGCCATTGGAACAGCCTGAACGAGGTGTTGCATGTGGAAACGCAACGGTCTCTCGCTGGTGCTGCTCGTGCTCACCATCGTATTCATCGGTGGGCAGGCAGTTGCGGGACATCACGTGCACAACCAGGAGCTGATGCAGCACGGACGCGCGCCGATCGATCTCTGGCATTACCTGGCGACCGGGCACTTTGTCAGCGCCACATTCGAGAACTGGGAAAGCGAATTCCTGCAGATGGGGATGTACGTGCTGCTGACGGTGAGCCTGCGCCAGCGTGGCTCGGCCGAATCTCGGCCGCTGGATCCTGCGCAGGAACAGAATCGCGTCGAGCCGGGGCCCACGCCCTGGCCCGTCAGGCGTGGTGGCGCATGGAAGATCATCTATGGCCATTCGCTTGCCATCGCCTTCGGCCTGTTGTTCCTGACCAGCTTTACGCTGCACGCATTGGGAAGCTGGCGAGCCGAGCAGGCCGAGCAGCAGCTGCAGGGCCTGCCAGTGCCGGGCTTTCTCGAGCACCTGGCCAGCAGCACGTTCTGGTTTGAATCCATGCAGAACTGGCAAAGTGAGTTTCTGGCCGTGCTGTCTCTGGTTGTGCTGACCATCTTCCTGCGCCAGAAGGATTCGCCACAGTCCAAGCCGGTCGAAGCGCCGCATGCCCAGACAGGAGATTGAGGCATGGTACGCCCCCCTTCTACCGCCCTGCTGATCATCGACATGTTCAGTCGTTTCGACTTCCCGGGTGCGGACGCCCTGGCGCCAGCGGCAGAAAAGGCGGCCCGGCAGATCCGGCGCCTGAGGGATCACTTCGATGACCAGGGGTGGCCAGTCATCTATGCCAATGACAACTTCTCGGATTGGAAGCGGGATTTCCGCCAGCAAGTGGAGCAGTGCCAGCAGGACGGGGGGCCGGCTGCCCGAATTGCCACAGCCCTCTCCCCCCTGCCCGGCCACTATTTCGTGCTCAAGCCCAAGCACTCGGCGTTCCTCGCCAGTCCCTTGCCGATCCTGCTGGCCAAGTTGGGAGTACACCGACTTTGGCTCACTGGCATGACGGCCGACTCGTGTGTCCTCGCCACGGCGCTGGACGCCAACGCCAGGGAGTTCGAGGTCGTGGTGGCATTGGAAGCCGTGGCGGCGATGCCCTCCCAGAAACGGCGTGCACTGGCAGTGCTGGCGGACTCGGGCGCAGCCCGGGTCGCCCGACTTTCATCGCTGATCTCCAAGCAATCTGCAGCAAGGAAATGAGGCGGCTCAGGCCCGGTCCGCTACACCCTGTACACCGGCATGACCGGCGCAATGTGCACAGCAGAAGATCTGGCCCTTTCCTTCAACGCCGTGCCCGATAACCGCGCAGTCGCAATGTGCGCAGCGTGGCGCGAATGCATGGATCGCGCACTCGAACGAATCGAAGGTTCCGCTGCGTCCGCCCTGCTGCAGAGTGAAGCTCTTGTCGTAGTTGTTGCCGCAGACATCACAGGTGGCCATGTCTCACCCCTTCGTGTGTAAGGAAGGGGCAGTGTGGTGAGCGCGGGTGTCGGTGGCCGTGAATGCGGCGTACCTGGTACGTGCAAAGTACCCATGACACGTGCCTCGCCGAACTGAAGAGCGGGCCGTTCAGGCCTGTTCATGGCCGGGTCGAAATCTTGCCGCGTCCAAGGTGCCTTGGGCAACGGCTGTTTTTCCATCCAATGCCTACCTGCCCGCCTTGGCAATCGTTTCAGGGGCGGATCTACTCCCCGGCCGCCTGGGTGTGCACTGCCCTTGTGGTTGCCTTTCCGTCGATGGCCCAAACGCTGTCCATGTGACCCGTGTTTGCGCGCTTCCTGGAACGCCTCGCCAGCTGCCAGAGAACGAGAGCGGCGATCATTGCGGTCGCGTCCACAGCCACGCCGGCACTTGAATGGTTCCAGGTGCCTGGCACGCCGACCAATGCTGCAAGGCTGCCGACCGGAATCAGTGCCGTCACCATGGCGCCAGCGTACAGCAGCTCGTAAGCGGAGCGCGCGGCCCCACGCAGGAATGCCCAGGCGACTGCCAGCAGGAAGGCCGCATAGTAGATGCCTTCGTGCCATGCCGAAACATTGGCCACCAGCCCAGGGAGCCACTTGGTGGCGGCCAGTGTCGCCGAGATGCCGGTTACGCAGCCCAGGGACACGCCGATCGTCAAGGATCCCAGCACGCGAGTGGATCGCTTCTGCGCCGGCAGGTTGGCATCGCGCTGCTTCCTGCGTCGTGATTCGATCCACAGCAGGTTGCCGGTGTAGAACACGATTGCGCCGCCGAGTCCAAGCAACAGGTACATCCAGCGCACCGGGTTTCCGCCGAAGCTGCCGAAATGAAGCATGAAGAAGGCATTGACCGCCGTATCCCAGCCATCCATGTGCCCGGGCAGATCATGCGTGTCCACCACGCCGGTGTAGGGATCGAGATGGGTGCTCATGTACGTGCGGGCACGCGTCCCGTAACGGATATCCAGGCCGGTCACACGCCCCTCGACCACACTCCCCTTCTGCTGGAAGCCCAGGCTGTAGACCTCAAAGCCCGGCAGTTGTGCCTTTACCTTTTCCAGCAGTGCAGGAGCAGGCAGAGGCTGGGCGCCCGGAGCGGGCCTGGCATCGTGCTCTTCGCCCCATTGGATGCCGTTGGGATAGACCACCTTGTCCTGGATGTCGTAGATCTGATCGTGGAACGCGAATACCACGCAGGTCACGGCCATGATCAGGTGGAACGGCAGGCTGACAATGCCCAGCGCGTTGTGCACATCCAGCCACATGCGCTTGATGTTCCTGCCTACCCTCACGGCGAAGAAGTCTTTCACCAGCGTCGGTAGCAGCACGATGACGCCGGAGATCAGTGCCACGGCATACATCAGCGCAATGATGCCCATGACGGGGCGCGAAACCGCATCCGGGAACGGCAGGCCGACGAACTGATGCAAGGTGTCGACAAGCTGCGCCACTGGTGCCTTGCGCAGCTGCTCCACCTGGAGGTGGCCCTTCTCGTCAAAGCTTGCGCCAAACTCAGTGAACTGCCGTGGCTTGTCGCCACGTACCCGCCAGATCACGCGGGCAGGCGCTTCAGGTGATGTCTGCACCATCACGCTGTAGTTCTTCGCGGCTTCCGGATGCTTCTTGAGCACCGCCGCCAGCAGGTCAGGTGCACGTTCCATCGGGACCGGCGCAGACAGCGCGGACGGCGGCGTTGCCCATCGTTCCAGCGGCTTCTCGAACATGGTGATCGAGCCGGCATAGAAGGCAATGAACAGCATCAGGCCGGCAAAGATCCCGACCCAGATGTGCACGTCCTTGTAGACCTTGATGATGTCGTTGCGGATCTTCATGCGGGGTCCAATCAGCCCAGCTGGCTTCGCGCCAGCCAGAGTGCGCCAAAGGCGACCAGGTTGGCAGCACCCAGCCACAGCCAGGCGCTTGCGCTGCTACGGAAAAGGAAGACGAATGACAGGAGGGGCGCCCACAGCAGCGCGACCAGCCACATGTTGAACTGGGCCTTGCCGCCCCCACCATCGATGCCGCCGGGGCCGAACCACGCGAACAGGCCGGACAAGGCCAGGGAGAGCCCGAAGCCCAGGAGTACGCCTGCGCACATCTTTCCGAACCAGTGGCGGCTCTGCAGCTTGTCAGGCTTGGCCATGCGGGCCTCCACCTCGACGGCCACGCCAGACGCCCAGGAACGGCGCCACTGACCAGACCAGCATCAGAATCGTCAACCAGGTGAAGAAGGCCGCACCACTTCCCATCAAAGACAGGAACAAGGCAAGCGAGACCAGCGACAAGATGCTGCCGGGAATCCATTTCCCACGGACAGGCCAAGGTCCGGCGCGCCGCCACTGCTGTTTCGGTGACGCCAGGTAGAACAGCCACGCCCCTACCACACCCGTGGCTGAGGCCAGCAACGCCATCACAACTGACATTCTGGAAGTCTCATACGAAAGCCCCGTGACCTGGCTGGCCGGTCACGGGGCAAAAGGGTTACCAGGTGAACCGGGCGGTGGCCGTGACCGTGCGTCCCGTGCCGAAGAAGCAGGAGGAGACGCCGCTGCACGTGGTCACGAAACGCTTGTCCGTCAGGTTGCTGACGTTGAGCGCGAACTGCGTGCCCACACGCCCGATCGCGCCCACGTCGTAGCGGATCGCCGCATCCCACATCGTGTAGGACGGAATCAGGTAGACGTTGGCGCTGTCACCGTAGCTTTCGCCGTTGTAGCGGACGCCTGCGGCAAGGCTCAGGCCCGCGAGTGCCCCGCCCTGGAAGGTGTAGTCACCCCACAGTGCAGCGGTCCAGTCCGGAACCATCGCCAACTGCTTGCCCTGATATCCGTTGTTGCTCTTGGTGACTTCCGAGTCCATCCACGATGCGGCACCGATCACGCTGAAGCCGTCGAGCGGGGTGACGCGGCCTTCCAGCTCTACGCCACGTACGCGGCCTTCGCCATCCTGGACCTGGCACTGGCTGGACCCAGTCGTGCCGCAGGTGTTGTGGCTGGGATCAGGGTCGTTGGTGAGGATGTTCTGCTGGCGCAGATCGTAGGCCGAAAGCGTGATCAGGCCGTCGAATCCAGACGGCTGATACTTCACGCCCACTTCCCACTGCTTGCCGGTGATCGGGTCGAACGGCGTCCGGTCGAAAGACTGGGTCGCCGTGCTGCCTGCCGGCTGGAAGGACTCCGCATAGCTCAGATACGGGGTCAGGCCGTTGTCAGCCACGAACAGGATGCCAGCGTTGCCGCTGAAGGCTTCGTTCTTGATGCGGCTCGGCGCGCGTGCGCCGTAGCGATTCGTAGCCACGGTGTACGACTGCGTCCAGGTGTCGTCCTTGGTCCAGTCGTAACGGCCACCCACGGTGAAGCGCCACTTGTCGAGCGCGATCTGATCCTGCAGGTAGGCACCCGTCTGGCGGTTGACGCCTCCCGAGTAGCTGATGCTGTTGGTGACCGGAACATAGCCGGTGTAGACCGGATTGAAGATGTCGATCGGCGCCGGATCACGCATCGCACCGCGTGCCGCGTCCCAATCGGCCTTCTGCCAGTCCACGCCCACCAGCAGCGTGTGTTCAGCCGAGCCGGTCTGGAACTTGCCGGTCACACGAGTGTCGATGGTGTCGCCCTGGGAGTCCCCCTCGCCCCAGGTGGCACGTCGCTTCTGCGTGCGGCCATCCGGGTTCAGGCCACCATTGGTCACCACGGTGCGGAAGGTCGATTCCACGTTGGTGCGGCGAGCCCCCTGGCTCAGGGTCCAGTTCTCGTTGAAGGCATGCTCGAACAGCCAGCCGGCCGTCCAGATCGTGCGGTCGTAGGTGTTCCAGTTCGGTTCGCCAATGAAGGTCGTGTTCTTCATGCGCCCATAGGGGGTGGCCTTGAGCGTGCCGTCCATCGGCAGGAACTGGTAGGTCGAGCCACCGTCGTCGCGCTGGTAAAGGCCCAGCACCGTCAGGCGCGTGCGCTCGGCCATCTGGAAGGTATAGCTGGGCGCCAGGAACCAGTGCTCCTGCTGGGTGTGCTTGATCTGCGTGTCACCGTCGCGATACAGGCCCACCAGGCGGCCCAGATGGCGCTTGTCGTCCGATGCCGCGCCCAGGTCGAATGCGCTGCTGTACTGGCCGTTCCCATCCAGACCCAACTGCAGCACCTGCTGCTGGTCAGGCGTCGGGGTCTTGCTGACCTGGTTGACCATGCCACCCGGAGCCACCTGACCATACATGACGGCCGACGGTCCCTTCAGCACCTCGACCCGGTCCAGGTTCCAGCTGTCCACCATGGTCCGGTTCCACTGGCCACCCTGCGGCGCACGCATGCCGTCGATGGTGACGTTGTTGCTCCAGCTGCCGGCGTCGAAGCCACGGATGCGGAAGTCGTCGACCCGGTTGTCGATGCCGCCGCTCTCCAGGACGACGCCCGCCACGTAGCGCATCGCCTCGTTGAGGTTCTGCACACCGCGGGCATCGAGCTCCTCGCGGGCAATGACCGAGACCGACTTGGCCATCTCTGCAACCGGCGTGTCGGTCTTGGTCGCGCCGGAGGTGTGGGTGGTGGTGCGATAGGCGTTGACCCGCACCGCATCCAGGGTGGTGGCGCTGCCATCGGGCGATTCTGCCGAAGCCTCCTCGGCATGCCCCACCAGTGGCAAGGCCAGCATCAGCGCAACGGACGTGGACAACAGGGTGCGCATGGGAGCGCGGGAAGCAAGGATCATTTTGGACATTGGAGGGCCTACGGTAGGAAGTGCGCCCTAGGCGGCAGCTGCGGCGGCGTTAATTTCACGTTAAATTGTATCAAACGCAAATCATTCGCACTAGCATCTCCGCACCCTCCGTGCTTTTTCGGGAGTGCCCCTGCCCTCAGCCTGCCCTCAGCATCGCCATCAGCAACCCCATCAGGGCACTCCCCGCCGCCAGACTCAGCCATACCCTCCCAACACTGCGGGCGCTGAAGACGCCCACAGCGATGGCAATGAACAGCACGAACCCCAGCAGTGAACTGGCCAGGACCGAAACGGACGTCCTTACCCCCACCAGCGCGGGCAACAACAACGCCAGCGCCGTAGCGGTAACCGCGGTGAACACGTAGCCGCCCAGCGAGGCGGCCAGCACACGGCTCGCCACCTGCCAGCGATGGGCTGCTCCCCGCCCGGCCGGAGGCTTGGCCGTGCGCGCCGCCTCCTGCGCCCGTGGCCACCGGCGCTGCAACATCAGGGCCATTCTTGCCAGCATCAACCCGAATGCCAGTGCGACCAGCTCCACGCCGGCCTGCTGCCATGCACCCCGCTGCAGATACATCAGCACGCCCTGCCCGGTGGTTACCATGTTCACCAGCGGCAGTGCCAGGCACAGTGCTGCGGCCAGCCACAACTGCTCGATCCAGGCCAGGCGCGGTGGGCGCCATAGCGCGTGCGCCACCGAGGCCGCGCAGGCAGCAAGAAAAATGCGTATTTCCCATGCGCTGCGATCGCTCATTTCCAGTGGCAGCAGCCGATTGCCGTGCAGGTAGACGATGCTTGCCAGTGCCACCCCGGCCAGCGATGCGACGTTGAACGCTTCCACGCAGCGATAGATGCCCGCCGTGGCCGCGCCGAACTCATGCTCGCTGCGCTTGCGCCGCTTGATGGAGAACAGCAGCGTGCCGATGGCGATCATCGCCGTGCCGAGCAGACCGCTGATGAAGTACAGCCACTTCATCGGCCAGCCGCCGAAATCTGCCTTGTGCAGTGCTTCGATGGTTTCGTGCACCTGTACGGCGCCAATGGCATGCGGACGTGCGCCATGCTGTTGCAACAGCGTGCCGCTGGCAGCATCGAACGTCACCCGGCTGGCTTCGGTCAGCAGATGCCTGTCCGCGCCCCCCTCGGGCTTGCGGCCGATCACCTCCACCACGCTGTGCACGGTGCCGGGCGCCTGGATCACGACCAGTGCCGGTGGCTGCCCGCTGATGGCGTGCGCGCGTGCCAGCAGTTGCGGCAGGTCCGGCAGTTGCGCGGTGGATACCAGGATGCCGGGCGGAGCCAACGGTGCAGGCGCCAGCTCGGCTTCGTAGCGCGCATAGGCGCCATCCGCATCGCCATAGGCGGCGTGCACCGGCCACGGCAGATAGCTGCTGTAGAAGAAGGTCAGCCCCGTGTAGCCGATCATGAACAGGAACGGCAGGGTCAGCACGGCACTCAGGTTGTGCGCATCCAGCCAACTGCGCTGTCCCTTGCCCGGGCGGAAGGTGAAGAAGTCCTTGAAGATGCGTTTATGCACTACCACGCCGGACACCAGCGCCAGCAGCATGCAGGCGGTGATCCAGCCGACCAGCCAGTAGCCGGCCATGCCACCGTGCAGGGTGTAATGGAAGGACATGAAGTGGCGCCCGCCTTCGGTTTCCCGAAGACGAGGTGGAGGCTGTGGCATGCCTGTACTGGCATCCACCCAGCGTTCGTGCGCGTTGCCGTCGCCATCCTCCCATGACAGCTCCAGCGGCCAGCCGTGCTGCGCAGGCCAACGGATCTGCCATGCCCGGGCATCGGTGGTGTTTGCGGCCAGCCAGTGCTGCGCACGCACCGCCTGCGTTGCGGTGTCCACCGCCGGCAAGGAGGCCGGCACGGGGCCGGCCTCCATCCATCGCGTGATCGGCTCGCGGAACACGCTGAGCGTGCCGGTCAGGAAGATCGCGCACAGCAGCCAGCCGCAGGTAAGGCCGCACCACGTGTGCAGCCACGACATGCTCTGCCGGAAGCCTGCCTTCATGCCTGCCCCGTGACGGGCAGGCCGTTGCCCCGCCGGTTGCGGAAGATCACAGCGAGCCGCGCAGCGTCAGCATTACATTGCGGGGTTCGCCGAAGAAGTTGCCGCGGCGGATCTGGCTGATCATCGCGTAATAGCGCGTGTCGAACAGGTTGGCCACGTTGAGGCCCACGCTCCAGCGCGGATTGATCCGGTAGCCGGCACGCAGGTCCCACACAGCACGTCCTGCTGCACCCATGCGCCAGTCCGGGTCGTCGTAGGCCGGATAGGAGTAGCTGCTCTGTGCCGATACACCACCACCCACGGAGAACGCGTTCCACTTGCCGGGCAGCTGGTAGGACGTCGACAGGCGCAACAGGTGGCGAGGTGTCTCGGCGCTGATGGTCGCGCCCTCATCGTCGCGGCTGGTGACGTGGGTATAGCCCGCCATCATCTGCCAGCCCGGTGCCAGTTCGCCGCTGGCTTCCAATTCAAAGCCCTTGCTGCGCAGCTTGCCTCCATTGCGGTAGCAATCGGACGACGCCAGCGAGCCACGGCAGCTGCCCGGGTCGGATTCGTCCACCACGGCGTTGCCGGTTTTGCGGATGGAAAACACCGCAGCGGAAAGGTTCAAGCGCCCATCGTTCAATTCCCCCTTCACGCCCAGCTCGTAGTTGGCGCCGATGGCCGGATCCAGCACCGAGCCGGACGCGGTGACGTACGAGCTCTGCGGCTGGAAGGTGTCGGCGTAGCTGGCGTAGACCGACCATTGTGGACCCAGGTCGTAGACAAGGCCGGCATACGGGGTGAATTCGTGTTTCTGTTCGTAGTCACGGCTCTTGGCGCCAGTGAAGCCATCGCTGGACTGGTACTTCACCCAGCTCAGCCGGCCACCCAGCGTGAGGTGCAGCTGCTCTGCCAGCTGCAGGCGCAGATTGCTGTACACGCCGCTCTGCTGGGCGCGGGCGTTTTCTGACCAGTCCCAGGCTGGCTGGAGCGGCTGCGCAATGGCGCTGTGGTCGGGTGCGTAGACATTGATCGGCACGTCGATGGCCAGGTCCGCCGAGCTCTGGCGGGTACGCTGGCGCGACCACATGGCGCCCAGCAGCACCTGATGGCTGCGGCCGAAGGCTTCAAAACTGCCGGTGGTGTGCAGGTCGATGCCATCGCTGCGCACGCGCGAGCGGTTGAAATAGATGTCATAGAAGCGCGAACCGATGCCGGTGGCGCGGTCCACCCCGCCCAGCGGAACCGCGACACGCTGGTCCAGGTCCGATTCGGTGCGGTTCACCGACAGGCGCGCCTTCCAGCGTTCGTTGAAGCGGTGCTCCGCTTCTGCGAAGGCTTCTTCAACGGAGCCCTCCTGCCGGTTCCAGTCCTGGATGAGCGAGGTGGAACGCTTGATGTCCAGCGCACCGCCATCGGTGTAGCGCGGCAGGCCGAACAGCCAGTAGCCGTCGGTGTCACTGGCCTGGTGGCGCAGGCCGAAGGTCAGCGTGGTGTCCGCACCCAGGTCGGCGTCGATCACCCCATAGGCCACCGGTGTCTTCGATGAGGTTCCCCGCTGGAAGTAATCGCGGTCCTGGTAGGCGGCGACCAGTCGGCCGCGCACGCTGCCGGCGGCATTGAGCGGGCCGCCGCCATCAACCTCGACGCGGTAGTTGTCCCACGAACCCACGGTTGCCGCCAGATCGAGATGGGCCTGGTCGCGCGGGCGCTTGCGCACCATGTTGATCGCCCCGCTGGGGTCGGCCGCACCCAGCATCATGCCACCGGCACCGCGCAGCACTTCAACCCGCTCCAGCACCGCGGTGTCGATCGGCAGCCAACCCACCGGGGCATAGACGATGCCGGCCACGCCATCGACCAGATAGTTGCTGTCGTCCACGGTGAAGCTGCGGATCGAGAACTTGTGGTTGCCGAAGTTGCGGGCGGTCTTGGTCACACCCGTGGTCTGCGCCAGCGCCTCGTCCAGCGTGGTGAGGTTGCGGTCGTCCAGCTGCTGGCGGGTGATCACGCTGACCGACTGCGGGGTCTGGCGGATGCTCTGCTCCAGCTTGCCCAGGCTCAGCTCACGTGCTGTGTAGGCGCCATCACTTGGCGCGTTGGCGGTCACGTTCACCGTCTGCAGGGTGGTCTGGGCCTCCTTGCTGCGCGTAGGTGTTGCTGCTTCCTGCGCCAGGGTGAACACGCCCGGACGGGTGGCATTGACACGCACGCCACTGCCCTCCAGCAGGCGCGCCAGTGCTTCCTGCGGTGTGTAGCTGCCGGTCAAGGCCGGGGCGCGACGGCCCGCCACCGCCGATTCGCTGAACAGCACCTGCTGCCGGGACTGCTCGGAAAAGCGGCGCAGCGCGGCATCAAGCGGTTGCGCCGGAATATTGAACGGCACGCGCGCAGCCGGCTGCGCCTGTGCGATGGCCGGCGCTGCCAGCGCGCTGGAAATGCACAGTGCCAGCAACGGCAGTCGCTTGGCGTGTACCCCCGTAGAGAACGCGCCAGCAACAAGTGCGCGCTTGATCTTCATGTACCCCATTACCGCTCCATCATGCTTGGCCGCTACTGGCCTCACTGGGGTAAACGGAAAACGGCGGTGGGGTGGGAACCCGCCCCGGTAGAAATTTTCGTTCCGGGGTCAGCGGGCAACAGGCCGTTCGTCGATGCGATAGCCGCCCTGGGCAGTGCGGGTCACCTGCACGGGCAACAGATCCGGCAGCGCCTCCAGGAAGGTGGCTGGGGCATCGGTGGCTGCGTAGCCGGAGACCGGCAGGAACTTCAGCCTTGGCTGGCCCAGCGTGACGGGATGGCCCAGATACTGCCCGACCTCCTGCGCCACTTCGTCCAGCGGGGTGCGCCGGAACACCAGGCGCCCGTTGCGCCAGCCGCCAATGCTGTCTGCGCTGGCGGCAATGGAGCGGTAGGCGGCTGTAAGCGTGGTAACGGCCAGGCCTTGTTCGGCGTGCAGGCTGACCGGCGAGGCACCTTCTGCGCGATCCGGCTGTACCCGCACGTGCCCATGCAGCACCTTGACCACGACTTCGCCCGGGCCATTGCGCACATTGAAGGCCGTGCCGACCACCGTCACCCGGCTACGCTGGGCATCGACGGTGAAGGGCCGGTCGGCCGCCGGGGCGACCTCGAAGTACGCCTCGCCCTGGCTGAGTACCACTTCACGACGGGATCGATAGAAATGCACCGCCAGCGTGCTGCGTGCATTGAGTGAAATCCGTGTGCCGTCCGGCAATTGAAGATCACGTATCTCGCCCGCACCGGTGACCACGTCCTGTACGTAGCTGGGCGCGGTGTACCAACCGTAGCCGACGTACCCCAAGGCCAGCATCGCCACGGCCGCAGCCGCCGCAACGCGTGGCAGGCGCCACGACCGTGCACGCCGCGCCGCCCTGCCCCGGCGTGGAGCGGCAGGTGAAGGTACTGCTGGGGCGATCACCGCACGCGCGTCCGAGGCCAGCACGGGGCGCGGCAACTGGCCCAGGTCGTGCCAGGTTCTGGCCACGTCGGCGAACGCCTGTCGGTGCGCTTCGCTCTCGGCCAGCCAGTGCTGCAGGGCCGCCTCTTCTTCCGGTTGCCAGTCCGCATCCTGCCGCCGCACCATCCACGCGGCGGCCGCCTCATGCAGGGCAAACGGGTCGGAACCTGCGGCAGAAGGGAGATCGGTCATCGGCAGGGAAAATCAGCATCGATGGCAGGCGCCAACGCCTCGCCCGCCTTGATCGGGCGATGCAGTTCCTGCATCTGTGCCAGAGACGCATAGCGTACCCGCACTTCGCAGTAGGCAACCGCTCGCGACAGGTGCTTGACCACCATGCGGCGGGAGATCTGCATGCGAGCAGCCACGTCTTCCTGGGTCAGCCCATCGAAGCGGCAGAGCACAAAAGCCTCGCGTTGGCGCTCCGGCAGCTCGGCCAGTGCTTCTCGCAGGCGCTCCAGGCGCTGCCGCTGGGCGCTGAGCTGCAACGGGCACTGTGATTCATCGCTGGCGATGGCCTGGCCCGCATCCTCTGCATCTGCCAGCGGCAGCGTCTGGAGACGGCGGCCTGCGGTGTGCTCACGATATTCATCGGCCACGGTGTTCATCACCGTTCGCCGGAAATAGGCACCTTGCTGGTCGCACGACGCCAGTGCAGGATTTGCCGCCAGCCACTTGACTGCACCGTCGTGCAGGGCATCCTCACCGTCCGCACCCCTGACACGCGCAAGGCTGCGCAGAATGGGCCCGCGCCAACGGGCATAGGCTTTCGCAAGGAGGTTCCCGCCCGTTGGCGAGGCGTCTTCCGGAATGCCTGCCTCCGTGGGAGAGGCCCGTTCCGCGCTGCTGCCCGTGCCCCGGCCTAGCGTGGACACATCACCCTCAGGGCAAATGCCTGCGGTCTGCACAGGTGGGGCGGGGAATTCACGTTGGGAGCCGGAGTTCTGACCGCCATAGGCGGCGGAAGGGGTGGGATGCCGCAAGTGTAGTGAGAGTCATTTGCGATTGGAACTCCCCTGACCCGCTCTTGCCGTGATGCGAAAGCGAATTCAGGCCGTGCGGGGAGATCAACTCGTCCAGCGCACGCTGATATCCGTTGCCGCCCGCTAGCAGGCGTACTGTCCGGTCGCTGGGATTCAGCCCACTGCGCCGAGTACACGGACCGAAGACGCGCCATCGCCAGCGTGGAGCAACCAGGCCATCCTGGATGTCATCCTGAAGAGCGACAGTGATGGCGAGCCCGGACTTTGCAGCTGATCGCAGGCCCTGCTGGCTCACCGAGGCAAAGGTTTCGATACACACGTCCCGGTGCGTGCACGGGCTGGATGCGAGTGCGAGCGGCGCAGCCCGTGCTGCTGATCAGCTGGGCGGGCAGAAGCAATCGATGGATCCTGCGGCGCCCTTCACTGCTGCAGGCGATCCCCGGTAGCGCTACCCCCCCCCCCCATCAATCAGGCCGCCTGCATGGACCATTCTTCCAGAAGCCGCTGCGCGCCTGACAAGCGTCCGATCCAGATCGCGCCGTGCAATGGAAATCGATCTCAGACCAAGCGATTGAGTGACCTCGCACTGCGAGAAGAAGGCGTCATAGCTATCCATCAACTCGGCGTGAAACAGCTGCTTGGGGGCATTCCCGATCACCCTGAAGAGGTCAGTCATGAAATTCCATGCATCCACGACCTTCCCGGGGTCAACCTCCCTCCCTGAATCTACAGACGAGACCAGCGAGTCGAGGTCAATGATGGATTCTCCTTCCCAGTCCAGGACTCGGCCGCGAGCGGCGACCTGACCCTCGAGCCCTTCTTTGCTGTTATCGCAGACAGGCCTTCCATTGCTGGACATCACCCGATCATGGTCACCTGATACCCAGGCGAACCAGATGATCCGCTTTCCCCTACAACGCCGACCGGATACATCGCTTCCATTATCGATTCCTGTTCAGATGGTTCCATCCATCCCGGGCTCTCACCGGAGGCGCAGCCGCTCCGATGGTAGCGCCGAACTCGATTGCCTGTGACGTGAGGAGCCGGCCAGCGGCCGGCGCTACCAGATCCATCAGCGTGCGGTTTCGAGCCCCTTGCCTGCCGCATCAACCCGCAGCGAGGCCAGGTACCGGCAGTACTTGCCAATGAACAGGCCGGTGAATCCACCCGCCAGCAGCAGGTAGGCTGCACTGAAGCCAGCATTGGCGGTCAGCGACGGCGACACCGCAAACGCGACTTCGAAGCCGTACTTCACCAGGAAGGTGATCAGCAGCAGCGGCAGCAGGCTGAAGTCCGCGTTGCGCCAGAGCTTGCCGGTGCTGCGGTCCATCGTCAGCTTCAGCCGATCCAGCAGCAGCCAGCCCAGCGCGGCACCCGTGCCGATGCCGGCGAGCCATTCACCCCAGGCGCTCAGCGACGTGCCGAAACGATGGCTGATCGACCACGCACCCCATGCGGTGAACAGCGCAGGCACGATCGCCAGCTTCTGCAGCGAGGTTTCCCCCGGCTTCATGGCGGCGATGCCACGGGTGACGAGGAAGGCCAGGAGCAGCCAGACCCAGATCGGCGTCTGCGAGGTGAGTTGCTGGAGCATGTTCATGAGCGGTCCCCTTGGCGAGTGGTAGCTGAGTGGTGGCGAGGTGCCCTCGCCTTGGCGCCCACTATTCGCTTCCGCCCGGGTCGCAGCCAGTGACAGCTGTCAGCCTTCGTGGGTGATGTGTCGGCACGCCACGCTGCCAGAAGCCGCAGGGCAGACCCACCCGGGACACCCGCCTCATCCGCTCGGCCTGCTCGACCCGCGATACCATTGCCACAACGCCGCTGCGAGCTGATACGCCATGCGCAACGATCCTGTCCGGCGCCACCTGTGTGCAGCACTTCTGGCTGCTGGCTGCGGCCTGCCTGCCCGGTCTGCACTGGCGAGCCGGAGTACTTCAGGCAGCTGCAGCTCGCTGGCCAGGCTGCTGCAGGCCGAGCAACAGCCTGGCCTGGCGGCCGTTGTGGTAGATCATGGGCGCATCGCCGCACTATCCGCAGCGGGCCGACGCACTGACACCCGGCCCTCACCGATTGATCGCCATACCGTGTTCGAGCTGGGATCGATCACCAAGGTGTTCACGGCGCTGCTGGTGTTCCGGCTCCAGCAGCGGCAGTTGCTCGACGTAACGGCGCCCATCGGCCTGTATGTGGAGGGACTGCCTTCAGCCTGGGCATCCATTTCGCTGCTGCGGCTGCTGAGCCATACCTCCGGCATTCCCAATTATTTGAATGAAGCCAACTTCCTGCGATTGATGCCGACGAGTCCGCGCCCTCGTGAACTGCTGGCAGGGGTGGAGCAGATGCCGCTGGAGTTTGCGCCCGGTACGCGGCATGCCTATTCCAATACGAACTACATTCTGCTCGGCCTGGCCATCGAACATGCAACCCGCATGGATTACTGGAACGTCCTCCAGGAAGAGATCCTGTCGCCGCTGGGCATGCGCGACGCGGGGCCGCGCCGCTCAGAGGATCGGCGCCGGATTGCCCAGGGGCATCTATTCCAGGATGGCCAGTGGCACGACCCACCGCCCACTGCTCCGGGTTCGGCGTGGGCGGCCGGCAGCCTGTTGGCGAGCATCGATGACATGGCACGCCTTGCTGTGGCGTTGGACCAGGGTCGGCTGCTACCCGATGCCGCGCTGAGACACATGTGGTGCGACACGGTTCTTTCCAACGGAAGCAAGGCGGGCTGGGGGGCCGGCTGGCAGGTTGCCGATGACGGCAATGTAGTCGGTCACGGGGGCGGAACCGCAGGCTTTACCGGATATTTTCGGCACGTTCCCGCGCAGCGAAGAACGGTCGTCGTCCTGATCAATCGCGCCGGAGACATCAATCCCCAGCGCATTGCAGAGCGCCTCGATCTTGGGACGAGCAGCTGCCCTGATTTTCAGCCGCCGCTGCTGTAAACACTCCGCCGGTACTGCGCTACCCACTCCAGCGACGGCGCAATGCCGCCAAACGGGAAGAAATGGGGGCTGACCGGACCATGGGCGTCCGTCAGCCCTTTCACCAGCCGATCGACGAACACCTCCGGCCCCGCCGTGCCGAGCAGCCGGCCGATCGAGATGCCGTACCGCGCCAGCATCGATGCGCTGGCACCCACGCCGCACATCGCAGCGTAGCGGGCGAGCCGCGCAATGCTGGCCGGGCCCGGTACGCCGACCAGCACTGGAACCGTGATGCCACGGGTGCGCAGCGCATCCAGCCAGGCCAGCACGATATCGGCATCGAAGGCGAACTGGGTGATGATCAGCGGTGCCATGCCTCTCGCCTTGATGGCCTGGCACTTATGTTCCAGTACGTGCCACCGATCCTCGGTGTTCATCACCGGATGCCCTTCCGGATGCCCGCCCATGGCAACAACCTTGATGCCGTAACGCTCAAGAAGGCCGGTCTCGATGATCGAGGTACTGTCGGCATACGGCCCTGCGGGCACGGAAAGATCACCGGCGATCAGCAGGCACTTCTCCACCCCCGCTTCGCTGGCGGCGCGTTCCAGGAACCGCTCAAGCGCCGCACGCGACCGGATACGCCGGGCAGAGAGATGCGGCATCGGCTCGAAACCGAGCGCGCGCACCGTGCGTGCGGCGGCCAGGCGTGCATCGTCGTCCTCGCTGGCCAGCCAGGGAATGGAGATGACCGTGCCTCGCGGGATGCGGGCCGCCTCGGCACGCAGTGCCGGCATGGCCTTTGCGCTGACTTCCAGTGAAAAGGCGTTGATGAAGGCGTCCGCCTGCGATGAAGTACCTGCCGGCATCAACGCGCTCCACGCGCATTGCCAGCAAGCGGCGAACTGTTACGGGCCAGTTCGATGAAGGCCTGCAGGTAGTCGATGCCGGTATCGGCCTCGCGCGCCCCCAGGTAGATCTGCTTGGGGATGCCCTTGGCGCCGAGGCGCACGGGTACCACATCCATGCGCGCCGCGTACTCCTCCACCAACCAGCGCGGCATGGCGGCAACGCCACGGCCGCTGGCCACCATCTGCATCATGATGTCGGTGGTTTCGATGGTCTTGTGCCGCCGCGGCGTGATGCCGGCCGGCAGCAGGAACTGGTTGTAGATGTCCAGGCGCTCGAACGGCACCGGGTAGCTGATCAGCACTTCCTGGCCGAGCTGGCGCGGCTTTACGTGGTCCACCTTGGCCAGGGCGTGGTTGCTGGCCACCACCAGCACCTGCTCGTAGTCGAACACGGGGATGAACTTCAGGCCCGGCTTCAGCAGTGGATCGGGTGTGACCAGCAGGTCGATCTCGTAGCCGAACAGTGCGCCGATGCCGCCGAACTGGAACTTCTGCTTGACGTCCACATCCACGTCCGGCCACGCGGCCAGGTACGGCGAGACGATCTTCAGCAACCACTGGTAGCAGGGATGGCACTCCATGCCGATGCGCAGTGCACCGCGCTCGCCCTGCGCGAACTGGCCCAGCCGTTCCTCGGCCAGGTCCAGCTGCGGCAGCACCCGGTTGGCGACCGCCAGCAGGTACTGTCCGGCCTGGGTCAGGCGCAGGCTGCGGCCTTCGCGCAGCCAGACATCGGTGCCGAGCTGCTGCTCCAGCTTCTTCATGCTGTGGCTGAGTGCCGACTGGGTCAGGTTGAGCACGCCGGCGGCCGCAGTCAGCGAGCCCTGCTGCTCGACCTGCTGCACGATGCTGAGGTGGATCCGCTCCAGCATGACGATGAATCCCGCTCATGGATTGGTGAAGTAATACCATTTTACGTCATGGAAGGGCGTGACTAGCATCGGGTCATGCCTTCGGTTGCCTGCCCGCCCGGTCACCTCGCCGGCCTGCAGGACTGCGCCCCCGCAGATCGCCCGAAGGAGCCCCTCCCCTGCTGAAAGCGAACAGATGACCCGCCCCCTCCGTATCGTCGCCGTTTCCGGCGGGCTGCAGCGCCCCTCCCGTGCTGCGACCCTGGCCGAGCACCTGCTGGGCCTGATCGGCGAAGACGTACTTTGCGAGCCGCACCTGATCGAACTGGGTGAACTGGCGCCTCAACTGGCCGGTGCACTGTGGCGCTCGCAGTTGCCCGAGGCGGTGGAGCGGCAACTGGCGGCCGTTGAACAGGCCGACGTACTGGTGGTGGCCACGCCGGTCTACCGCGGTTCGTATACCGGCCTGTTCAAGCACTTCTTCGACTTCATCGACCAGGATGCACTGGTCGATACCCCGATCCTGCTGGCCGCTACCGGTGGCAGCGAGCGCCACGCGCTGGTGATCGACCACCAGCTGCGTCCGCTTTTCAGCTTCTTCCAGGCCCGCACCCTGCCGCTGGGGGTCTACGCCACCGACCGTGATTTCGCCGATGGCCGCGTGCACAACGACGCCCTGATCCAGCGCGCACGGCTGGCGGTGCAGCGGGCGATGCCCCTGCTGGCACTGTCCCATCGCGCAGCGCCTGCCACTGCCGAGGCCGCTGCAGTCCTTTGAATACCGAATGCCCGCACTTGCATTCGGATGTCACCCCGCAACCCGGAACGCCGCCCATGACGACCGACACCTTCACCTTCAGCATCACGCGCATCCCCTTCAACGAGGATTACCAGCCGGCCGAGGGCACGCGCATCACCACCAATTTCGCCAACCTGGCCCGTGGCGCGTCGCGGCAGGAGAACCTGCGCAACACGATCAGCATGATCAACAACCGCTTCAACGACCTGGCGCACTGGGACAACCCGAACGCGGACCGCTATGCCGTCGAGCTGGACATCATCTCGGTGGAAATGCACATCGACGGTGCCGACGGCAGCGATCCGTTCCCGTTGATCGAAGTGCTGCGGCCGACCATCGTCGACACGCAGACCGGCGTGCGCACCGAAGGTATCGTCGGCAACAACTTCTCGTCCTACGTGCGCGACTACGACTTCAGCGTGGTGCTGCCGGCCAGCAACGAGGGCAAGGCCACCTTCGGCATTCCCGAAGGCTTTGGCGACCTGCACGGCAAGCTGTTCCAGCACTTCCTGGGCTCGGACGCCTACCGTGCCAACTTCAGCAAGGGACCGGTGATCTGCATCAGCGTTTCCAGCAGCAAGACCTACCACCGCACCGAGAACCATCACCCCATCCTGGGCGTGGAGTACCGCCAGGGCGAGTTTTCCCCCACCGACCAGTACTTCGACAAGATGGGCCTGCAGGTGCGCTACTTCATGCCGCCGGGCAGCGTCGCGCCGCTGGCGTTCTACTTCCAGGGTGACCTCCTGGGCGATTACTCGAATCTGGAACTGATCGGCACCATCAGCACCATGGAGGCCTTCCAGAAGATCTACCGCCCGGAGATCTACAACGCCAATTCCGTGGCCGGCAAGGTCTACCAGCCCAGCCTGAAGCACCAGGATTACTCCTCCACCCGCATCGTCTACGACCGCGAAGAGCGCAGCCAGCTGGCGGTCAAGCAGGGCCGGTTCACCGAAGAACACTTCATCAAGCCGTACCGCGCCGTGCTTGAGCAGTGGGCCGCCCGCTGATCCATCGATTTCCCATTCGCCCCAAGGACACACCACACGATGCCGACGAAGACGCTGCTCCCCACCTCCACCGCAGGCAGCCTGCCCAAACCCTCCTGGCTTGCAGAGCCCGAGAAGCTCTGGTCACCCTGGAAGCTGCAGGACGAAGGCCTGATCGAGGGCAAGCAGGACGCCCTGCGCCTGTCCCTGCAGGAACAGCAGCATGCCGGCATTGATATCGTCAGTGACGGCGAGCAGACCCGCCAGCACTTCGTCACCACCTTCATCGAGCATCTCAGCGGCGTCGACTTCGAGAAGCGCGAAACCGTGCGCATCCGCAACCGCTACGATGCCAGCGTGCCGACCGTGGTCGGCGCCGTGAGCCGCCCCAGGCCGGTGTTCGTCGAGGATGCGAAGTTCCTGCGCCGGCAGACCACGCAGCCGATCAAGTGGGCGCTGCCCGGTCCGATGACCATGATCGACACCCTGTACGACGCGCACTACAAGAGCCGCGAAAAGCTGGCCTGGGAATTCGCGAAGATCCTCAACGAGGAAGCGAAGGAGCTGGAGGCCGCCGGCGTGGACATCATCCAGTTCGACGAGCCCGCCTTCAATGTGTTCTTCGATGAGGTGAACGACTGGGGCGTGGCCGCCCTGGAACGTGCAATCGAAGGGCTGAAGTGCGAGACCGCGGTGCACATCTGCTATGGCTACGGCATCAAGGCCAACACCGACTGGAAGCAGACACTGGGCTCGGAATGGCGCCAGTACGAAGAGTCGTTCCCGAAGCTGCAGACCTCCAACCTCGACATCATCTCGCTGGAATGCCACAACTCGCACGTGCCGATCGACCTGATCGAGCTGGTGCGCGGCAAGAAGGTGATGGTGGGCGCCATCGACGTGGCCTCCAGCACGGTGGAGACGGCTGATGAGGTGGCCAACACCCTGCGCAAGGCGCTGCAGTTCGTGGAAGCCGACAAGCTCTACCCGAGCACCAACTGTGGCATGGCGCCGCTGGCCCGTGACGTGGCACGGGGCAAGCTGCGTGCGCTCAGCGAAGGAGCCAGGATCGTGCGCGAGGAGCTCTCGGCATAACCCCGGCAGGGGAGGCATTGCCGTTCGAATGGCGGCTTGACGGCGCCTGGCCGGGTATCGACCAGGCTCCACCTCGCCCCTGCAGCTCCGGCCTGGCCTTCGTCGCGGGCGGTCGCGGTGCCAGCGCCTGCTTGATCCGTGCCACCTCCCCTGCCCCGGCCTCGGCCAGGCGGCGGGCCTGCTGCTGTTGCTCCGCCGAAAGTGCGGGCGACGGCGCAGCGCTCGCTTCCGGCGCTACGTCCACCAGGCGCGCCACTGCCTCGCGCAGCCGCAGCTGCGGGCAGAGCCGCGCGGCACACCAGCGCTCTGCGTAGCGCCTGGCCTGACGCACATTCGTGGCGGCCACCACCTTGGTCTGGGACATCTTGCGTGCGTCCAGGTACACCCGGAAGCCAAGCACGGCATGCGGCACGATGTTGGCCACCGAGCGCCCGTTCCACCACAGGTCCCAGCGCTCGCCGCTCTGCACCCAGCCGGAGGGCCGGGTGACTTTCATGAAATCTGGAAGATCGAATGGGGAACTCATGGCGGGAAGGATACGAGCGCCCGTCGCAACGGCTGAGATCCGAGCCATGCGGTTGTCCGGGACCATGAATCGTTTAGGCGTGCTTCTGTCTGCTGCGCCCGCTCCGTACAGTCGCGCCGCGGGCATTAATGTGACGCGTCACGCCCCATGGTGCTTTCGATCCAGTCAAGGTAGCGGGACACGCGGACGTTGTAGACAACCTGGCCATAGAAGCCCGCCTCAAGGGCATGCTCGGGAACGGCGGTGATCCAGGAGCCGAGGCCAACCAGCTGCCAGGTCCCATTTTCATTGATCAGCAGCGGGCCGCCGCTGTCGCCGTTGCCAAGTACGCCTTCAAGGGGAAGGCCCTGCGGAGGCGGGTCGAACCGGTACCAGAGATAGCGCGCGTTGCCGCCGGTAATCGCATTGCAGGCACGCCGCAGGGTCGTACGATGCGGCCCGCCGGGTACCACTCCCGTCGCACCGTTGCCGGTGGCGCCCTTGCCGATCAAGGCGGCGACCTGGGTGACCTCGGTGCTGCCACGATAGAGCGCGACCGGCTGTACGTCGCTCACCGGTGAGGCAAGCCTGATCAGTGCAATGTCATCCGACACCGCCAGAAACGCGTGGATTTTCGACGCACTCCCCTTTGCCATCGCTTCCTCGCCCAGCGCCTCGGGCATCCTGCGGTAGCCGGGATGCAGGAAGACACGCTCGACGCCGTAGCCCTTCCCATCGATGGTGATGGTGGCGCCCATCCCCTCCATCGGTGCGGCATGCGCGGCGGTCAGCACCCAGCGCGATGCGATCAGGACGCCGTGCCCCTCGCCTGGCATGTCCGCCAGTGCCGGGAACACCGATGCGTCGATCTGGTACCTGGCATCGTCAACATCATCGCGGATGACCACGGCACCGGCGGCGAAGGGGAGCGTGGCCAATGCCAGGAGAATCCAGCGGTTCATGATTGCTTTCATCCTTGTCTTCATCAGACCAGCCTAGCCGAACACATCCAGCATGGGGATGTCGTACGACCAGACCCTGGCACGGGTCGATGAAGAGGCAGAATCGGGAAATGAAACTCACGTTACTACACGAGCCGCCCTGCGTATCAACCCAGGAGCGGCCCGGGAACGGTCAGGATCGGATCGGACCGACGTCGCTGATGCCGTTGCTATCGCAGAGCTCGAGAACCTTGCCTGGCTCATTCACTTCGCCGCATGACACCCAATTCGGACGCAGCCCCAGCACATATTCGACGCGATCATGGAACAGCTTCAGATCGGCCGTGCCCTGGCGTCCGTCCAGCGGAATATCGTGGCGGAAGCTGGTGTAAATGGCTGGGATAGCAGGGTTGGCCCAGTACGAAGCATGATCGTCGGCACGCGTCTGCAGCGCAAATCGGGCCCGCGTACCACCGGCTTCTTCAGAAAGCGCAACGGTGTACCAGCTGATCGCCGTCATGTTGACGTTGTAGAACGTCGTCATGGTGCCCTGGTAGCCCATGCGCCGTTCGACGTACCCATAGGTGCGCTTCGCTGCGATACCGGGCGCGCCAGCATCGAATTCCATCTTCCCGGGCGCTAGCAGGTTCAAGACCTCGATCGAAGCAGCCCTGACCTGGTCGATCGATTTCCCGGGATAGAAGCGGGATGCCGCCACCGTCTGCTCGGGCGTTTCCTTCTTCGGAAGCATCCCGCACCCACTGATGGACAACGCCAACGCCAGAACAACAATAACTCTCACAGAACTACATCCTTATATCTGGAACAGAAGTGCCCAATTGAGCGGGCCCCATGCCCCCCCCTGCGCATTAGCGACCACCTTAAGTATTTCTTGAGCCCTCCGACCGTCCCGCGAGGCGGTTCGTGGGGCGGTGGCGTCCGTGGTTCTGCGCAACTGGCCTGCTCCTGCATCCGCCCACTGAACGGATACAGGCGTCCAGGCTCAGCGCTGGTAGTCCTTCAGGAACAACCAGGTGATCAGCGTGGCATCGGGCCCCTTCGGATCGGTGAACGGCAGGCCGGACTGGCTGCCACTCCACGCATGCCCCATTCCCTGCACCACATAGTGCTGCACCAGCGTCCTGCCACCGTAGGCGTAGGTGTCCACCGTGTACGCGCGCCCGCCCGGCACCTGGCCGTGATGGGTGCTGGTCGGCACGTACTTCACCGAGTCGTTGTCCAGGCCATCGTCAGCCAGGTCGTTGGTCTGCAGGAACTGGCGCACGGCCTGCTCACCGTTCACCGGGTTGACGGTGAGGTCAGCGCTGCCATGGAACACCAGCACCGGCAGCGGCCGCGGCGAAGGCGAACCCGAGCACTGCCAGGCCAGCCGACCGTTGCTGTCCGGTGAGTAGATGCTGCCGGCCAACAGTGCGTAGGCGCTACCGGAAACGGTGGTCGCGCCCTTGTACATGCCACCGGAATGGATGGCGCCGGCGGCGAACACATCCGAGTAGCAGGCCAGCATGATCGAGGTCATCGCGCCGCCGGCAGAAATGCCGGTGACATAGACTCGGTGCGGATCGATGCTGTAGCTGGCTTTCACCTTGTCCACGATGCCGGCCAGAAGTGATGGCTCGCCACTGTCGCGCGCCTGATTGATCGGCAGCTGCCAGTTCCAGCAACGCGCAGGATTGGAGGTGACGTTCTGGCGCGGATACACCACGATGAAGCCCTCGCTGTCGGCGACCTCGTTGAAGCCTGAAGCCTCGCCCATCAGGTTCGGGCCGGTCACGCAGCCGTGCAGCACCAGCAGCAGGGGCAGTGGCTGGGCCGCGTCGTAGCCGGCCGGCACCCAGACCTGGTATTCGCGGGCGCCGAACAGGTTGCCGTACAGGCCGATATCCCAATGCCCTGCCGGGCTGGCTGCAAGCGCGCTGCCCGCCGTTGCCAGCCAGGTGCACAGCACCAGCGCCATCGCTTTGATCGAATCGATTCCGGATTTCATGACCAGATCCTCAGGGGTGAGTCGTGGATGAAGGAGTACCGGGAACGCGTCCGGCTGGGGGCGAGCCCAGTATCCGCATCCGGCGGCCGCTGCCGACTGGACCTAGGTCCACTCGCTGCTGGCCGATGACACCGCTAGCCTTGGCTGCAGGGGTGGCATCGGGCCATCTGCAATGGACATGCCCTGGGGAGGAATGAATGAAACGGAATTGTCTGAGCCTGATGATCGGCGCGCTGCTGGCGTCTGGCCCGGTACTGGCACAGGATGCGGCGCAGGGGGCGGCGCCCGTGGCCAGGAGCGCCTCACCCACCAATCTGGACAGCATCAAGGTCACCGCGCGCAAGCGCGAGGAAACCCTGCAGGAAGTGCCGGTGGCAGTCACCGCTTTCACCTCCGAGGCGCTGGACCGGATGAATGTCCAGGACATCAGCGACCTGGATGGGCAGGTGCCCAACCTGACCATCTACGCCGCACGCGGCGCCAGCAGCACGGTGACCGCCTACATCCGTGGCGTCGGCCAGTCCGATCCCACCTGGGGCGCGGACCCGGGCGTCGGCATCTACCTGGATGACGTCTACATCGCACGTCCGCAGGGCGCGCTGCTGGATGTGTTCGACGTTTCGCGCATCGAGGTGCTGCGCGGCCCGCAGGGCACGCTGTACGGCAAGAACACCATCGGCGGTGCGATCAAGTACATCTCGCGCGGCCTGCCCACCCAGACCGAGGGCTTCGCCCAGATCACCGTGGGCAACTACAGCCAGCTCGATGCCAAGGCGGCGATCGGCGGCCCGATCGGTGGCGCCGACAGCGGCCTGCGTGCACGCGTGGCGATGGCCAGCATGAACCACGATGGCTTCGGCGAGAACACCTTCAACGGCCAGCCGGTCAGCGACAAGCAGGTCAACGCGGCGCGCCTGAACCTGGGGGCGTATGCGGGCGATGATTTCGATGTGCAGTTCGCGCTGGACTGGATCGATGACCAGTCCGGCATGCGCGGCTCGAAGATGCTCGCGCCCAATCCGTTCCTGCGCGCCTACCCGCCGATGGACAGCCGCTACGACATCCGCTCGGGCATGCGCAACCTCAACAACGTGGAAACCAAGGGCGCTTCGGCCACGGCGAACTGGCGGCCGAACGACGACATCGCAGTGAAGTACGTGGTGGCCAAGCGCGAATCGGACAGTGAAGCCAACATCGACTTCGACACCACGCCGGTCAAGCTGGCCGATGTGGGGGGCACCTACCACGATGACCAGGTCAGCAACGAGGTGCAGCTGAACTACGATGCCGGTGGACGCTTGCGCGGCGTGGTGGGCCTGTACCAGTTCAGTGGCGAGGCCGGTGGGCAGATCCAGAACAACTACTTCAGCGCGCAGTTCGCCGACAACCAGGGCAAGGTACTGACCGACAGCACCGCGCTGTATGCGGATTGGACCTTCGACCTGACCAGCAGGCTCAAGCTGGATGTGGGCGCCCGCTACACCGACGAGGACAAGCGCGCGATCGTCCTCAACCGCCTCTACGCCGACCCGGGCTTCAGCCGGCCGCTGGCGGTGACCGCGGACTTCGACAAGAAGACCAACTTCAAGAACGTCTCGCCCAAGGTTTCCCTGGACTACCAGGTCACCCCGGACATCATGGTCTACGGGCTGGCAACGCGCGGCTTCAAATCCGGCGGCTACAACATCCGTGCCAACGCGGTGGCGGTGCCGCGCTCGGCCGAGCCGTTCGATGACGAGACCGTGGACAGCTACGAGGTCGGCAGCAAGATGGCCTTCCTCGACCAGCGCCTGTTCCTGAATCTGTCGGCCTTCTACAACAAGTACAAGGACATCCAGCTGTCGGTGTTCACTGGGCTGGATACCAATGGCGACGGCGTCGATGATTCCTTCTTCGGCGACTTCACCAATGCCGGCGCGGGTACCGTCAAGGGCGTGGAGGTCGAGTACCAGTATCTGCCCAGCCAGCACTGGCTGATTTCCGGCAACCTGGCCTGGCTGGACACCAGGTACGACGAGTACATCGATCGTGGCATGAACGTGGCCCGGCAGATGAAGTTCACCAATGCGCCGGAGTTCTCGGGCGCGTTGAACGTGGAGTACCGCACCGACCTGGCCAACGGCGGCAACCTGTCGGCACGGGTGAGCTACAGCTACCAGAGCGAGGTGTGGCCGACCACCGACCTGAGCCCGGTGATCAAGCAGGATGGCTACGGCCTGGTCAATGCCGGTGTGATCTGGCGGCTGGATGACGCGTGGACGTTCTCCCTGCAGGGCACCAACCTGGCCGACAAGGAATACCGCACCACCGGTTACAACATTCCGGCGGTCGGCACGCTGATTGGCTTCTATGGCCCGCCACGCCAATATAGCCTCAGCGTCCGTTACGATTTCTAGCGCATCCGTTACGATTTCCAGGAAGCCCCTGCATGATGCAGTCTTACGTAGATCTGTACTGGAACAGCGACGATGGCCTGCGCCTGCATGCGCGTGACCATGCACCGGACGCCGGGCAGGCGCCCCGCGGCACCGTGGTGTGCATTCCCGGCCTGACCCGCAATGCCGCCGATTTCGATGCACTGGCCGACGTGCTCACCGGCATGGGCTGGCGCGTGATCGCCGTCGACCTGCGTGGCCGTGCCGGGTCGGAACGTGCTCAGGATCCATCCAGTTACAACCCGCGCACCTATTCGGACGACATGGTCGCACTGCTGCGCTCGCAGAACATCGACAAGGCCGTGTTCGTCGGCACCTCGCTGGGCGTGCTGGTGACCATCACCCTGGCCTCGCGCGCACCGCAGTGGATTGCTGCGGCGGTATTGAACGATGCCGGCCCCAAAGTGCCGCGCGAGGCGCTGGCACGGATCGGCAAGTACGCTGGCAAGCCCGTGCCGCCGATGGATCTGCAGCAGGCCGCCGCCTACATGGGCACCATCGGCAAGGCGGCATTCCCGCGCTACACCGTGGAGGACTGGCGGGCCATGGCCCTGCGTACGTTCCGCCAGCGCGAAGACGGGCTGCTGGAACTGGACTACGACCCGGCGGTGATCCGCACCACCCGCCCGTGGCTGCTGTGGCTGCTGCGCCCGCTGCTGTGGCGCGCGGTTCGCGGCTTGACCGCGCGCGTGCCGGTACTGGTGGTGCGCGGCGCCCTGTCCGACATCCTGCCTGCCGATGTCGCCCGGCAGATGGCCGCGACATCGCCTCGCGCACGCCTGGTTGAAGTGCCGGACGTGGGCCATGCGCCGATGTTGAACGAGCCGGAAGCACGCGATGCCATCCTGGCCCTGCTGGACGACGTGCGGTGAGCACAGCCGCCTCCACCGAGGCATTGCCGGCCGCCCTGCGCCCTCTCCAGCAATGGGCGGCCGGCGAGCGGCTGGGCAGCATCACCCAAGTTTCGCAGGCGCGGATCAACGCCTTCGCCGACGCCACCGGTGACCACAACTGGATCCACGTCGACCCGGTGCGCGCACGGGCGCAGCTGCCGGGTGGGCGCACCATCGCCCACGGCTTCCTGCTGCTGTCACTGACGGTGGAAGAGGATGTGGCCGCCTTGGCCGGCTTTCCCGGCATCGCGCATGTGCTCAATTACGGCCTGAACAAGGTGCGCTTCCTGGCGCCGGTACCCAGCGGCTCGGACATACGGGTGCGTTCGCAGCTGGTGTCCCTCCAGCCGCGCCAACCGGGGCAGTGGCTGCTGACCCAGCGCAAGACCGTGGAGCTGGCTGCCGATGGCGAGGTTGCAGTGGTCGCCGAGCAGTTGTCACTGATCGTGGTGCCTGCCTAGCGCCTCCCTGCCCCGCTTCTCTCTACACTGGAGCGATGTTGACGCCCTCCATCGTCCTGTTCGCCTGCATCGCGTGGACCGTCCTGCTGTTTGGCGTGGCCCTGTGGGGCGAGCGCCGGGGGCATCGCCTGGCACGGATCTGGCCGGTCATCTATGCGCTGTCGCTGGCCGTGCACTGCACGGCCTGGACGTACTACGGGGCGGCCTCGCAGGGCGTGCAATGGGGCTTACCGATTCCGCCGACGCTGGTCGGCATGGCACTGATCTTTGCCTTCGGCCTGCCGTTCCTGGCGCGACTGGCGCGGTTGGCCAAGCAGCACAACAGCGCCACCATCGCCGACCTGGTGGTCGCGCGGCTGCACGCAGACCAGGGCCTGGGCATCACCATCACCCTGGTCGCGCTGTTCGGCATCATTCCCTACATCGCGCTGCAGCTCAAAGCGGTCAGCCAGGGCCTGGGCGCCCTGCTGGGCGATCGCTTCGCACCTGCCGGCTGGCAACTGGACATGTCGTTCTGGTTCGCGCTGACGATGGCGGCGTTCACCCTGCTGTTCGGTGCACGCAAGGCCTCGGCGACCGAACACAACCGCGGCATCGTGGTGGCACTGGGCCTGGAATCGGTACTGAAGCTGGTGGCACTGCTGGCGATCGGCCTGTATGCCGGACTGGCGGTGCACCGCGCCGGCACGCCCCTGCTGGAAAAGATGGCCCACCTGCCGCCGCCCGCGGTCATTCCGGACTACCTGACGATGGTGGCGCTGGGCGCGATCTCCGCCTTCACCCTGCCCCACCAGTTCCACGTGGGCGTGGTCGAGCTTCGCCAGACCTCCGACCTGAAGACGGCACGCTGGCTGTTCCCGGTGTACCTGCTGCTGATCGGGCTGCCGTCGGTGCCGATGGCGCTGTACGGTGCCGCGCAACTGCCGGCATCGGTTTCGCCGGATCTGTATGTACTGGCCCTGCCGCAGGCCGGCGGCCACCATCTGCTGGCCCTGGTGGCGTACCTGGGCAGCCTGAGCGCGGCCACCGGCATGATGATCCTGTCCGGGCTGACACTGTCCATCATGCTCGGCAACCACGGCGTGGGCTCGCGACTGCTGGGTGGCATCGATGGCAGCCCTGCCGCCGGCGACCTGCGCCCGCGCGTGCTGGCCCTGCGCCGCGCCGGCATCCTCGCCGTGTTCCTGATGGCGTGGCTGTACAGCAGGGCAATGAGCGATACCGAGGCGCTCAGCGATTTCGGCCTGATGTCCTTCACCGCCCTCTCGCAGCTGGCGCCGGCCGTGCTGCTGGCGGTGTACCGGCCACGCACACCCTCGCCGGCGATCATTGCCGGCATCGTGGTCGGCTCGCTGGTCTGGCTGTGGCTGGTGTTGCTTCCCATGATCGTGCCCCCTGCAACGCCGTCGCTCCGTCCCGACGGGCTGCACTGGCTGTCCCTGCTGTCGCTGCGCCTGCAACCGGGGCATATCGCCATCAGCATGGGCGCCAGCCTGGCGGCGAACCTGGTTGCCGTGGTGCTGGTGTCGCGCGCGGTGCGCCCGTCGCTGCCACGCCAGCGCGATGCGGTGGCCACGGCATCGCTGCGCAAGACCGCCGGCCGTTTCCTCGGCCAGGAAAGGGCCCGACAGCTGCTCGACGGGCATGCAGGAAACATGCTGGATGACGATCGGGTCATCGCAGTGGAACGCGAGCTGACGGCGGTGGTCGGCGCAGGCATGGCCCGGCTGCTGGTGGAGGCCGCGCGCGAGGGTGGCGCCGCGCCATTGGAGGCGGTCACCCGCGCGGTCGGTGAAGCCACCCAGGTGCTGCGCTTCAACCAGCGCCTGCTCGAAGCCGCGCTGGAGAACATGAGCCAGGGCATCAGCGTGGTGGATGCGCAATTGCAGCTGGTGGCCTGGAACAGCCGCTATGCGGCCTTGTTCAAGTTCCCGCCGGAGCTGCTGCAGGTGGGGCAGCCGGTGGTCAATCTTACTGCGTGGGCCCTGGGCCAGCTGGGTATCGGCGCTGCCGTTGGCGACTCGCCCGAAAAAGCGCTGCAGCGCCGCGTCGCCCACATGCGGCGCGGCACACCGCACCTGTCCGAGCGGATCTTCCCTGACGACACCATCGTGGAAATCCGCGGCAATCCGATGCCGGGCGGCGGCTATGTGGCCACGTTCACCGATGTCACCGCGTTCCGCCGCGCGGAAGTTGCCCTCAGGCGCAGCAATGAAATGCTGGAGCGCCGCGTACAGGACCGCACGGCCCGGTTGGAACAGGCGGTGCACGACGCCGAGCGCGCCAACGTGGCCAAGACGCGGTTCCTGACTGCGGTCGGCCACGACCTGATCCAGCCACTGCATGCGGCCCAGCTGCTGGCCGATGCGATGTCCCAGCACATCGAGTCCGAGTTCCTGGCGAGCTTCCTGCGCCAGATCCGCGGCGCGCTGGATTCCACCGATGACCTGCTGTCGGGCCTGCTCGACATGTCGCGGCTGGACGCTGGCGGCTGGGTGGCCGACCCGCGCCCGTTCGCGCTGTCCACCGTACTGGACCCGCTTGCGCAGGAATTCGCCGTGCTGGCGGCGGCACGTGGCCTGCAGTTCGGCTATGTGCCGACCCGCGCCTGGGTGCACAGCGACCCGCTGCTGCTGCGCCGGGTGCTGCAGAACTTCCTGGCCAACGCCATCCGCTACACCCGTCGTGGAGGCGTACTGCTGGGCGTGCGCCGCCAAGGCACCTCACTGGCGATCGGCGTGCATGACAGCGGCCCTGGCATCGCGCCGGAGCAGCAGGCAATCGTGTTCGAGGAATTCCATCGCGGCGACCGCAGCAATGGCCAGGGGCTGGGCCTGGGGCTGGCCATTGCGCACCGCGTCGCCAGCCTGCTGGACGCGCCACTGCAGCTGCGGAGCATGCCCGGGCGCGGCTCGGCATTCTCCATCCGGGTACCACGGGCTGCTCAGCCAGCCGCACCGTGCGCTCTGCCGACGGTTGCAGGTAGCAGCACGCTGAAAGGCATCCACGTGCTGGTCGTCGACAACGACCTGGAGGCGCGGGCGGCGATGCAGCAACTGCTGGCGTCCTGGGGCTGCGATGTCACCGCAGTGGGTGATGCCGCATCGATCGGGCCGGCAGCGGGTGAGGCGGCACTGTGGCTGTTCGACTATCACCTCGATGGAGGTGATACGGGCGTGGCGGCATGGAAGCGGCTGAGCGCCGTGCATGGTGCGCGACCCACGGTGATCCTCAGCGCCGACATCGGCAGCGATACCCGCGAAGCGGTACGTGAAGCCGGGCTTTCGCTGCTGAACAAGCCGTTCAAGCCGCTGGCACTGCGTTGGGCGATCAACCATCTGTTGGCTACGCAGGGTGCGGCCGCGACCTGAAGTTTCAGGCGTCCCGGGGGGCTTCGAGCTGCCGGGATGGATCGGCCAACCCCATCTCGTGCAGTACGCGGATGGCCTGCGCTCGATTGCGCACCCCCAACCGTTCCATGATGCGCGTCATATGCGCTTTGACCGTGCGCAGCTGCACGCCCAGACGGTCCGCGATCTGCTTGTTGAGCAGGCCTTCGGCCACCAGGCTCAGTACCTTGTACTGATGCGCCGACAGGCTGGCCAGGCGCGCGGCGAGATCCGCATCCCTGCTGAAAGGCGCAGCCCTCGCCACGGGCTCGCGCAGCAGTGCCGGAATCCAGCGCTCGCCCTCCAGCACGGAATGCAGCGCGGACTGCAGCTCGCTCAACCCCGAACTCTTCGGCAGATAGCCGGCGGCGCCCAGGTCGATGGCACGGCGGATCACCTGCGGCTCTTCATTGGCCGAGACGATGATGATCGCCAGGCCCGGCTGCAATGCGCGCAGGGTCGCCAATCCGGCAAGCCCGTGATTGCCTGGCATGTGCAGGTCCAGCAGCATCAGGTCGACCGGCTGGCGCTCGAGCGTTTCCAGCACGCTGTCCAGCGAATCGGCCTCGCAGATCTGAAGGTCGGCGACGGCCTCCTCCGCCGCGCGATGCAGCGCCGCACGGAACAGGGGATGGTCATCGGCGATAAGCAGGCTTGGCATGTCGAGGCGAGATTAGCAAATCGCACCGGCGTGGACAGGGGACCTAGGTACGCTGGCGTGGTCCGCGGGGATGGCTAGTGTGGGCAGTGACGACCGGCGATCGTTACGCCGCCCACAAGGAACCCCCATGTCATTCCCCCCTGCCGCCGATACCTGCCCGCTGCTGATCAAGCAGTTGCTGCTCACGCCGCTGGCGACACATCCAGGGCAGGAGATCGTCTACGGCGACAAGGTCCGCTTCGACTACCGCACGCTGCAGGCACGCATCGGCCAGCTGGCCGGACTGCTGGCATCGCTTGGGGTCCGGCAGGGCGACACCGTGGCGGTGATGGACTGGGACAGCAACCGCTACCTGGAAGCCTACTTCGCCGTGCCGATGATCGGTGCGGTGTTGATGATGGTGAACATCCGTCTGGCGCCGGAACAGATTGCCTACACGTTGAACCACAGCGGCGCGCGGGTGATCCTGGCCAACCGCGAGTTCCTGCCGCTGCTGGAGGGCCTGGCGGCACAACTGCCAGACCTGCACGCCCGGGTACTGCTGGACGACGCGGAAGGACCACTGCCATCGGGCTTCGTGACGGAATATGAAACCGGCCTGCGCACGGCCACGCCCATCGAGCACTTCCCGGACTTCGACGAGAACACCCGCGCCACGGTGTTCTATACGACCGGCACCACCGGCCTGCCCAAAGGGGTGTACTTCAGCCATCGGCAGCTGGTGCTGCATTCCCTGGCGGCGATGGCCGCCCTGGGCAGCGCATCGAGCCAAGGGCGGCTGCACCGCGGCGACGTCTACATGCCCATCACGCCCATGTTCCATGTGCACGCCTGGGGCGTCCCCTACGTGGCGACGCTACTCGGCATCAAGCAGGTCTATCCGGGCCGCTACCTGCCGGGAAACCTGCTGGCGCTGATCGCCCGCGAAAAGGTGACTTTCTCGCACTGCGTGCCGACCATCCTGCACATGCTGCTCGACCACCCCGACGCCGCGCAGACCGACCTGCGCAACTGGAAAGTGATCATCGGCGGTGCGGCCCTGCCACGAGCGCTGGCGCAGCGGGCACTTGCGCGTGGCATCGATATCTTCGGTGGCTACGGCATGTCCGAAACCTGCCCGCTGCTCACCCTGGCGCAGATTGATGCCGGGACCTTGGCGGGGTCGGACGAGGCGCTGTCACTGCGGACCAAGGCGGGCATTCCGGTGCCGCTGGTGGACCTGCGCATCGTCGACCCGGAGATGAGGGATGTCGCCCACGACGGGGTCGCCACCGGCGAGGTGGTGGTGCGCGCGCCCTGGCTCACCCAGGGCTACCTGCATGATCCCGACGCTTCAGCGACGCTGTGGGCCGGTGGCTACCTGCACACCGGGGACATCGGCAACATCGATGCGAATGGGTATCTGCGGGTGACCGACCGCATCAAGGATGTGATCAAGACCGGTGGCGAATGGATCTCCTCGCTGGCGCTGGAAGACATCATCGCCCTGCATCCTGCAGTGAACGAAGTCGCGGTGATCGGCATCGCCGATGCGAAATGGGGAGAGCGGCCGCTGCCGCTGGTGGTCCGGCAGCCCGGCAGTGACGTGACCGAAGACGAGATCATCGCGCTGGTCGCAGCGCGCAGCCGCTCGGGGGATATCTCGCGCTACGCCATCCCGGACCGCGTGCGGTTCGTCGATGCGATCGAGCGCACCAGCGTCGGCAAGATCAACAAGAAGAAGCTGCGGGGCCTGCACGACCCGGAGATGGGCGCCGGCAGCCGCTGACGCCTGCGCGGCCACGAGCTTCGCGCCAATGCGGGGGAATCAACGGCCCTGCTCTCCTGTTCCGTGGGTTCCACCGCATACATCGTCGCTGGCGCCGATCTTCCCTCGCCCCCCGCTCCTACAGTGGATCCACGGTGCCGCACTGCCTGCAAGCCGATGGCAACGCCACCAAGCCCCCCACTCTTTCGAGCCCACAGGAGCGAGACATGGCATGCCTTTCCCGGACTACCGCTGGCACAGCGGCAATGCGCCCAGCGCCCTCCACGCAGGTTGAACGAGGGGGTGCACCATGAGCCAGGTCTACGTCGCAGTCTGGGATGGAGCTCACTATCTGGTCGTCCGTAAACGTGTGCTCAACAGCTGGTGGGGCAGCAATTCCGTTGTCGTACTTTCTGCCGAAGCGATGGCCGCTGTGCTGGCCATCCGCAACGCGTCCGGCGGTGGCACAGAGCAGGATTGGGATCTGCTGAGGAAGCTGCTTTCCGGCGCCTGGCGCGCCGCGGGGTCAGTCGCCTACCGCGGCGAGCGCACGCTGCCCCGCACGATGGACGCCCTGGACCGAGCGCTTGAAAGCGCCGAACGCACGCATCCGCAAACCGATGACGTCGCCATGGAGACGCTGGCCGCTCTGCAGAGCCTGTTCCGCGAGGACGCAAGAACCCCTCCCCCGTTCAGTGCTGCGCGTGCAACCTTGCGGGAGCTCGCCATCGCATTGCCGCCGTCCACCCGGGGCACTCCGAACTGGGCCGCTGCGTTGATGCTCGCACAACGCCTGGTGGCGGAAGTCGGTGCGTGGTCGGATGGCCTGCCCCCGGCGCTGGTGAACCAGGCGGGCCAATGGGCCCTGCCCGGCGGTGGCCGCTTGAACAACGAACGCAAGGAGCGCGCCGCGCGCCGCGAGTTCGAAGAGGAGCTTGGCATCTGGCTTGGGCAGGGACGGGCCGCATGCGATCTGCGTGCTCGGCTGTTTCCGGATGGGGGAGGCAGCTTCTCCCTGGTTCGCTTCCGCACAACGGCCGAGGAGCTTCTGCGGATGGCGCAGGAGGCCGAGAACAATGTCCAGGCCAGTGCCAGCAGCCCTGCGCGCCCCCAGTCCTGCCTGGTGACCGACTGGGAGGTGGCGAGCGTCGGACGGGTGCCGGTGGCCAATCTGCGTAATGTCCTGGGGGTAAGGGTGGAGGTTCCAGGCGAAGGAACACTGGAGGTTGACGAGGCCCTGGCCAGCGCCCGGCCAGGTAGCCAGGAGATCAACTGGTACCGGGAGATCGCCGCTCTGCTGTCACCCGCCTGAGCGTCCAGCGCTCACCCGTGTGATCCCCTGCCCCCCCCGCGAGGCCCACCATGAAAGAGAGCACGCCCGAGCGCGAGGCCCGGCGCCACATCAGCAAGCAGCTCACCGTGCAGATCAACAACGCCCAGCTGTATCCCGACGTCCGCTCGGTCGTGGTCAAGGCACTGTCGGACATCAAGGACCAGCTGCGCAGCCTGTCCAGCAAGGTGCGGCGGGACTACAGCCTGAAGCCCGGTGAGCCATTGATGTTCTTCTACGTCAAGGGCGGCAATGCACTGGACGCGCTGCTGGAACGCCCGGCCGACCCGCCGCCGACGCTGTTCGATTTCGGCAGGTCCGACTGGGATACGCAGGTGGTGATCAACCCCTGGATCCCGATCCCGGCACAGGATGCCCTGCACGGCGGTGTCGAAGACATCGTGATCGAGGTGATGCTCGGTGCCGGCCTCAACATCGCGCTGGAGATCAGCGTGTGCGCACCCGCCCAGAGCCCCCTGGCTGGCCAGGTCGTGGACCTTTCAACGGTGGACATCCACGTGCCACCCGGCCAGCAGTGCCTGGTGACATGTGACAATCCGCAGACGTTCCGGAAGGTGTACGAGCGTGACCGTGCGGGCCTGCATCTGTTCACCAGCAAGCCGCTGAAGGGCATTGGCACGTCGACGCCGGTGACGAACCCGTCGGTGCTGCCGCAACCGCCGACGCCACAGCCCGTGCAGCCGCCGCCTACCCCTCCACCGCCACCCGGCATCATCCTCAACGACGGCATCAAACCCTTCGTGCTGTACCGCATGGGCTACACCTGGCACGCGCGCTGGGTGAAGGATCCGAAGGCGCCTGCCGGTGATGACCCGGTGACGCCGCGGCCGATCCTGATGGAACTGATCGATGTGACCACGCCGCGCCGCGATACCGTGGAGGCCGTGACAGTGTGGTCGGACATCATCCGCAACCATCTGGTGATTGCCGAGGATGCCGGCGCGGAGGAGCGCTGGCGGCTGCCGCTGCCCAGCATGGAGTACCACCTGTGGGAAGGCCTGACCATGCTGTGCGAGATCGCTGCCTATCCCGGCTGGCCGGGTGCGGACAAGCTGGACAAGCGCCGCCGCAACGTGAAGCGCATTTACGACTGGTACCGCGACCAGCAGGGCGACCTGGCGACGTTCGGCCGGGTGATCGATGGCATCTCGGCGGCACCGGTGTTCAGCGACGACAGGGATTGCATGCAGCAGGTCGATACCTGCATGCGTGAGGTCAAGGCGCGCATGCAGGCGTCATCCTCGGGATTTGATCACGGCGCCCTGTCGGCCATCCACACGCAGCGTCTGCAGCTTGGGCGGCAGTGGGGTGCGCAGCGGATCGCAACGCTGCTGCGATGCCTGAATGCACCTGTCGCATCCTGTGGCTACAGCGACGATCTCGCGTTGGTCGGGACACTGGCACAGAACCCGTACCTGGATGTCACCCAGGTGCCGATCTCCGGCGTCGACTGCGCGATGATCATCCGCACCGACCATGCAACGTTGCGCAAGGCGACGGCGGCCAACTGCTTCATTGCACTTGCCCGGGACCTCGGCGCGAACATGACCATCGAGGATTCCCTGCACTCAACCGTGCGTTCGACGGGTATCAGCTATGAGCGAACGCTGGTGATCTTCGATGCGCCGCACTCGCCGGCGGCGCGCGTGGCCGTGGCGATCCTGACATTCACCACTGCAGGCCCGGTCGGTTGCCCGTTCCGTGACTGCCCCGAGGGTTCCGGGCAGGCCATCGCACCGTTGCTGGACATGGACAACCAGCGCAAGGTGGCGGCCTCGATCATCCAGGGTTTCGTGCAACGGGCGAACCTGTCCAGGCAGCACGAGATGATCAGCGCCCTGCTGCCGCAGGGCATGTGAATGCGATCTGGAACCACCGGAGCAGGTAGACGCACCGGCCTGGCCGGCGCATCAGCCGGCTCGCGCCACAGCGGCCATCCCTGCTGTCGACCTGGGGCGCACGGGACCGTGCATTGGTGATGGATCCCTTCCCGTTCTGGATCGCTCCCCAGTCCCGCAACGTGCTCTCACCCTGCGCCACGCCCGCCGCAACGGGCGCGGCGCCCCATCAATGCAGCGGCACCTTCAGCACCGAAGGCGCGTTGGCCGGTGAGCTGAAGGTCACCGCACCGCCCAGCTGGCTGATGCCCGCATAGCGCAGGTCCACGGTATCGACCACCAGGGTCAGGCGGCTGCCGGCTGGAAGGTTCCAGCTGCTGGCTTCCAACCGAAGATCGATTGTTTTTGGCTGGCCGGGCGTGGCTCCGCGCAGCGTGTACGGCTTGTGGCTGATCAGCTGGCCGTTGCCCAGCACGTCTTCGGCATACAGGTACGCATACAGCGTGGTGTTGGCCCGGCTGGGCGTCACCGTCATCCGCACTTCCGGTGCGCCATCCAGGCGGCGTGCGCTCCAGTAGACCGGGCCCTGCCCGACACCTGCAGCGGCGCGGCCAACGAACGGCACATAGGCGCCCGGCGGCAGGTTGAACATCTGCAGCGCGCCGGACGCCATCACCACGCCGGAGTTGGCGGCAGTCAGCAGCCCGCTGCCGATGCGGTAGTCCCAGCCGGTGCGGCCACCGTTCTCCGCCAGCCCGCCGGTAGGCAGCAACAACCCGGTCGGCGCGGTCAGCCCGTAGCTGACGGCGCCCGCATTGGTGGCCTGCCAGTCCGGGTAGCGGCTCCAGCTGCCCTTCTGCGACTTCAGCTGCACCGCTGCCTGGCGATCGATGCCATTGGCCACGCCCTTCAGGTAGTGGTCGAACCAGTTGCCCACGGCGGCATAGACCTCGTTGGGAATGCCGAGCGCGCCGAAGGCTTCGTTGAGGGCGTGGTCGCCGTGGCGCAGCTGCAGCTGCTTGGGGCCCTTCAGCCGGTTGAAGAAGTCGACCAGCTGGCCCGGCGGGAACAGGCTGTCGTTGAAGGCGTTGGCGAGGAACACCGCCGGCTGGTTGGCATTGATCTCGTCCAGGCTGCTGGCCGGGCTGCGCTGTGCCGCCACCGGCAGCAGCGAGTCCACCGCCCCCTGGTAATTGCCGGCCAGCACATTGCGGTTGATGGTGGCCAGCTCCGCGCCGGGCCGGCCGGTGGCCAGGCCCGCAGCCACCAGCAGGGCGATGCCCTGGGCGCTGGGCGTGTCATGGCTGTACAGCGACGCCTGCAGGTCGGCCCAACCGCTCAGTGCGGCAACGGCCTTGATGCGCGGGTCGCGCGCCGCCGCCAGCAGGCTGGTGCCGGCGCCGTAGGAAATGCCCGAAACACCGATCCTTGCCGGGTCGGCGCGGGTATTGTCCAGCGCCCAGTCGATCAGCGCGCTGACATCCTCGACCGTGGCGGGCCCGGCAATGTCGATGCTGCCGCCCGACTCCCAGAAGCCGCGCGAGCTGTAGCTGATCACCACATAGCCACGCTGCGCCAGCGACTGCGCCACCCCCACGTATTCCACGCTGGGCACCGCCCAGCTGCTGGGCATCACCAGCAGCGGGTAGCGGCCACTGCCGGCATCCTGCGGTTCGATGACGAAGGCCCCGAGGGGCGTGCCATCCCAGCCTGGGATGGTGCGATGGGTGGTCTTGACCGTGGCTGCCCAAGCGGTGGGCGCCAGCCCGGTCAGCAGGATCAACAGCAGCAGAACCTTGCGCATCGTTGTCTCTCCCCGTCGGTGGTGGTGCAACGGGTCGGACCGTACCAGTGCGAATGGTAGCTGGCACCTTGCGACGCAGCATGGCGCAAATCGCACCTTGCTATGCTTCCCGGCGCTGCGGGCCCTCCGCAGGCTCCCATCAATGCAAGGATGCCCCCCGATGCGCAGGACGCTCTTCGTCGGCACGCTCTTCAGCGTGGCCAGTCTGTTCGCCCCTTCCGCCATGGCCGGAGCGGCCCCCGAGCCGACGAACGACTGCGCCGATATCGCGCGATGGATGGCCAACGACGACTTCGCGGCACTCGACGCGATGGCCGCGCGCTTCCGCACGGGCGAGCTCAACGCCGCAGGCGAATCCCGGCTGGGCCGTTTCTACCTCTGCATGTCGCGTGCGATCGGCACGGCGCGGCAGGAGGTGGAGGCCTGGAACCACTGGTCGGCGTGGGCGGCGCGCTGGGTCCAGTACGCGCCGAAGTCGCCGGCGGCCCATCTGATGACTGCACGGATTCCGCTCAACCTGGCCTGGAGCTACCGCGGCAACGGTTACGCCAACACCGTCAGCGCCGAAGACTGGGCCCAGTTCCATGAGTACAACGCAGTTTCGCAGGCCTACCTGCAATCGCATGAGGGCGTTGCCGGCGGCGATCCGTTCTGGCACGAGATGACCGTCCTCATCGCGCAGCGCGAAAGCGCGGATGACGAAGAATTACTGAAGCTTGTCGACCGTGCCGCCAAGGCCTTCCCCGACTACGAGCCACTTCACTTCATTGCCATGCAGCACTTCACGCCGGCCTGGGGTGGCAACGCACAGAAGATGGAAGCCTTCGCGCGGCACTCGATGGCCAGTGCCCCGAAGAAAAAGCGGGCCATGCGCTATGCACGACTGTACTGGTCGGCCACCGCGTACTCGGCCGATCACTTCCGCGCGGCGGCCCTCGATTGGCCGCTGATGCGCCAGGGCCTGGACGAAATCGCGCAGCGTTACCCGACCATCGACAACCTGGAGACCATTACCCGCTTCGCCTGCTGGGCGCGCGACGGCGACGCCCTGGACCGGTGGAATCGCCTGTGGTTGAGCCGCAATGGTTTCGGCGAAGCGGTCATTGCCGATTCCAGCGAGCAAAGCAAGGCCGCCTGCCTGGCGCCGGACGAAGAGCAGGAAGCTTCCTTGTAGTGCTCGCCACCGCAGGTTCAGGCACGCAGGTGGCACGTCTGCCAGGTGCCTAGCACGCGCGCGTGTCATCCACGCGCCGTGTGATCTGACATATCACCAGTGCTTGCGCATGGTCACAGCTTCGTCCTTTCGTCATTGACCACAAGGCGACAGCTTGTGACGCTTACGCCACCGCGTGGCTGATGGCCCAACAGCGCGGCCAGGTCCCACCGCAACCCGCAGCACCCGTCTCCGCAGCATCCCCGCATGTCCTCGCCCCGGCCAGGTCGTGACGGACGGCTGCGTCCCGAATCCTCTGCTGGAGAATCGAAATGCGCCTTGCAAGCTTCTTCTTCGCGTTCGTCCTCAGTGCCTTCGCCGGCGCCGCCCAGGCCCAGGTGGTCACCCTCAACAAGGGCGGCTTCGTGCTCACCTACGACTGCAGCATCCACAGTGCCACCCGCTACGAGTACACGCTCACCGCCGATACCGGTTCCGCCGCGCGCCCGTCCAGCTTCTACAAGGATCCGGACCTGCCGGCGGGTTGCCTGGGCCAGGCCAGCACCGCGTCCTATGCCAGCATCAAGTCCGGTTATGACCGTGGCCATCTGGTCACGTCCAACCACATGGACTACAACGCCACCTACATCCGCCGCGCCAACTACATGACCAACATCGTGCCGCAGGTATCCGGCTTCAACCAGGGCATCTGGGTGAAGGCCGAGAACGTGGCCGAGTGCTACCGCGACATCGCGCCGGTGGATGTCTACGGCGGCGTGGTCTACGGCGATGCCGCCAACGATTACTTCCTGGCCAGCCATGGCATTCCGACGCCGGAGTTCTTCTGGAAGACGATCATCACCCGTGATCCGCACACCGGAACGGCCAAGGCGATCAGCTGGATCATTCCCAACGAGGCCAACCTGGGCAGCCTGGACAACTACCTGGTGACCATTGCCGATCTGGAGGAACTGCTGGGCGCCAGCTATGTGGCGATCAACGCACCGGCCTCGCTGAAGAACATGCTGCCGGCCACCACCTGGCCGCAGCCGGCCGGGTGTGACCTGGGCTGACCGGCGGGCAGAGGAACGTCACGATGCCTGCACGCGCAGCCATCGTGACGCCAGCACTCTCGCAAACACGAACTGCAATGCGGCGCCGACGACGGTGGCAACGACAAGCCCGCGCCCTATCGTCGGCGCCCCAGCGGACAGCGTTCGCAGCAGGTACGCCATGCTGGCCAGGATGATCAGCAGCGTCGTGGCAAGCAGGATCAGCGACACCCCCATCGTGCGCGCCGTCGATGCGGGTTCCGGCGACGGCGCGCTGGCCCATAGGCCGGCAAACGTGGCCAGCGCGCAGGCCACCAGCAGGATCAGGCTCGCAAACTGCAGCTGCGCGGCGCCGCCGGCAACGGGCATGATGAACTCACCTGGCGAGAATCCCACAGGCAGCTGCAACACCAAAATGGGGACCACGGAGCTGCCAGCCATCAGCGTCAGGGCGCCGGCCATGCTGGCACTGATGAGGTGATGGTGCCTGCCCTCGGCACGTGCGCGTCGCTGCATCAGCAGCGCTGGCACCAATGCCAGCAGCGTGAGGAACAGTGCATGCGCAAGCAGGCCCAGACTGATGGCGGCGGCGCTGTGGACGGCAAACGGCGCCTGCGCCAGTGGAATGCGCATCGCGCGATCCAGCATGATCAGCAACCCAAAAAAGGCGATCGAAGCGATCAGCGGGTGCCGGATCTGCAGCGCACCCCGACGCCCGAACAGCAGCATCGACACCAGTACCGCCGCTCCGGCGAAGAGACTCAGCCTGAAGCCGAGCTCCGCCAGCGCGTAGCCGATTTCTCCTGAGGCCTCGGGCGGCCCCAGGCGGTGCCCGGACTCGACCAGGCGGCGGGCAACGGGCAGATACAGGCAGAGCACGTAAAGCTTGGCGGCCATCGCGAACTGGATGGGGTACGCACTGAAGAATGTTCGCAATCGGTTCAAGGCGTATTCCCGTGCAGGCGCTGGGCGGGGTGGCCCGGCAGTCTAGCGTTCCTGTGGCCAGCGTGCCCTGCCCGTCCCGCTATGGGAAAATGGCGGGCACGTTGCCCCTTTGGCTGTTCCCGGAGTAGTAGATGTCCCGTTTCCCCTTCGATGCCGTGCTGTTCGACTGCGACGGCGTGCTGGTCGATTCCGAGCCGCTGGTGGCCCGTGTGCTCTCGGAAATGCTGACCGCACGCGGCTGGCCGCTGACCCCGGCGCAGGCGGGCGAGGTCTTTCTCGGCCAATCCGTGGCCCATCTGGCCGGGCTGATCGCAGAGCGCACCGGCAAGCCGTTCACCGAGGAATGGCTGGAAGCATTCCGCCAGCAGCGGAACCGTGCGCTGGAACAGGACCTTGAGGCGATCCAGGGGGCACCCGAGGCCGTGCGTGCGATCGCCGCGGCGACCGGTGGCCGCATTGCCTGCGCGTCCGGTGCCGACCTGTTCAAGGTGAAGCTGCAGCTGGGCAAGGTCGGCATCCTCGATGCCTTCGGCAACCACGTTTTCAGTGGCCAGGACATGCCGCGCACAAAACCCCACCCGGACGTGTACTTGGCCGCCGCTGCTGCGCTGGGTGTGGACCCGGCCCGCTGTGCGGTGATCGAAGACACCGTGACCGGCGCGACCGCCGGCGTCGCGGCGGGTGCGACCGTATTTGGTTTCAGCGAGGGCGGCCCGCACCACAGCACGCCGGAGGCCCTGCGCGCTGCCGGTGCGAAGGTCATCTTCCAGCGCATGGACCAGCTGCCGGCACTGCTTGCTGCCTACGCGGCCAGCGCGGTCGCCTGACGCCGCTTCAGCCAGCAGCGTCCGGCGCGGCGCGGCGGCGTTTCCCGGCGTAGTGCAGCACGAACAGGTACAGCCCAGTGAACAGCTGCAGGAACAGGGGTGGCAACGGCGAATAGGTGATCCACGCCGCAGGCTCGCCCTGCCCCAGGCCACGGACGGCGAAGTTGGCGATCACCGCCAGGGTGAACACGATCGAGGTCCAGCGATGCACGGGCCGCGCCCAGCTACCCCGGCTCATTGCTAGCGCCTCGCTTCGGAGCGGGCTTCGATCATCTTCCAGCCATTGCCGGACGGGTCACGGAAGCCGGCATCGACGGCGCCGTAGCGTTCGACCGGCTCCTGGGTGAACTCGACGCCCTGCGCCCGCCATTGCGTATAGCGTGCCTGGCAGTCATCGACGGCCAGCACCAGCGGCGGCATCGCGCCCTTGGCCACGAGCTGCTGCAGTGCCTGCGCGGTGGCCGCGTCATGAGTGGGCGGGCCCGGCATGAACAGCCCCAGCTGAAAGCCGTCCTGGCCGGGGCTCCGGACCGTCAGCCAACGGTAGCTGCCATTGCGCACGTCGGTGTGCACTTCGAAGCCGAGCGTGCCGACGTAGAACGCAAGCGCTTCATCCTGGTCGCGCACATACAGGCCAACCGTGTTCACAGTGTTTGTCATGGGACCTCCCTCAGGTGGGGCCACGATAGCAATCACCCGGCGGTGGCGCTTCTCCAAAACTGCGATGTTGGCCGCCGAGCGCATCCATGAATGCGGGAATGCGTGACGAGGCGCATTTACTGGAATTATTAAGTGAACATTATGTGATATCAATCACTCAAAGCATTTCGACAAGCATGCGATAACGGCCGCGATTAACCACCCCACCGCACCTCTGCACCTCTGCACCTCCCTGGAGCGCGCCATGCAGGATGTCTCGCCGCACCGATGCAAGGTGGTATCCGAACGCAACTGGTCACTCAGCACTTTCATGGAATTCTATGAGCGCGTGCTGAGCCCACGAATATTCAGTCCCTACGGAAAACTGCTGGCGCGGGAGATCGCTGCGGATATCCGCGCAGCACCCGGTGCCACCGACATCCTGGAAGTCGCCTGTGGAACAGGGGTGATAACGGCCAACCTGTACCAGGACCTGGCCAAGCCGCTGGGCCTCCGCCTGGTCGCCACGGACCTGTCGGCGATCGCGGTGGACGTGGCCCGGAACGTATTGAGCGCCGAGCTCCAACGCGACGTCCCACTGATTCCCGACGTCGACATGGCCGAGCTGCCCTTCGCGGACAACAGCTTCGACATCATCGTCTGTGGTTTCGGCTTGATGTTCCCTCCCGACAAAGCCCGGGTTGCCCGCGAGTTCCGGCGCGTGCTTCGCCCGGGGGGCCGGGTCTACGCGACGGCGTTCCACTACAACCAGTTGTTTGAACTGGCTCGCCAGCAGTCGCAGAATCACTTCGGCATGCCATCGCGACTGATGGATGCGGCCCTGAGCCTGACCGATCCCTCCCCCATCACGCGCGCCTTCGCGATCGAGGGGCTGGACCGCGGCGAAGGTGCATCCGCCGCGCTGCATCCGCTCGCGTTCTCGCTTGGCGAAGCAGATGCCCGCGAGTTCCTCTTCAACGCCTGCATCCTGCTGGAGGAGTTCAATCAGTGCGATACCGCCAGCCGGGAACGCTACCTCGATGCGATGATGGACGCGTTGCGTGAGCAGGTGCCCGATCAGCGCTATCGCGTAGAGGCTTGGCTGATACGCGGCGTGGCGGACGCAACGGGTACGGCACTGCCAACGGTCGTTCCGCCCGCGGACTTCCGTCCATTGCTCGAGTTCCGCAACCTCTCGCGACTGCCCTCGCCGCCGTGCCCTGCTGGCTCGCCGGCCCCATCCTGCGCGCGGGCCATGTCAGCCTTCCACGATGCAAAGGCGCAGTTCCTCGCCGACCATCCCGGGTATCCCGAACACCTGGTCGAGGCAATGCGCCAGCATGAGTACGCGCGGCTGGATGAGCAGCAGGTGACGTACCTGGATCATGTGGGGGGAACGCTGCCACCTGACAGCCTGCTCGAGCAGGACTACCAGGCGCTCAAGCGCACGATTCTCGGCAACCCGCACAGTGGATCGAAGGCCTCCCATGCTGCCTTCCAGAAGGCCTGCGATGAGATCTACGCCTTCTTCGGATGCACCCCGGAGGAGTACGAGATCATCTTTACCGCCAATGCCAGCAGCGCGATCCGGCTGGTGGCCGAGTCATTCCCCTTCCAGCAGGGTTCGCAGCTGTTACTGACCAAGGACAACCACACATCGGTGCACGGCTTGCGGGAGTACGCCACATCGAAGGGCGCAACGGTCAAGTACATTCCCCTGGACGATGATCTGCGGCTGCACGACGGACTGATGGAGCGTGCGTTGCAACGGCTGCAGCCCGGTGCAACGCATCTGCTGGCATTCCCGGCGCAATCCAATGCGACCGGCGTCCGCCATGATCTGGGGTGGATCGCGCGAGCCCAGCAGCACGCCGCATGGGTGCTGTGCGATGCGGCGGCCTGGGTACCGCAATCGCGGCTGGACTGCACGATCCATCGTCCCGATTTTGTCGTAGCGTCCTTCTACAAGATCTTCGGCTACCCCACCGGCGCAGGCTGCCTGCTCGCTCGGCGGGCCGCGCTCGACATGCTCAAGCCGACCTCCTTCGCGGGCGGCGGCGTGTGCTACTACTCCGGGCCGTGGTCGCCCACCGACCGCCTGCTCTACCGCGACGCCGGCCAGCGTTTCGAAGTCGGCACGCCCAATTATGCGGCATTCCCGGCGATCGCCAGAGGCTTCGAATTCATCGCCGCGATGGGTGGCGTGGAAGCGCTGGCCCGGCGCTCAAGCGCCCTCGCGGCGTGGACAGACGCACGACTGTCATCCCTTCGCCACCGCATCAAGGGCGACCGGCCGCTGTGCCGGGTCTATGGCCCCCCTCCCGCACTCAGGGGCGCAACACTGATGCTGAACTTCTTCGACTGCTATGGCTCGATCATGCCGCACGCGCGCATCAAGCGCGCCGCGGACCGTTTCGGCATAACCCTGCGCAACGGCTGTTTCTGCAACCTCGGCGCCGTGCAGCAGGCGACCTACGCCACAGCAGGTGCCGAACACTGTGAACTGGACAAGACCGGGAAGATCCTCGACTGCAAGACGTTCGACGAGAAGATCCTTGAAAAGGGAGATTGCGGTGCGGTCAGGATTTCATTCGGCCTCGGATCCAATTTCGCCGATGCTTACTGCTTCTACCTGTTCGCCAGCTGCCTGCTGGATACGGATGTTTCCGGGCTGGAGGACCTGGCAGGGGACACGCCAGCGGCAATGGCGGACACGTTGACCACCGGTACCGTGCCAGCCTGATTCTCCGCCAGGAGCGCCCTCGACCGCATCACGGGAGGTTGCTTACGCGGCACCTTCGCCGGCAACCGCGGCGCGGCGGCGCTTTTCCAGCACCGCGATGTTCAGGTCCGGTCGCTGCGCGGCACGTGCGTGGCATTCCGGCACGCTGGCCGGCGTCATCTGGCCGGCGCGCTCACGCTCGCGCACATTGCCCGGGCTGTCGCCGGTGATGTCACGGAAGATGCGCCCGAAGGTGCCCAGGCTGCTCCAGCCGGTCTGCGCGGCGATCTCGGTGACCGGCAGGTCGGTGTCACGCAACATCGCCACGGCCCGTTCGATGCGCCGGCTCAGCAGGTAGCGGTGCGGTGGCAGGCCGAATGCCTGCTTGAACGAGCGCGCGAAATGCGCAGGTGACACGGCACTCACCGCGGCCAGCCGCGCCACCGGCCAGTCTTCGTGGCTGGCGTGGTCCATCCGGTCCTTGGCACGCAGCAGGCGCCGCAGCAGTTCGGGGCTCTGGTTCACGGCATCACCGCGTGTGCCAGGTGATGCCGTGCTGCGTGCCGTGCCTCAGCTGCCTGCTCGCCAAGCCAGTCACCGAATGCGACGACCTTGGCGCTGCGGCTGCGCGCAGTGGGGGCCACGAACCAGAAACTGCGGCCGTCACCGGCCACGCCTGGATGCGCCTGTACCAGTCGCCCACTGTCCAGCTCCGCCTGGAACAGGATCGGCGAACCGATGGCGATCCCCTGCCCCGCAATCGCGGCACCGACGTCCAGATGCTCCGCAGCAAACGGCGCTACGAAACTGTCCAGTGCCGGCGGTGGAACCTGCCCATGCGCGCAGAACCACAATGCCCACCAGTCTGGCCGCCCGAGCAGCGCGACATCCAGCCCGCAACGGCCCAGGTCACGTGCGGCGGGCAGCAGCGACGGTGCGCACAGCGGTGTGAATACACTGGGAAACAAGGGCGTGGCCTGCAGGCCGGGCCAGTGGCCATGCCCGTTGCGGATGGCCGCGTCGAAACGCCCCGCTGCCAGGTCCTGCGGCTCCGCCGACAGGTCCAGTTCCAGCACGATGTCCCGATGGCGCGCACGGAAGCTGCCCAGGCGCGGCGTCAGCCAACTGGTGCCCAGTGTTGGCAGTACAGACAGACGCAGTCGCGAGGCATCCATATCCGCGGCGCGCATGAAACTGGCACGAAGCGCGTCGAAGGCCCGGGTGGCCTCCTGCGCGACGCTGGCTCCGGCATCCGTCAGTTCCACATGCTGCGCGTGGCGCAGGAACAGGCAGGTGCCGGTCTGCGCCTCCAGCCGCCGCACGTGGTAACTCACCGATGCCGCGCTGGTGTCCAGCTCCTCGGCGGCACGGGCGAAACTGCCCAGCCGCGCCGCCGCCTCGAAGGCGCGGATGGCGGCAAGCGATGGCAGCTGGCGTTGGGTGACCATAAGTGTGGCTTAGCCTGAGCCGCGATATCTGCGTGGTCAATCCCCCCTTTTCCCGCAACGATGGCGGCACCTCCGGCATGGGATCACGCACATGGATCGACGGCAGTTCCTGGCCACCCTGGCCGCCGCGGCAGCATCCGCCGCCGTGCCCGCCGGATGGGCCCTGGCCAGCCACAACGAAGACTGGAAATGGTTGCAGGGCAACTGGCAGGTCCGGCACCAGCGCCTCAAGGAGCGCCTGGTGGGAGACACCCGCTGGGAGTCCTTCACCGGCTCCAGCGCGGTCTGGCTGACCCTGGGCGGGCTCGGCACCATCGATGACAACCTGATGGCGCTGCCCTCCGGCCCCTACAGGGGATTGGGTGTGCGTGCGTTTGATCCGGTGTCGTCCCTGTGGTCGATCTGGTGGATCGACGGTCGCACCCCAGGCCGTATCGAGCCGCCGGTGCGCGGGGGCTTCAACAACACTGCCGGCAGCTTCCGCGGCCGCGACCGGATCGACGGACGCCCGATCGACGTGTGGTTCCGCTGGCATGACATCCATGGCGAGGAACCATGGTGGGAACAGGCGTTCTCTGCCGATGCGGGCGAGCACTGGGAGGTCAACTGGCGCAACTGGTTCCGTCGCACCGCTGCGGTCCCCTCGCCGCTTCCGAAGCTGGCCGATGCACCGCGCGATTTTGATTTCCTGGTGGGCCATTGGAGCGTTCGCCATCGTCGCCTGCGCGCGCGGCTGGCTGGCAGCGATGCCTGGGACGCGTTCAACGGCACCCTGCACAACTGGCCGGTACTGGGAGGATTCGGCAACGTGGGCGACAACCTGATGGACGTGCCTGGAGCGCCGCTGCGCGGCATGGGCATCCGCGCCTGGAATGCAACGGAGCGGCAGTGGCTGAGCTGGTGGCTGGATGGCCGGGAGCCGACCCGGATCGGCGCGCCTCTGCGTGGTGGTTTCGACGCCGGTGTCGGCCGCTTCTTCGGCGACGACCAGCACGACGGACGAGCGATCCAGACGCGGGTGATCTGGTCACGCATTACCCCGCGTTCGGCGCGCTGGGAACAGGCGGCCTCGGCCGATGGCGGACGCAGCTGGGAGACCAACTGGGTCAGCGACTTCGAGCGACAGGCATGAGGGCGCTGCTGGCGGTGATGCTGCTGGTCTCTGCATCGTCTCTCACTTCGCCCTCAGAACGGCTGCAGATCGTCGGCCCCGCCGAACGCTTTGCCCCCGGCATTGCATCCACGCAACATGACGAGATTCGACTGACCCTGAGCCCGGACGGAAAGACCGCGCTGTGGTTCAGCCGCAACCGGCCAGGCGGTCCGGGCGGGTATGACATCTGGATCTCGCGCCACGATGGGCGGCGCTGGCGGCCGGCGGCGCCGGTTTCGTTCAACACACCGGGCCGTGACTTCGATCCAGCGTTTTCCGCGGATGGACGGGTGGTGTATTTCTGTTCGGATCGTGCCGGTGGCTACGGCGGTGACGATCTGTATCGGGTCAGCATGGGGGGCGACGGTCAATTCGGCACGCCGGTCAATCTCGGCCCCGCAGTGAACAGCGCGGCCGATGAGTTCGCGCCGATGCTCTCGCCGGACGCAGGCACGCTGCTGTATTCCAGCGATCGTGCCGGCGCTGCGGGTGGCCATGACCTCTACGTGGCGGTGATGCTCGGTGGCGTGGCGCAGCCCGCGCGGCCGCTGGCGGGGGACCTCAATACCGCAGCGCAGGAGTTCGATGCCACCTTCCTGGGCGATGGCCGCACGGTGGTGTTTGCCCGTGCCCTGGACTTCGGAAGTGCCCCGGTCCGCCAGTTCATCGCCTACGAGCGTGGAGGCCACTATGACGCGGGCCATGCATTGCCCTCGCCCATGAACGAGCCCGGCAGCGACAGCTACGGCGCGATGCTGGATGGTTCGCGCCGCGATACGCTGACCTACTCAGCGCGCCGCGTAGGCGGCGAGGGACTGGACCTGTACCGCGTCCGCTACCGGATGACGCGGCCCTGAAGGCAGGCGGTGTCGATTTCCAGAGCCCGGGTTCGTCGAGAGGATGAATACCCCAGGAGAAAATGCAGATGCCCTCCCATCAGCCCCTCGCCTGCGCCTGCGGCCAGGTCCGCCTGACCATCATCGGTCGCCCCATCGCCACCGTCGAATGCTGCTGCGACAGCTGCCGCAGGGCCGGCGCCCAGCTGCAGTCGATGCCTGGAGCGGCGCAGGTACTTGGACCACACGGCCAGACGCATTTCGTAATGCAGCGCAAGGATCGCGTCCGCTTCGACGCAGGGCAAACCCTGCTGCACGCATTGCGGTTGTCGAGCAGGGGCGGCAGTCGCCGCGTCCTGGCGGGCTGCTGCAATACGCCACTCTTCCTGGAGTTCAGCGGTGGCCATTGGCTGAGCCTGTATGGCCTGCTGTGGCCGGCATCGGCAAGACCCGCCGTGGAGATGCGGACGATGGTCAGTGATCTTCCAGATGCGTCTGCCCTTCCGGACGATGTGCCGAACCTGGAGACCCGGTCGCTGCGGTTCTATGCACGGCTGATGACGGCCTGGATCGCGATGGGCTTCCGCAGCCCACGCATCGACGTCGCGGGAGATACCCATGCCTGAGCATGTCGCGGCCGGGTGATCAGCGCTGCGCCGGCAGTTCCAGCCGGTGCTTGCGGCACAACCGGTACACGGTCACCCGCGAGATCTGCATCTGCCGCGCGCACTCGGAGACGTTGTAGCCGGTCTGGCGCAGCGTCTGCAGCAGCACATCGCGCTCGGCCTGGCCGCGGGCATCGTGCAGCATCGGGCTCGGCAGCGCCTGCGCGGGCTCGCCCAGTTCCAGATCGCGTTCACTGATCAGCTCGCCTTCGGCCATGATCGCTGCCCGTTGCACGCGATTGAGCAGCTCGCGCACGTTGCCGGGCCAGCCGAATCGACGCAGCGCCTGCAGCGCCGCCGGTGCGAAACCACGCGCACGCACGCTATGGCGCAGCCGGAAGCAGCGCAGGAAGTGTTCGGCCAGCAGCTGCACATCAGCACCGCGCTCGCGCAGTGGCGGCATCGGCAGGCGCAGTACGTTGAGCCGGTAGTAGAGATCACTGCGGAACCGCCCCTGCGCCACCGCGTGTTCCAGTTCGACGTGGGTGGCCGCCAGTACCCGCACATCCGCGCGCAACGGCTGGCTGCTGCCAACGCGCTCGAAGGTGCCCTCCTGCAGCACGCGCAGCAGGCTGGTCTGCGCCTCGGGCGGCAGGTCGCCCACCTCGTCGAGGAACACGGTGCCACCGTGCGCCGATTCGAACACGCCGATCTGGCGCTTGTCGGCGCCGGTGAACGAGCCGCGCTCGTGGCCAAACAGTTCGGACTGCACCAGATTGGCTGGAATGGCACCACAGTTGACCGCGATGAACGGTTTGCCCGCGCGTCCCGAAAGGGCGTGCAGCGCATGCGCTGCCAGCTCTTTGCCGGTGCCGGTTTCGCCAGTGACCAGCACCGGAAGGTCCACCGGTGCGAACTTGTGCAGCACCGTGCGCACCGCATGCAGCGCCGGGCTTTCGCCAATCAGTGCACGTGGCCCTTGCCCGCCACAGGCGTCGTCGGCCCCAGGATCATCTGCATCGAACTGCTGGCGCATGGCGCAGACCAGGTCCTGCAGCCCGAACGGCAGGGTGAACCGCGCAAGGCAGCGCTGAAGCAGGGGCAACCAGGCCGCAGGCGTGGGCCCCGCGCCGGGTGGCAGTACCGCCAGCCAGGGCAGATGCAGGTGCTGCTCCATCCAGGAACTGAGCAGCTGCAAGGCCGCTGCGTCCAGATGGCGCAGATCCAGAACGGCGAGCAGGCGATCGCGCCCACGCAGGCCGATCGCCATCGCAGGATCAGGTTGAATGCTGCGTACATACCAACCCGCGGCTGCCATCGCGCTGCGCTCGTTCGCCAGCGGCTGGCCAAACCAGAGGACGCAACGCGACGCAGAAGCTTCCGGGACCGCTGCCATGCTTCCCCCAGCATCCGGACACCGTCGGCGGGCTATGAGCCAATCGCCGGCGTGCCGCCCTCCGCCGGGACCCCTACGGCCACCACGGCGGCCTTTGTTGGGCGGATCCTAGCGCTTTGCTAAACAGCGGCGCAATGGGCGGCGCGTCAAGAAAACACTGGCTGAAGCGGCGTCGTTACAGTCTGCGGCGCCGCCTGTAACATCCCTGCGACAGTCGGGCGCCCGCCTTGCCCTGTGGCGCTTGGCGCTGCGCAATCCCAACATTTTTCCCTCGCCGCTGTAACAGCCCGGCAGCAGCGCCCCACTCCGCCGAGCGGCTGCCGGCAGGGCGCACAGGCCTTTCAGGGTTGGCACGGTTGATGCGTGGTTCCGCCGCACCCATCGCGGGAGATCGGCATGGACGGCACCATCCTGTTTCGCGGCCTGGCCGCAGCGCTGGCAGTGACCCTGCTGGCGGTTGGCGCGGACGCCGCTGCATCCGGCGCCCGTCAGGGCGTGAAGCCGCAACCGGGCGAAATCGTCCTGTTGCGGGACGTGTCCGCACGCCCGGCCTATCGCATGGCGCCCCCCGGCATGGCGCTGATCGCCGACCCGAAACCACAGCGCGAGATTGCCAGCGCATTGGGCGCGGGGGGGCCGTCGACCGGCATGGATGAGCTGAGCGATGAGGACTATGCCGGCATGGGTGCCGGCCAGGCGGCCTCCGTCGCCTCGCCGCGTGGCACCACCGTTGAACGGGTCACCCAGCAGGCCCTCGGTGGCACGCTGGGGCGCAGCAGTGACGGCATGGTCGGCAGCAACCTCGGCAGCGCGCTGGGCGGCCCACTCGGCGCGGTCGGCAACAGCACCCGCGGCATCGGCGATACCGTGCGCGGCGCACTCGCCCAGTTCCCGTTGCAGGGCCCGGCCCCGGCAGGTGGCAAGTGAAGCGGGCACGTTGGCTGCTGGTCCTGTTCGCCGCGCCGTTGATGGCGCAGGCCGACGACTACAGCGGCATGCTCGTCTACCTCGACGTCGCCCGCATCGACGGCCGCGCCCTGGCGGGTGCAAACGGCGCCATCGCGGTGAACCAGGCCGCCGGCGACCTCAACCTGCAGGCCAACCTGCGCGGCATCGCCACGGGCGAACGTGCCGGCGTGTCGATCGCCAACCGGCAACTGCAGGGTGGCAACCGCGTACTCGGCGCAGCACTGCACGCCACCGCCGTCGTCGACGGCAGCGCGCTGGCAGGTGCCAGTGGCATCGCATCCATCAACCAGGCCAGTGGCATCGCCAACACGACGCTCAACGTCGTCAGCGCGACGCTGGCCGGACAGGGCATACGCGAAACCGACGATGCGGCGCTGGCCGCCGAAGGTTCCGCGTTGGCAGGGGGGCGGGACGGCACCGGTCACGGCGCCGCGACGGGCACCCGCAGCGCTGGTGTCACCAGCACTGCGCTGCGGGGATTCGACGGGGTCCTGCAACTCAATCAGATCGCGGGCAGCGGCAACGACACGGCCAATGTGCTGGGCCTGGTCGTGCAGGACCGCCCGTGACAACCACCCAACCGATGCACCACCTGATGAGAGAGAGGGCACCATGAAAGCGACCGTCAAACGGACCATGCTCGCCATGGCGATTGCCACTGCCTCGACCGCCGCCGCGGCCAATGGCTGGGACAACCAGAACGCCAACGCGAACATCAACCACAACCACACCGTCAGCGAAACCCGCAACGACACGCACAACCACACTGACAACGACGTGCGCAACCGCACCGTCAACGCCAATGTGCAGAAGCACAGCAACATCCAGGCCGACGAACGCAAGGAAAAGAACAACCACGGCGTCGACGTGAACCTGGAGAAGGACCTGCGCCTCAGCACCGACGTCGATTTCTCCGGCGACCCCAACATCACCGGCGACATCGATCTCGACTCTGCGGCCATCGCGGTGATCGACAACCGCCAGTCGATCAGCAACAACGCTACCAGCAACAGCCTGGTCACCAACAGCGCCTCCATCGGTGACAGCGTGGGTGCAGGTGCATCGGGCAACCTGGGCTTCAACGTGGTCTCCGGTGACAACAACGCACAGGACAATGCCGCATCGCTGTCCGCTGCCGACGCCTCCTTCAGCTTCGGCATGGCCGACGCCGAGGTGTTCGTCAACCAGGCCGGCTTCGGCAACGCCACCCTGAACTCCGGCGTCACCAATGCCGCAGGCCTCGGTGGCAATGCCTTCGGCGGTGCGTCCGGCAACATCGGCGTGAACATCGCCTCGGGCAACAACAACGAGCAGAAGAACGCGCTCGCCGCCTCGGTAGCGACCACCGCAGTGGCCCAGTCGAGCATCAGCTCCAACCAGGTCTCCACCGGCAACACGGTCAGCAATGCCGGCTTCGTGCAGTCCTACACGGATACCGTGCAGGTGGGCATGCGTGGTGGCGTCAGCGGCCTGACCCTGGCCTATGGCGCGGGCACCTACCGCGGCTCCGGCAACGCCTACCAGATGGCCAACTACTACCTGGATACCTGGAATGGCGAGCTGCCGCACCCGGACGGCAACAGCACCGGCCACATCGATCTGGACAACGAGATCCAGAACGCCACGATGAACCCCAACCGGCCGGGGGTGGGCGGCCTGGGCTTCGATACTCGTGAGAGTGGCACCAGCCAGTTCGTCGAACTGGGCGTGGCCGACCTGTACGCCAGCCTCAGCGGCACGGTCAGCACCACGCGCTGGGTGAACGTCAACGCGACCAATACCTCGGCGTTGTCCGGCAGTGCCTTCTCCGGCGCCTCCGGCAACATCGGCGTGAACGTTGCGGCCGGCACCGGCAACCTGCAGGCCAACAGCCTGGCCCTGGCAGTCGCCCAGCCCAGCACCGGCGGCGGTGGCGGCAGCGGCGAGTAAGCGCACTACCCCGGCCGTCCGCCAATGGCCGGGTTCCCGGGAGCCCCTGTTCCTCCTCCCCCTTGGGACAGGGGCTCCCTCCTGCAGCTGGAGAGCACGATGAGACGCTACCGCCTTTCGACCTGCCTGCTGGCCTGCCTGTTGCTGCTGGGCACGGCATCGGCGTGGGCGGGCGAGGTCCGTTTCTCCGGCGTGCTGCCCAATGGCGCATTGCTGCAGCAGAACGTGGAAAGCATGCAGGAACGGCGCTACCGCAACGTGGTGCGGCAGCACACTGATTACAGCTGCGGCGCCGCGGCCCTGGCAACCATCCTGCGCCATGCCTACCACCTGGATACCGACGAGGCGACGGTGATCGAAGGGATGATGGGGGTCTCCGATCCGGCGCTGGTGGCCGAGCGCGGATTTTCGCTGCTCGACATCAAGCGCTACGTGGAATCGCTGGGCATGCGCGGGCGCGGGTATCGCATCGACGAGGCCCGCCTGCGCACCCTGCGCGTTCCCGGCCTTGTCCTGATGGACGTGCGCGGCTTCCGCCACTTCGTGGTGCTCAAGCAGGTGCGCGACGGTGTGGCCGAGGTGGCTGATCCCATCCTTGGCAACCGCAGCCTGGCATTGCCCGAGTTCCTGGCAGCCTGGCCATCACGTGCGGTATTCGTGGTGATCGGAAGCGATTTCGATCGCAACACGGTCCTGCTGCAACCCAGCGAACGGCCCAGTGCCCGCGCCCTCTACGCGCGGCAGGGGCCGATCACCGATGCCGAACTGGTCGACTTCGGCTTCAGTCACGCCGACCTGTTCTGAAGGAGGCTCCGCCATGTTCCGCCACCCTTTGCTAATGGTCCTGCTGCTGGTGAGCCCCGCCCTGCCCCTGCAGGCAGCGTATGCCGCGCCCGGCCGCGGCCTGCAGGAAATCCCGGATCCCGAACTGAACCTGATGCGCGGCCGCTACACCGTGGGCGGCAATGCCGTGGCCTGGTTCGGCGTAACGATGGCCTCGCAGTGGCAGGCCGGCAACGGAAGTATGCTGCAGGGCGCGCTGACCCTGGGCATGGACTTCCGCGGCGCCGGCGGCCCGAAACTGAGCTTCCAGCCCAGCGTACGCGTGACCGCTGCGGACGCGCCGCTGCCACAGGCGCAGGGCCGCCACATCGACAGCAGTGGCCTCGCCAATGCCAGCGGCCTGGTGCAGAGCGTGCAGGTGGCCGGCGATGGCAACGTCGCACGCAATGCGGCCACGCTGGTGGTCCGCGATGGCGCGGTGCCGGCCCTGCCGGGTGACGGCACGCATTCGCTCAGTGCGCAGCAGGCAGGCATGTCAGCCTCTGCAGTGCTCGACGGCAACCAGGCTCGCCTGCAGCTGCAGGTGGATGGCCAGGGCCTGGTCCAGCAATGGATCCGCAACGGCAGCGTCGGCCAGGGCATCGCCCTGAGCGGTGACGGCCAGATCGCCAGCAACCAGCTGCGGCTGGAGCTGGTGCGTGACACCGCGGGCGGCAACCTGCCGTTGAGCCAGAACGTGGCCCAGGCGATTGCAATGAACCGCGGCATGGGGCCGGGCCGGTAGCACCACGGCACGGCGTTGGGGGAAGCGCTCCACAACGCAGGACACGAACATGCACACCCTGATGAGGATCACCCCGTTGGCGCTGGCGGCGCTGGCGGGCACCGCCTTCGCTGCGCCACCGGCGGCGGACGAGGGCGCCGATGTGCAGGCGCTGGCCAACCAGCTGGCACAGCTGAAAGCCAACTACGCACAGGAAGTGCGGCGGCTGCGCGAGCTGGACATGCAGGTGCAGGCGATGCAGGCCCGCTTGGCGGGCCGGGCCGGCCCGGATGCGGTCGCTCCCGCAGCGCCCCTGGCACAGGCCGCGGCCGCAGCCGTTCCTCCCGGCAACGAGGGCTACGCCAGCAGCGCCGCCGAAGCGCAGCAGGCAAAGCAGGAGGCACGGCGCAGCGTGGACGACGTGAAGCAACAGCAATCGGCGCTGTTCTCGCGCCGGTTCACCATCGAAAACAGCCTCACCTACGCCCGTTACGACCGCAAGCAGCTCACCCTCAACGGCTTCCTGGCACTGGACGCGATCTTCCTCGGCAACATCGCCATCGAGAACGTCGAATCCGATTCGCTCACCTACAACCTGGCCGCCCGTTGGGGTGTCAGCCCGAACCTGACGCTCAACCTGGACGTGCCTTACCTGGCGCGGCGCACGGTCTACCAGAAGGGCGGTGCCGGCGGTGCGGCGGCCGCGATCGCGCAGGAAGAAACCAATGGCAACGGGCTGGGCGATATCGGCCTGAGCGCGAACTACCGGCTGTCCGGCGAACGCGGCTGGCGCCCGGAGACCGTGCTCACCGCCGGCGTGACCGCCCCCACCGGGCGCGCGCCTTACGGCCTGGACTGGAAGGTGATCGAGCGCGACGACGATGACTACATCCGCTTCGCCGTGCCCAGGGAGCAACCCACCGGCAATGGCGTGTGGCAGGCCAACGTCGGCCTGTCGATGGTCAAGACCGCCGATCCGGCGATCCTGTTCGCCAACCTCGGTTACGTGCATTCGTTCCCGCGTGGCTTCAGTGACATCGACAGCAATCCCGACACGGTCAACCCGGGTGACGTGAAGCTGGGCGGCTCGGTCTACTTCGGTGCCGGCGTGGCCTTTGCGTTCAACGAGCGCACCAGCCTCAGCCTGTCCTTCAGCGACCGCATCAGCACCCGCGCGTCCACCCGTTTCCAGGGCGGCAAGTGGATGAAGGTGATCGGCAGCGACGCCAACGCTGCGTCACTGAATCTGGGGGTGACCTATGCACTCAACCAGCACACCACGCTGGTGACCCTGCTGGGCATCGGGCTGACCCCGGATGCACCGGACTTTACCTTGGCATTCAAGATTCCCTACATGCTCTGACCCGCCCGATTTGGCGACGACGTGGCCGCTGCCCGTCGCCGCCGAATCGCGGCAGCCGCGGCTGGCCCAGTGTGTCCTCCCGGGCAGCGCGCCCGCGCTGGCGATGACGGCATTGATCATCAGTTCCGCCGTATTCACGCCACGCCTTCACGGTGATCCGCCCGCATTCTCCGTCGATTCCGCCAATCCGGCGGCGACGCCATTTCCTACTCTGGCCCCACGGTGAAGCCCAGGCCGCTGCAGGCGACGCACCGTGAGACTGGATACCTCGCACTTCCACCCTTTCGCAGGAGCAGGACATGGCATTTCCAACCGCGGTAAACGACCAGATCACCGATTCGGTCACCCAGGCCAACACCAAGGTGCTGGGCGACGCGCCCGCCGTGGCGGTGGGCAACCTGTACCAGGCCACTGCACAGGCGCTGGCCAACGCTGCCCACAACGCCACCAACGCGCAGCAGCAGTCCTACGTGACCGCGCAGTCGGCCACCACCATGGGCGTGGCCACGCTGTACTCGATCGATACCGCGACCACCGCCGTGGCAAGCAAGGAAATCCTCAGCACCCGCGTTCGCGGCCTGGGTTCCTGATCCGTCGTTCCGTAGTTGACCCGCCAACCCCAAGGAGATCGACATGGCATTCCCGACCGCTGTAAACGACCAGATCACCGATTCGGTCACCCAGGCCAACACCAAGGTGCTGGGCGACGCGCCCGCCGTGGCCATGGGCAACCTGTACCAGGCCACCGCGCAGGCGCTGGCCAACGCCGCCCACAACGCCACCAATGCGCAGCAGCAGTCCTATGTGACGGCGCAGGCGGCCACCACCATGGGGGTGGCCACGTTGTACTCGATCGACACGGCCACCACCGGCGTGGCCACCAAGCAGATCCTCGGCGCGTGATGCGCCGGCAGGCAAGGAGCTGAGCCATGGCATTTCCCACGGCCGTCAACGACCAGATCACCGACGCGGTCAGCCAGGCCAACCTGCAGGTGCTGGGCGTGGCGCCTGCCACGGCAATGGGCACGCTGTACCAGGCCACCGCGCAGGCGCTGGCCAATGCCGCCCACAACGCGACGCTCGCCCAGCAGCAGATGTATGTCACGGCACAGGCCGCGACCACGATGGGTGTCGCGCTGCTCTACGCCGTCGATACCGGCGCCACCGGCGCCGCCACCCGGAAGATTCTCGGCTGAATCCATTGAGTGCCGGCAATCTCCGTTCCTGTAGTGCTGTCCACCCTAGGAGCTTCCACCATGGCATTTCCCACCGCCGTCAACAGCCAGATCACCGATTCGGTCTCGCAGGTCAACACCAAGGTGCTTGGTGATGCGCCGGCCATCGCAATGGGCAACCTGTTCGTGGCCACCAGCCAGGCGTTGTCCAACGCCGCGCACAACGCCACCAACAACCAGCAGCAGTCCTACGTGACCATGCAGGCGTCGACCACCCAGGGCGTGTCCACGCTGTATGCGATCGACACCGCCTCCAACGGCGTGGCCACCCGCGAAATCCTGGGCCTGCGCTGACGTGTCGGCCCGGCGTGACGCCAACCACTGCGCCCCCGCTCAGGGCGGCGTCACGCCGGGCCCCTGATCGATGGCCGCATCGCCCGCCACCGGCTACCTGCTGGCCGCAACCAGCACCGGTTCCGGGGTGGCGATCGCCCTCGCCCCCTCGTTCGCGATGTCCGCCACGTACCTGGCGATGGCCGACAGCCTCGGCCTTGCCATGCAGAACGCGGTGGCCAACCAGCAACGCGGCCAGGTGACCGCCGGCGCAAGCCTGGCCCAGGTCCTGGCCCTGATCATCCAGAAGGGAACCGTTCCGTCATGAACAGTGAGAACACCGTCAACAGCCAGATCGTCGACAGCGTCACCGCTGCGTCGACCCTGCTGGTGGCCCAGGGGCCGGCGCAGTCCTTCAGCATGCTGGACATGGTGATGCTGGAAACGCTGGGCACGGCCATGCACAACGCCGTCGCGCGCCAGCAGGGTGCGGGCATGGTCAGCAACGCAGCGGTGACCGCCACCTGCGCGAAGATGATCAATGCCCCCTGGCCGGTGCCGCCGCCCGCGCCGGAACCGCCTCCGCCGCCACCGCCGCAGGTCATCCCCCTGCCCGGCCCGGTGCCGGCGCCCCCTTCGCCTGCGGCAGTGATCGCCGCAGCCACCGCAGAAGGAAAGACCGCCATCAGCGTCCTGCAGGCACAGACCCACGGTGCCACTGCCGACGCTGCGGCCGCTACCAGCAGCCTGCATGCACTGCAAACGCTTGCAGGCAATGCGGCAGCGCCCGCGCCCGGTGCTGCGCCCGACCCCGCGTCCGGTCCGGATCCGGCCGCGGGTCCCGCCCAGGATCCCGCGCCAGACTCCCCTTCCCCTTCCCCGGCCACAGGCGACGCTGACGCCGGGGCCTGACACCGCGCAGGCCGCCTGCGGCCGCACCCGCCCATCAAGGAGCCCGTATGGACCCGAGCTACGTCAACGCCCAGGTCATCGATGTGATCAACCATGTGCAAACGGCCACCATGTCCGCGTCCGTGGTGAAGACGAGTGGCGCCGGCAAGGCCTACCAGTCGGTGGCCCAGTCCGCGGCGATCGCCGTGCAGGATGCCGCCGATGCCCTGCGCAACGTCTCAACCATCGCGACCACCGCAGCCGGTGTGGCCATGGCCCAGTACCTGGCAACGGGGGACGAGAAGTATGCAAGGGTGCTCACGCAGGCGCAGACCATGATGCAGGGAGCCACCAACGACTTCAGCCGGGTCGGCAGTGCCGCCGCGACCGTCCTCAAGGATTTTCCGGCCCAGTGAGGCCGCCAGGAGAGCCACGCATGAGCGTTTTCATTGCCGGTCGTTCCATTCCCCAGGCCAACCTGCTCAGCCAATCGTGCCGGCGGGTCCTTCAGTTCATCGACGGTGGCGAGCACTGGTTGAGGTGGGCCATTGAATCCCATGAACACCGTTACGCCTTCTCCGACGAGGGCACGATGCTTGATGGGGTGCAACAGGGCCTGCATGGCTCGCGCATGACCTGGTTGCCGCGCATCGGCCTGCAGATCGGCCCGATCAAGCTGCTCAGCCTCACTGCCAGCGACCTCGATGCCCTGCGCAACATCGAACTGGGCGAAGAGACACGCCTGTCGCACATCGAGGCACAGGATGTGCTGGCAAGGCACCGGCTGCTGACCAACAACGAACTCGGTGCCTTCCGGCCCTTCCTCGCCTCGATTGGCGCAGCCGATGCTCCGCTGCTGCAGCAACTGGATTTTCGTGAATCGGTGGCGCTCCACCAGCTGGCCGGTGAAGTGGGAATGACCACCGCAGGGCGCGATGATCTGGCCGACGCCGCCCGCTTCGCGCTGCTGCACGCGCGCCGGCCCATCGAGTTTGCCGACTATTTCCGTTTCTACCAGCACGTGAGCGCAGGGGGCGGAAGCAGCGAGCATCGAATGAGTCGTGCCACCGGCGCGTTGCAGCAGCTGCTGCCGATGCTGTTCGACTTCCTGGACGGGCCGCAGCTGCCACAGCTGCCGTCGCCGGAGCAGGTGCGCGAGGCGATTGGCGCAAGCCTGGCCGCGAACCGGCAGATCGGTTATGCACGCATCTCACTGGCCGCCCAGCAGATGGCATTGTGCTTCGACAACAGCCCCGACCTGCTGCGCGATGACCACAGTCTGCGCGAAGCCGCGCAGTGGCAGCTGCGTGATGCGCAGGAATTCCTCAACGAACACCCGGTCTCCCGTGGCCAGCTCGGGCAGGATGGTGCCAGCGTGCAGTTCGCGATCGATGGCTCCAGAGGGCAGGCGCTGATACAGGTGGAGGACAATGTGATCACCCTGCAGGACTACCGCCGCACCCGTCACTACCTGGGCGATGAAGCACAGGTGGGCTACCGCGCGGGTACGGTGTGAACCCGCCTCCGGCGCCGGAACGCGATGGCGTGCAGGCAGCGACGGAGGCCCTCGCCACGGCAGCCGGCGCGGCCGTTGCCGCCGGACGCATGGCGGCCCGGCAACAGGCGCAGAAGATCCTGGCCGATGCCCAGTCCGCATTGCGCCATATCCTGGGGGAACGTGACGACGGTGTTCCCCCCTCATCCCCAGCAGGAGCACCGACGATGACCTTCCCGACCCCGCTTCCCGGCATGCCCACCCCCGCCTATCCGGCGGGAAAAACCCCGATGGAAATCGCCCAGGAACTCGCGGATGCCGCCATGGCCGCCAGTGAAAAGGGCATCTGCGCCGCGATGGAGGCTTCGCAACGCGCGGTCGAGGCCGCCAACGTGGCCGCCCGCCGTGCGGATGAAGCCGCCGAGCTGGCCGTCCAGCGCGCTGCTGAAGCGAACGCGCGCTAACGCCTGATGTTCCATCCCAGCGCCCCGGGGCAGGCCCAGGCCTGCACCGGGGCGTATCCGTTTACTGATCCGCCGTTCGCCGGTAGCTGCGCGGACTGACCCCGACCGCGCGCCGGAAGCTCTTTTCGAAGTGGCTCAGGTCGCCGAAGCCGACCTGCAGCGCCACATCGGTGATGCGCAGGCGCTGGCCATCGCGCAGCAGCTGCTTGGCGTGCTCGATGCGCAACTGCTGCAGGAGCAGCTTGAAGGTCGTGCCCAGTTCGCTGCGGAACAGGAAGCCCAGGTGTGATTGGCTGACATGCGCCTGTCGAGCGAGGTCGCCCAGTGTGAGCGGCTCCGCAGCATGGTCCTTCAGATAGGCCAGGGCGCGTTTCAGGCCATCGTGCAGGCCTTCATGCGCGGCCCGCAGCATCTCCTCCCGGCCGGGCCCAGGCGCGGCCGCCGGCTCCACCCCGGGCGGCAGTTGCTGCACGCGCCCGGCATCGCTGGTGGCGCTGGCTGCTGCCAGATCCGGCGCGTGCCGTACCAGGTCCTCGCGACGGATGCAGCGGCCACCGGTCATCACCGCCAGCCGCACCACCACCCGCTCCATCTCCAGCAGGTTGCCAGGCCAGTCATGCGCGCACAGTGCTTCCAGCACATCCTCACCCAGCACATGCGGATTGAACCCATGCAGCTCCAGCGAACGTGCCGCCAGCGCGGCGATGTCCTCCACCCGTTCGCGCAATGGCGGGATATCCACGGTGAGGAACTCCAGGCCCGCCAGCAGTGCGCGCGAGAACTGCTTCTCCCGCACCCGCTGCTCCAGGTCCGCGCTGGTCGAGGCGATCACCCGTATCGAACCGGCCGCCTGTGCCTCGGCATGTGCAGCCGGCAGCCCACGCATCCGGTGTGACAGCTGGCCCTGCAGGGGCACCGGCAGTTCATCGACTTCATGGAAGTAGAGCGTTCCGCCCTGTGCACGCGCGAACCAGTCGCAGGCTTCGCCCTGCGGGTGGACACAGTTCACCTCGACGAACGGGCCCTGCCGGTATGGGCCGCCACTGTGCAGGGCGGCGGCCAGCTCCATCTTCTCGGTCCCGAACTCACCGCGCAGCAGTACCGGCAGCGGGCTGGCCGCCGCGCGCTCGACGAATTCGTCCATCTGCTTCAGCGCCTCGCCGGCGCCGACCAGCAGCAGCGGCCGGCTCAGTGCCTGTTCGGCCCAGTCTTTGGCTTCGTAGCGCTTGATCAGGTGCGCGCATCGCTGGGCAAACTGCTCCCCCAACGCCAGGGCACTGCCATCCAGGCGGCCCGCTTCACCTTCCAGATGCAGTTCACCCAATACCTCGCCCCCATAGCGGATGGGAACCCGCTGCAAGGAACCCGCTCCCCTGTCCCCGGCGGCCGGCGACAGCGCCGCCGTCGCCCCTGCCACCGCGCTGCGCAGCCGCACCTGTCCGCCACGCATCACCTTGTGCTCGGACAGCTCCTTGACGAACGCACCCAGCAGCTCGGGCAACGACGGATAGGGCCGATAAGCGCGCTGCAGCATCTCACTGACTTGCCTGTGCATCGAAACTCCCCTTTGGAATGGCAACCCGATGCAACTGCACCGGGCGATCTCGCGATGCAGGCCGTCCGGCGTCATCGCGGGATGCTGCGACGTCCACGCCGCACGCCGTGCCCGCAGGTCGCACCGCTGTTGCCGTGCACGCTGTCCGCTCCCGATGTACCGGGAACTGCCTTCGCTGCTGGAGGCCGGCAAAGCGGACGTCGTCCAGGCCTGGGTCGTGTACCACCGGGCGGCACTGACCGTGGCGCGCCGCTCCCTGTGTTGCGCCCATCGCGTCCCTGGATTATGGGAAACGAGTTTCCAGAAAATAAGCATGATAATGACGTGAATATCCGCGCCGGATATTTGGCGCGCACCTGCCGCTGCGCCGCTTTCCCGAAAGTGGGTAAAGGCGAAGCGCCTCATCCCGCGCACGCGGATAATCAGCATGAAAGCCCGCACCGCACGCACACGCACCTGCGTCGTAATGACAGCGACTCCACCGGTTCGACCCTGCAGCCGCGCTTCAACCGCCCGACGATTCCAAGGCAGCAGTCGGGATCACGTCCTTCTTCACCCTCCCGCTGTGCCGGGCACTGTTGATCGGCCTTGCCCTGATCAAGCGCAGCATGGCCTGGTCCTCCTGCCCTCGTCGCACCATGATGAATGGGAGGCGCGTGCGACGGTGGCGGCGGCCCATCCCGCTCCTCTATAGTCAGTCCAGCTCGGCAGGCATGGTGCCTGCCCTCGAATCACAGGGAGTTGGACATGGGTCTGGTACAGGCGGTGAAGGGTGCGGTCGGTGGTGTGCTGGCCGACCAATGGAAGGACTTCTACACCGTGCCCACAGGCCTGCCCTCGACGGCAGCCCTGTTCGCGGCGGTGCCGCGTGGCACCAATGCCGGCCGCGGCTCCAACACCAGCGGCTCGTCCAACATCATCACCAACGGCTCGAAGATCATCGTGCCGGAGGGCTACGGCCTGCTGCTGTTCCAGGACGGCGCGATCACCGCCTTCGTCGCCGAACCGGGCGGCTACGAGTGGCGCTCGGACGACCTGAACTCGCAGTCGATCTTCGCCGGTGACGGCCTGGTCAGCACCTTCATCAAGCAGAGCTGGGAACGCTTCAAGTTCGGCGGCCAGCCGGGCTCGCAGCAGGCGGCCTATTTCGTATCGCTGAAGGAACTGCCGGACAACCGCTTCGGTACCCAGTCGGAAATCTACTGGGACGACGGCTTCCTCAACACCCAGGTGGGCGCGGTCACGCGTGGTTCCTACACGCTGAAGATCGTCGACCCGATCCTGTTCGTGAAGAACTTCGTGCCGGCCAGCTACCTGCAGCCGGGCCAGGTGTTCGACTTCACCGACCTGGACAACGCCGCCGCCAGCCAGCTGTTCAATGAAGTGGTCGGTTCGCTGGCTCCCGCCTTCAGCCTGTATACGAACGATCCCAGCAAGGGCAACCGCATCACCAAGCTGCAGCAGGATTCGCTGGGCTTCGCGCAGAGCCTGTCGGCAGCAGTTGAGCAGGGTTACCAGTGGAAGTCCGATCGCGGCCTGGCCATCGTCAAGACCGCAATCGTCTCCATCGAGTACGACGCCACTACCCGCGAACTGCTGAAGACCGTGCAGCGCGCCGATGCGCTGTCCGGTTCGCGCGGCAATTCCAACCTGCAGGCCAGTGTCGCCCAGGGCATCCAATCGGCCGGCGAGAACGGCGGCGCGGCCGGCCTGGTCGGTGTCGGAATGGCCTCGGGCATGTTCGGTGTCGGTGGCATGCAGCAGCCGGTCACCCCGGCCGCAGACGATCCGGTCGCCAAGCTGAAGAAGGCCAAGGAAATGCTCGATCTGGGCCTGATCACCCAGGGCGACTATGACGCCCTGAAGGCCAAGGCACTGGGCCTGTAACGGCAGGACGCACACCCAACATGTCCGATCCCCGAAACGGCCCACCGCCGCTGCCCGGATCCGCGCCCGCGACGCCGCCGCCCTTGCCGGCGGCGTCGTTGGATGGGCCCGGTTCGCCGCAGGACGTCCCGCCCCCGCCTGGCAGCTTCCCGCTGGACACCTCGACACTGCCGCAGGCCATCCGCGATGAAGTGGAAGCGCCCGATCCCATGGCCATCGACACCTCGGCCAGCGAGCTGAAGGACGGCCTCAACCGCTGCCCGAAGTGCGGCGCCACCGACATCCGGCCCAAGGCCGGCACCGACATCCTGGTCTGCCTGTACTGCCGTCACGAATGGCATGGCGCGCGGGTCGAGGAAGAATTCGGCCTGGGCGAAGCCATCGACCAGCTGCGCGGCACCGTCATCGCCTCCGGCGCACGCGACATCGACGCCGACACCTCAGCGCTGATGACGTTCAAATGCACCGGTTGCGGTGCAGAGGTGACGGTCAATACCGAAAGTACGATGACGGCGCGCTGCCATTGGTGCCGTCACGTATTCGGCGTCAACGAGCAGATCGCCAATGGCGCGGTGCCCGATGCGGTGCTGCCTTTCCACATCAGGAAGGACGACGCCGTCGCGCGCATCCGCCAGTTCGTCGACAAGCGCCGCATGTTCGCGCTGAAGGCGTTCAAGCAGCAGTTCACCCCGGAAAACGTGGTGGGCGTGTTCCTGCCCTACATGATCGTCGACAGCAATGTCAGCGCGGCGGTGGCCGGCAAAGGCGAGATCCAGACCCGGCAGTACACGGTGGGCAGCGAGAAGAACAAGCGCACCCTGTACGACGCCGATGTCTACCAGATCGAACGCCAGGTGGACTTCACCGTCGATGACCTGCCGCTGGAATCCTCGGCAGAACGCGGCAACCTGGATAGCCGCGCCAACACCAACAACATCATCAACACCATCCTGCCCTTCGATACCAAGAACGCAGTGAAGTGGAACGCCTCGTACCTGGCCGGCTTCACCTCTGAAAAGCGCAACCTGGACGTGGAAAAGCTGCGGCCGCGGCTCGAAGACCAGCTGCTGTCGATCGCACGCGCGCAGGTGGAAGGAACGGTGAAGCGCTACAACCGTGGCGTACGCTGGGAACAGGAGCAGCTGGAGGTGCATGGCACGCGCTGGGTGTCGATGTACCTGCCGGTGTGGCTGTATTCGTACCACCAACCCGGCAGGAACGGCGGCATGCTGCACTACATTGCCGTGAACGGCCGTACCGGCGAAACCATGGGCAGCGTGCCCGTGCAGCAATGGAAGATGCTGCTGGCGGCGCTGGCCACCGGCACCATCATTGAAGCCCTCGCAATTGCCTTCCTGGTGGCATCGACATGAGTGATGACAGTGGCCTCTGGCTGTTGGCGGCAGGTCCGGCCGGCGCAACCGCGCTGTACTGGGCGCTGTACCGCTATTACCGCAATACCGATAAATCGCATTCCTTCGAACACGAAACCGAGATCGACGCCCAGCCGGTGACCGGCTCGGACCAGCAGGTGGGCCGTGTGACGGGCACCGAGGAGAAGCGCATCCGCGGTGACAACGTGTACGAGTACCGGAAACGGGTGGTAAGGGTGAAGCCCGATCAATAGATCCAGGCCATGCCTGGCTGCGGGGAGCGCCGGCCGCTGGCCGGCATTCCCTCGGTCTCTGGACATCAAAGAGGAGCCGGCCAGCGGCCGGCACTACCTGTCAGCCCGCCTGCCCCAGCCGTACCTTCAGCTGCTGGATCTCCTGCTCGCTCACGCCGATCGACTTCAGGTACCCTTCCGCACCGCCGTACTGGCTGTGCAGCGCCGCCAGGAACTGCTCCATGTTGTCCGGTGCGGTACCGGACATGCCGGCCATCTTGCGGGCGATCCCGGGGTTCTGCTTGATCAGCGCCATGATCTGCGCGTTCATCGCACTGTCCTTCGGCTGCCCTTCCAGGTAGTGCGCGGAGATCGCGTAGTTGTGGACGATCTCGGTCTTGGGAACGCCGGCCAGGTCCAGCAGCAGGCCGGCGATGATGCCGGTACGGTCCTTGCCGGCCGTGCAATGGAACAGCACCGCACCGTCCTGCTGCGCGGCAATGCGCTGGAACACCTGCTTGAACTGCGGCTGGCTGTGGCCCAGCCACTGCACATAGGCTTCGCCCAGCGAATCCGGGAAGCTGGTCATCATTTTCTGCAGGTCCATCTTCTCGGTACCCATCAGCGAGATGCGCTGGTAGTCGAAGCGATCATCCTTGGCCAGCAGGTCTGGTGACTGCGCGTCCTCATCGGCGGTGCGCAGGTCGATGTCCAGCTTCACGCCGGCAGCGGCCAGGGCATCCCGGTCCGCATCGGTGAGGCGGCCGAGGTCGGCGGTGCGCACGAACGCATCGGCCGGAATCGGACCATGGCGACCATGCAGGCCGGCAAAGGTACGCACGTTCCAGGCGCCCTGCAGCGGGATCACGCGCTGCGCATCGGCAGCGACCGGCTGTACATTGGCCGTGGCCGTGGTCGTCGGCTTCGCGGCGAGGGCCTGCGGTGCGTCGGCGGCAACCGCGGTCACGGCCAGCGGCAGGCTGAGCATCAGGGCCAGGGCGAGTTCGGTAGAGCGGTGCTTCATGGGGTTCTCCGTACGAATCAGAAGTTGACGGCCACGTCCAGGCCGAAGGTGCGCGGGTCGTTGAAGATGCCGGTCTGGCCCAGCGCCGCGCTGTTGAGCTTGTAGAACAGGTGCTGCTCATCCAGCAGGTTGCGTGCCCACAGCGAGAACGACATCGTGGTGCCGGTGCTGTTGACCGGCACATCCACCAGCGCCACCCGTGCGTTCACCACGAACGAACTGTCGGTGAGCATCTGGTCGTATTCGCTGGTGTAGTAGCCATCGGACCAGTTGCCGTCCACGTGGAATTTCAGTGCCGAGAAGTTGGCGAACGGCACCAGGTAGTCCAGCGACAGGCTGCCGGCATTCTTCGGGGCCAGCAGCGGCTGCACCGTCACCTGCACGCCAGCGCCGAACGGGTCGGTGGCTGTCTGCGCATCGATCTTCGTGTAGGCGTAGTTGAGGCCGAGGGTGAGGTTGTCCACCGGCATCACGTTGAATTCCAGCTCCGCACCACGCGACTTGCCATCGCTCAGGGCGTTGGTGGTGACCATGGTGGTGCGGGTTTCGCCGCTGTTCGGGTCGAACGGCAGCGAGAAGTCCATCTGCTTGTGCGTGATGGTCGAGTCGAACACGGCCAGGTTCAGGCGCGCACGGTTGTCCCAGAACTGCGACTTGAAGCCCAGCTCGTACGCTGTCACCTCTTCCGGACCGAAGGCGCTGTAGTTGGTCGAACGCGAGTTGGCACCGCCGGCCTTGAAGCCGGTGCTGTACTTGGCATAGACCATCGCGTGCTCGCCAAGGTCGTAGGCGATGTTGACCATCGGGTCGAAGCGGCTCCAGCGGTCCTTGAAGGCCAGGTTCGTCGCCGCCCCGTTGACGATGTACAGGCTGCCCTTCTTGTCATCGCGGGTGTAGCGGCCGCCAGCGGTCAGGTGCAGGCGCTGCAGCGCTTCCGGCGTCCACGTGGCCTGGCCGAACACACCCAGGCTGTCGGTCCACGCCTTGCTGGCGCGGTCGATGCGTACCCGCGAGAGATCCAGCGGATTGGTTGCCGGGTTCAGCGCATAGCTGTTGCCGCCCGGCCCCCAGACCAGCATGTTCGGGGTCTGCGCATTGTCACCGGCGGTTTCGTGGTAGTAGAACGCACCGCCGAGGAACTGCACCTGCGAGGTATTGCCGATCAGCTGGAATTCCTGGCTGTACTGGTGCTGGTAGACCTGCGCCAGGCTGTAACGACCGAATGGCGTCCCTGCGCCACCGTAAGCGGAAATCGCATCGACCAGGCCCATGTCGAACTGGCCCTGGGTCAGTTCGCGGTAGGAACTGATCGACTTCAGCTCAAGGTTGTCATTCAACACCCACGACAGGTTCAACAGATGGCCACTGGTGCGGCCGATGTTGTCTTCCTGCGGTCCACCGAGGATGGCGCTGTCGCGGCGATCCAGGCTGGCACCGGCCTTCTGCAGGGGGCTGAGGTAGGCGCCCGGCACCAGCACCTGGGTGTGGTACGGCGTGGTGGCGTCATAGGAGCGATCGAACGCGTACAACAAAGAGAAGTCATCGCTCGGCTGCCACAGCGCACTCAGGCGAGCGCCTCGCTTGTCGTAGCTGTTGAAGTCCCGCTCGCCGCGCATCGGATTGTCGGTGGTGCCGCCGCGCTTGGCCTGCACGGCATCGATCTTGAAGCTGACGTCCCCCACCTTGGGCAAATCCAGGTGCAGCGCACTGTTGTAGCCGCTGAAATTGGACACGCCGGCGCTGACGCTGCCGCCGAATTCACCGGTGGGCGCCTTGGTCACGATGCTCACCGCGCCGCCTTCGGTGTTGCGGCCGAACAGCGTGCCCTGCGGGCCCTTCAGCACTTCGATGCGTTCCACGTCGTAGAGCATGCTGCCCAGGCCCTGTGCGCGGCCCATGAACACCCCATCGACGTAGATGCCGACGCCGGCATCGCGGGCCGGCTGGTTGGCGTCGCCGGAGGCGCCGATGCCACGGATGCCGATGTTCAACGCCGAGCTGCGGGTAGCGAACGGCGTGACCCGCAACGATGGGATGGAGCCATCGGACAGGCTGCCCAGCGAGATCGCGCTGCGGTCCTTCAGCGCTTCGGCATCGACCACCGATACCGAGATCGGGGTTTCCTGCAGGTTGGTGGCGCGCTTCTGCGCGGTCACCACCACCTGGTCAAGGGCAACAACACTGCGCGCGGTATCGGCGGTTGTGGCAGCGTCGGCGCTGGGCGCGTCTTCGGCATGGGCCAGCGCCGGTAGAGCGGCGGCGATGGCGAGGGTGAGCAACGGGCGGTGCAGCGGAACGTGGCGCATCGGACTCATTCGCGGAAGGAGGAGGCCGGCGCAGTCTGGGAGGCGCGAATTACAAATGAATGACCGTTCATTCACACCTTTTGTGACGTACTATCCCGCCACTGGACGCCCCGACCGCTCGCAATGACGCCAAAAACCGCTGCAGCCCTATCCGCCGACGCCCCTGCCGCCGCCCACGCCGAAGCCCAGCGCCGACGCATCCTCGATGCTGCTCAGAAGTGCTTCATCACCCGCGGTTTCCATGCCGGTTCCATCGGCGATATCGCCGCCGAGGCCGAGATCAGCCAGGGGTTGATGTACCGCTATTTCGCCAACAAGCGTGCGCTGATCCTGGCCCTGATCGAGCGCCAGCTGCGCCACGACCAGGCGTCGATCAGCGAGATGCCGGCCGCCTCGGATCTGGTCGATGGCCTGCTCGCGTGCTACCTGCAATGGGCGCGCGGCGAGGTACTGCCGATCCATGGAAATGCCATTGCCAGCGTGGCGCTGTATGCGGAAATCAACGCCGAGGCGCATCGCGACCCGGTGCTGGCCGAGGTGCTACGCACCCATGACAAGCAGACCAGCGGCGCCATCCATGCCTGGCTGCGCCAGCGCGATGCGAGTGCGGGCCGGCACGTTGACGAGGAAGGCATTGCCAGGCGCACCCTGCTGCTGCGGCTGCTGGTGGAAGGCCTGGCCATGCGCGCCGTGCGCGACCCGGACCTGCCGCCGGAACGGGTGCGGGCCCTGCTGGCCGATGCCATTGGGCGGGTGATGGCCGATTGAGTGCGTATGCCTCTACAGGCCGCGGGCCAGCCGGTGGATCCAGCCTAACCGTACCTGTCCTATGGAACCGTTACGCCCTCGACTCAGACGATACGCGCTCAACTCCATAACGCGCGTGTCCCGCTGAATGTCATGAAATCACCTGCCCCTTCGCAACGCCCCCTGGCCCTGATGATCTCCCTGGCCCTGCTGTCACCGCTTCCTGCGGCTGCCGCGGGCGCCCCCTCGACCGAGTGCGACGCCACGACCGAGCAGTGCAGTGAATCCCCCCGGAAAAGCCGCGCCTGGCTGTGGGGCGGTCTTGCCGCGCTGGGCCTCGGCGCTGCTGCCGGTGGTGGCGGTGGCGGTGGCGGCGGTGGTAGCAGCGTTGGTGGTGGTAGCGGTAGCGGTGGTAGTGGCGGCGGCGGCGGCCCGACGCCGGGCGCCGAAGGCGGCAGCTTTGGCGCGGGCGGCATCCTCGCCAGTGCCGGAGCACGCACCGAGTGGAACCAGCCGGTGGTCACCCGCGTCACCGGTGACGCCCGCAATGAGGGTGAGCTCCGGCTGGTCAATGGTTCGCTGCACGTCACCCGCGACGGCGAGCTGCGCAACAACGGCAGCCTGAACATCGGACAGGCCGCAACGCTGCGCCTGGACGGCGATGGCGACCTGGAAAACTTCGGCGCGCTGCATGTGCAGGGCGCGCTCAACCTGGAAGGCGAAGGCAGCCTGGAAAACCACAGCAACGCCAGTTTTACCGCCGCATCCGTCTCGCTCGGCCATGAGGCCGAGGTCGACAATCACGCTCGCATGACCCTGGAGGGCGGCCAATGGGCGCTCAATGGCGATTCGAATTTCGACAACAACCGCGGCGGTACGCTGGCCATCACCGGTACCGCCTTCCAGCTGCGCGGGCGTGCCCAGATCGAGAACAGCGGCACCCTCACCGCCGCCGGCAGCTTCGCGCAGGGCGTGCTGTTCGACGCCGTCACCAGCCAGTATGGCAACGATCGTGATGCCATCACCGTGCTCGACAACCGTGGGCATATCAACATGCAGGGCGACGCCGGCGTGCTGCGCATGGTGGCCGACACCTTCGCCAGCAACGCCATCAACCGCAGCGGTGCAACCGTCCAGAGCAGTGCAGTGCGCAGCAATCTGCTGCACGCTGAGGGTGCGCAGGCCACCCTGCTCAACCAGGGTACGCTGACTGTCACCGGCGACGGCGCAGTGGCCATGTCCGGTGCCCGCGGCGCCACGCTCATCAACGATGGCATCATCAACCTGGGCACGGCGACCGACGCTGCGGGCCGTGGCCTGGTGGCGATGAAGTCCGATGGCAGCGCCACCCTGAACAATCGCCGCAACGGCACCATCAACATCCACGCGGCCGATTCGTACGCCTTCCAGGCCGGCACCGGCAGCGGGCGGCTGGTCAACAATGGCAAGGTCAACGTCTACGGCGCGGGCAGCGGCATGTATGCCGACGCGACCACCGCCGCCGCAGGCGCCATCGGCGGTGCCGACCTCGGCTGGCAGGCACCGCGCTCCATCTCCAACTACACGGTGGGTACCAATGAAGACGGCTCGGCCGGCCAGTTGAACCTGCATGGCGGCGGTACGCTGGAAGATGTGGCTGTGGATACCGGTTTCACCCGCGGTACCGATGCCTCCAGCATCACCCTGCACGATGTGATCACCGGGGCCGACGGTGGCGCCGCGAACGTGCGCAGTGCCACTGTCGTCTGGAAGGCCGACGCCCAGCAGCAGGCCGACGGCAGCATTGATGTGACGATGCAGCGCAAGGACTACCGCAGCCTGGCAGGCCAGGACCAGGCGGCAATCGCCGCCGCGCTGGAAGAGAGCTATCGCAACGATGCACTGTTCCACAGCCTGGAGGTTGCCGACCAGGCGACGTTCCAGAATGCACTGCACCAGCTGTCGGGTGCCGATCTGGCCGCGCGCAGCATGCGCGGTGCCAGCAACGGCGATGCGCTGTGGGCGCAACTGGCGGCATTGCCCGCACAGCGCTCGAGCGTGGTCGCCTTTGGGGGTGGCACGACCAATGCCTTTGGCATCCAGGGCACAGGCTCCGCTGCGCAGGTTGCCGTTGCCCTCAAGGGCAGCCACTCGCTGCAACTGATGAGTGGTGCGTTGAAGGGTGAACCCGGCAGCGGCCAGGACCGCGGTCATTCGCGCTTCACCGGCGTGGGCCTGGCCAGCCACTGGGGCAGCGTCCGCCTGCGCCACCAGTTCGGTTTCGAACGGCACGAGCTGCAGGGCCAGCGCAGCCTGGCATGGGGCCAGACCCGCGAAGTGGCCGGCAGCCAGCGGCGGATGCAGCGCATGCTGTTGGCCAGCACGATCAGCCATGACGCCCGCGTGGGCAACCTGCATTGGCAGCCGCGCCTGAAGGCCAGTGCGTTCCAGCTGCGCGAGGCGGCCTTCAGCGAAAACGGCGCCGGCGGCTTCGGCCTGCAGGTGGCCGCTGGCCAGACCCGCGGCCTGCGCATGGAAGTGGGCAGCCAGTTCCACTACGCGCTGGCCTCGAACCTGAGCCTGCGCGCTGACGCCTCGGTCACCCGTTCGATTGCCGTACGCGGCGACGCCCGCGAAGCATCGCTGCTCGGCGCGTCGTCGAACGCGTTCCTGCTGCCGGGTGTTCGCGCCGATGGGCTGGACCATCAGCTGGCGCTGGGCGTGGACTATCGCCGTGATCGCCTGTCGATGGGCGGCCAGGTGCTGCAGCAGCGCCTGTGGGGGCAGAACGATGCCCGCGCCGAGCTGCAGGTGGGTTACCGCTTCCGCTGATACGCCGCAGGATGCGGGCGCCACGCCCGCATCCTGCGTTCACGGTGGCTCAGGCCGCCCACAGCAGCATCGCGCCCAGCCCAACCAGCAGGCCAGACACGGGCAGCACGCACCAGGGCCACGTCGACCGGCGTGTGGTGTCCTGCGGCGTGCCCGGCAGGCGGCTTCGCACCTGTTCCCGGCGCGACTGCCTCCAGGAGAGACCCCGTTGCGACGGGCGCAGGGCGTCCGGCTTGGCAGGCCCCGATTCACCTCCGCGCCGAGGGGCGCGCGTGACGCCTGCAAGCGCTGCCAGATCGGGGGCGTCTCCCGCTGCCGGAAGCGCCATGGCCTGGCGTTCAGCGTGGCCGCGGGAAGGCGATGCATCAAGGGCGAAATACAGCGCATCCGCCCACGCCAGCAGGCCCAGCACGGTCAACGCCAGCTTGCTGGCTCGAGAAGGATCAAGGCCAGTCATGCCGGCGCAGACGAGTGAGTGCACATGGCATGCACCCTAGGAACAGCGCCCCCTGCAAACCATAGGACAGGTACCAGATCACACTTCAGGCCCAGCGCGTCCCTGCGCGTCCACGGATGTTGACATGGGCACTGCGCAGCCTTCACCACCTGCGGGACAGACTGGCGACGTGGGTTCCTGCACCGCCCGGCTGCCCGCTTTCCCAGGCATTGCCCTCGCCTCGTAGACACCATGGACGAAACCGAACGGCTGCTCGAAATCGAAAGGCTTCACCTTCTCGATACGCCCCCGGAGCCGGTGTTCGACGCGATCGTCGCCGCCGCCCGCGCCGCCACCGGCATGACCATGGGGCTGATCTCGGTGGTCGCCGAGGAACGCCAGTGGTTCAAGGCCAACATCGGGCTGGAAGGCGTCAGCGAAACCGCACGCGAGATCTCCTTCTGCACGCATGCCATCCAGCAGGACACGCTGTTCGAGGTTGCGGACGCGCGCCAGGACCCGCGCTTCGCCACCAATCCGCTGGTCACCGGCGGCCCGCGCATCCGCCACTACGCGGGCATCTCACTCGGCTCGGCGCACGGCGCACGTATCGGAACACTGTGCCTGCTCGACCCGATGCCGGGCGTGCTGTCTCCCTCGCAGCGCGAATTGATGGTGCACCTGGCACGGGTCACCACGCAGGTACTGGAACAGCGCAGCACGCTGATGGCCCAGGTCGGCCAAGCCAAGGCCCTGCATCGTGAGCTGAAGCGCAGCGAGGACTTCCTGGAACGCACCAACCGCGCGGCGCGGGTGGGCGGCTGGGAGATGGACCTGGCCAGCAACGAAGTGCGCTGGACCCGCGAGACCAAGCTGATCCACGGCGTGCGCAGCAACTTCGAACCGACGCTCGACACCGCACTGTCGTTCTATCGCGAGGACAGCCGCAACATCATCCAGGCTGCGGTACAGCGCTGCATCGACGAAGGAACATCCTGGGAAGTGCAGCTGCCGATGACCACCGCTGACGGCCGCGCGATCTGGACCCGCGTGGTTGGAAGCCGGCAGCAGGTGGATGGCCGGCCGCGGCTGGTCGGCGCCATCCAGGACATCACCGAGGAACGTGCCGCGCTGGATGCATTGGAGGCCAGCGAAACCCGCTACCGGCGGCTGTTTCACTACAGCCTCGGCCTGATCTGCACGCACACGCTCGATGGCGTGCTGACGTCGGTGAACCCGGCGGCCGTGCAGTCGCTGGGCTTCGATGAGAGCTACATGATCGGGCGCAGCCTTTGCGACCTGATGCCGCCGGAGAAACAGGCCGCATTCAAGGCCTATCTCGATCGCATCGCAGTCAACCACACCGATGCCGGCGTCATCGAACTGATCGCCGCCGATGGCACCCGGCATTTCTGGGCCTACCACAACGTGCTCGACAGCGAGGCCCATCCGCCCTACGTGCTGGGCCATGCACAGGACGTGACGGCACTGCGGATGCAGGAGCAGCAGCTGCGCGAGATGTCCTTCAAGGACCCGCTCACCCAGAGCTACAACCGCCGCTTCCTGCCACGCCTGGACGAACTGGTCGACCAGCCCTGGGCCTGCCTGATGTTCGATCTGGATCATTTCAAGCAGATCAACGACACCCAGGGCCATGCGCGGGGTGACACGGTGCTGGTCGAGTTTGCCGCCTTCCTGCGCGCGCCACTGGCTGCGGCCGAGCACGTGGTGCGCATGGGCGGCGACGAATTCATGGTGGTGCTGACCGCGCCAGAACCGGGACGGCTGGCCGCACTGGAGCAGTGGTATGTGCAGCAGGCGGGGCAGTCACCCACGCCGTTCTCGCTCGGTTCGACCCACCACACCCCGGGCGAATCGGTGGCCGATACCCTGCAGCGTGCCGACAGCCGCCTGTATCGCGAGCGCGCGCGCGTGCGCCAGCATCCCCGCCCCGCATCCTGAGACCGCAGCTGCAGAACCGAGCCCATGAAATGCTCGGCGTGCTGCGCGCAGCGCAGGGTTCATCGTGGCCTCGCCGGAGAGCAGCCGGCCATCGGCTCGGCGCCACTGGAAATGTCGCGATTGGCATGCCTGATCCCGCTCTCGCGCCCCGGCGCTGGATTTCCAATAATTTCGAACTTTCCAATTATTCTCATTGGCAGCCATGGTGCTGCATGCAAATCATGTCGGGCCACCGACAACGGGTGGCACGGGCTTGCAATCCCGTTTGATGATTCATGCTGTTTACGCTTGCCTGCCGGCGTCGCTCATTCCTTGTGGAGCGGCGTCGGCAGGCATTCTGTCCGCGCACCTATGGCGGGCGGTGCGTGGGGGCCCCGTGCCCGCCGGCGTTTCGCATGAATTGTCACCGGTATTGCAACCACGCACTGTCCGCCACCTTGCTGTTAAGCCGGGTGGCACCTTCGTCATCTACATGAGGAAGCCGCCATGAGCGCCAACCGCTACCCGTACCTGTTCGCCACGCTGGGCGATGCCGCCCGCCAGCTGCCCGACGACATTGCCCGGCCGCTGGAAACCACCCTTGCCGCCAACCCCGCGGCCAACGGCATTACCTTGCTGGCGTGCCTGCAACGCATCCGCGAAGTGGACGCGGCCGACGGCCAGCCGCTGCAGCGCAAGGGGCGCGCGCCGGGCCAGTGCACCGCGCTGGCGCGCATCAACCGGGCCAACGCGGGCCTGACGGTGCTGCTGGAACTGCTGCATGCCAGCGAGCGCGTGCGCGTGGATGGCGACGAAGCGCAGCAGGTGGGCAATGACGTGCGCGAGGGCCTGCTGCTGGCCTGCAGAGGGCTTTCGGAGTACGTGGACACGCAGGTCTACGCGGCCTGACCGATCGCGCCGGGCATTGCCCGGCGCTACCCCATGGGTGGACAGGCCGTCACTCCGCCGCCAGCGCCTGGATCGGGTCCAGCTGCGCCGCGCTGCGTGCCGGGAAGTAGCCGAACCCGAGCCCGATGGCCGAAGAGCACGCCAATGCCACCAGCACCGGGCCCGCGGTGAACAGGAACGGCACACCCAACGACAGCAGGCTGGACAACGCGCCCACCCCGAACGCCAACAGCACGCCCAGCACGCCACCGAACAGGCAGATCAGCACGGCCTCGATCAGGAACTGGCGCAGGATGTCGCCCTGCCGCGCGCCCACTGCCAGCCGCATGCCGATCTCGCGCACGCGCTCCTTCACCGAGACCAGCATGATGTTCATCACCCCCACCCCGCCCACCACCAGCGCCACGGCGGCAATGGCGGAGACCAGCGCGGCCAGGGTCTGGCTGGACTTCATCACCGCCTTGCGGATCTGGTCGGCGTTGTAGATGAAGAAATCGCGTCGGCCATGCAGGCGTTCCAGCTCGGCCCCGAGCGAGGCCTCGGCGGCATTGGTGGGTACGTGGTCGCGTACGCGCACGGTAATGCTCTCCAGGCGCTGGCTGCCCAGCAGACGCGAGGCCGCCGAAGTGTACGGCACGTAGACCGTGGGGGTTGCACCACCGGCGAACGCAGTGGCCCCCACCACACCGATCACCTCCACCGGCATGCCGCCCAGCAGCACCGTGCTGCCGATCGGGTTGCCGGTGAACAACGCCTTGGCGGCCTTCTGGTCGACCACGCCCACTGCACGGTGCGCCTCCACTTCGGCGTCGGTGAAGAAGCGGCCGGCCTTCAGCCGCAGCCCACGTACGCGCGGCATGTCGGCTCCCACGCCCAGCACCTGGGTGTTGGCGCGCCGGTTGCCCTGCAGCGCGGCCACCGATCCGCTCAGGTTCGGGCTAACGCTGTCCACGTAACTCAACGCTGCAAGGTGGTCCGCGTCGCCCACCACCAGCGTCTCGATCTCCGCCGAGCGCGGGTCACCGAAGTCGGCGCCCGGGAAGATCTCCAGCGTGCTGGCGCCCAGTTCGTTGATCTGCGATTCGACCTGTGCCTGTGCACCCTTGCCCAGCGCAACCACGGTCACCACCGCCGCGACACCGATGATGATGCCGAGCATGGTCAGCAGCGTGCGCAGGCGATGGGCCAGCATCGAGCGCACGGCCATGCGTGCCGCTTCGCGAACCGCATCCGTGCGTGCGCGGCGCTCGGTGGCCGGCGAAGGTCCGCGTTCGGGCGCGATTCCTGCAGCGGCAGCTCGCGCGCCACGCCCCCCGCGGTCGGCCACCACCCGGCCGTCAGCAATCTCGATCACCCGTGCCGCGTTGGCGGCGATCGCCGCATCGTGCGTCACCAGGATCACCGTGTGGCCCTGCGCGTGCAGGCGCTTCAGCTCGGCCATCACCTGCTGGCCACTGGCGTGGTCGAGCGCGCCGGTCGGTTCGTCGGCCAGCACGATCGCGCCGCCGTTCATCAGCGAACGGGCAATGGACACGCGCTGCTGCTGGCCACCGGACAGCTGGCTTGGCCGGTTCGCGGTGCGTTCGCCCAACCCCAGTGTCTCCAGCAGGCTGCGCGCGCGCGCGGCGCGCGCATCGGCATCCACGCCGGCATAGACCGCCGGCAGTGCCACGTTCTCGGTGGCACTCAGGTTCTCCATCAGGTTGTAGCGCTGGAAGATGAAACCGAAATGCTCGCGGCGCAGCCGCGCCAGCGCATCCGGCGCCATCTGCTCGGTGGCCTCGCCGTTCACGCGGTAGCTGCCCTCGGTCGGCCGGTCCAGGCAACCCAGTATGTTCATCAGCGTTGACTTGCCCGAGCCCGAGGGGCCGATGATGGCGATGAACTCGCCGGCATCGATGCGCAGCGACACCTCCTTCAGCACCACCACCTCGCCGGCGGCCGAGCGATAGGCGCGTGATACGCCCTGTAGTTCCAGCAGTGCATCGGCCATGCTCACATCCCCAGCAGGCTGGTCGGTTCGGCATCGCCGCCGCTGGGCGCCTGGCCGACCACCACGTTCTCACCCTCGCGCAGGCCGGACAGGATCTGCACGGCGGTGGCGGTGCGCAGGCCGGTGGTGACCGCACGTTGCTGGGGGCGACCCTTGGCATCGACCACGCGCACGGTGGCGCGATTGCCGTCCTTGCCCTCCGGCTCGGCCAGCGCCGTCAATGGCACCTGCAACGCGTTGGCGACCCGCGCCAGCTGCACGGTCACCTTCACCGTCATCGAAGGCTTCAGCTTCAGGCCGGGATTGGCCACGTCGAACAGGCCGGCGTAGTACACCGCCTTCGGTGTCTGCGCAGCGCCGCCCGCATTGCCGGAAGCAGCGTCGGCAATCGAGGATGGCGCCGGCTCCAACTGCTGCAGGTGGGATTCATAGCGGCGGCCGCCCGGCCCCAGTGTCGAGAACCACAGCGCCTGTCCCGGCGCCACCAGCTCGACATCGGCCTCGGCGATCTCGGCACGCACGGTCATCGTATCCATCTGCGCCAGCATCACGATGGTCGGCGTGGTCTGCATCGAGTTCAACGTCTGCCCCGCTTTGGTGACGATAGCCACGATGTAGCCGTCGCTGGGCGACACGATGCGGGTATAGCCCAGGTTGATCCGTGCGGTTTCGACCTGGGTCACGGCCTGGTCGATCTGCGCCTGCAGCGCGGCCACCTCCGAACGTGCCGCATCGCGTGCCACGCGTGCGCCTTCGAAGCCTTCCTGTGACACCAGGCGCGACGCCACCAGTTGCGACTGCCGCTCGTAGGCACGGCTGGCCTGCGCGTAGCGGGCCTGGCTGGCCGCATGCTGGGCACGCAGCGTGTTGGTGGCCGCCTCGGCGCTGCGCAGCGCGATACGCTGCGGCTGCGAATCGACCTCGGCAATCAGGTCCCCGGCCTGCACGCGCTGGCCCAGCACCACATGCAGGCGCTTGACCTGGCCGGACACCTGCGCACCCACCGCCACCAGCTCCTTCGGATGGACCCGGCCAACCGCCTGTACGGTCTTCTCCAGATCCGCCACCCGTGCCGGTGCGGTGATCAGCGCGGCATCATCGCCGCCGGCAAACGCCCACCATCCAGCGCCCCCGGCCAACGTGGCCACGGCGGCGGCGATCATCCAGGTCCTGCGGTTGCTCATCGAAACGCCCGGCTGCATGCAGTCGCCCAGTGCGACCGCCGAAACCGCAGTGTGGAAGCCCCTGATGGACGTTCCTTGTAGCCAGCGTGGAGATTGCATGGAGGCGCGGCGGCCGTTCAGGCAGCAACCCCGGGCCTGAACGCAGCGGCGCGCCCACGCAATCTCGACACAATCTCGACCAACTCTCCATCAACGGCCGCTAGCCTCGTCGGCCTCGCCGACTGCCCGCCTACGGCACCGCCCTTGCCCGCCCCAGCCTCGAAACCGCAGCACGCAATGAAGCACGATCGCCATAACCGACCGGCACCCTTGGTGCTGATTGCCGAAGATGAGGGCGAAATCGCCGATATCCTCGGCGCCTACCTGGCCCGTTCCGGCCTGCGCACTACACGTGCCGCCGACGGCGAGGCAGCGCTGGCCCGCCACCGCCAACTACGCCCGGACCTGGTGCTGCTGGACGTGCAGATGCCCAAGCTGGACGGCTGGCAGGTATTGAGCGAACTGCGGCGGCGCGGCAACACCCCGGTAATCATGCTCACTGCGCTCGACCAGGACGTGGACAAGCTGACCGGGCTGCGCGTGGGCGCCGACGATTACGTGGCCAAGCCATTCAATCCGGCCGAGATCGTCGCCCGGATCCAGGCCGTGCTGCGCCGCAGTAGCCGCGCCGTCGTCGAAGAACCCAACGGATTGATCCGCCAGGGCCCGTTCGAGATCGACCTGCGCAGCCACGAGGTGACGGTGCGCCATGGCCAGCAGGTGCATGCACTGAACGTCACCCTCACCGAATTCCGGCTGCTGGTGCACATGGCGCGCGCACCGCGGCAGGTGCATGCGCGGGTGGATCTTCTGCATGCCTGCCTGCCCGAAGGCGATGCGCAGGAGCGCACCGTCGACAGCCATGTCAGCAAACTGCGGCGCAAGCTGGAGGATGTGGGCGTGGTCGGCATCCCCGCCACCCTCCGCGGCGTTGGCTACCGCTTCCTGGACTGAATGATGAACCCCAAAGGCAAGAGCATCGGCGGCCAGATCACGCTGTCCATCACGGTGGCCTCGCTGTGTTCGACGGTGTTGTCGATCAGCGGCTTCTACCTGTTCTATTACCTGATGGAGGTGTTCTACCCGCGCTGGTATGACGAGCCGGAAACAATCATGCCGTCCGGGCTGGAATGGCTGTGGATCGGCTTGACCGCCACCGTGGTCGTCATCTTCGCCACGCTCGTTGCCTCGCGCCTGACCCGGCGCATCATCACCCCGCTCAACTCGGTGGCCGAGAGCCTGCGCCGGGTCGCCAGCGGCGATCTGGACGCGCGTGCGCGCGGCGGTGACACCACGATGGTCGAAGCGGCCACGCTGGTCAGCGATTTCAATTCCATGGCAGAGCGGCTCAGCCGCATGTCCGAGAACCGGGTGTTCTGGAACGCGGCGATCGCACATGAACTGCGCACGCCGATGACCATCCTGCGCGGCCGCCTGCAGGGCATCGCCGAAGGCGTGTTCGAACCGGGGCCGGAGCAGTTCAACAGCATGCTCACCCAGCTGGAGGGCCTCACCCGCATCATCGAGGACCTGCGCGTGGTCAGCCTGGCCGAGAGCGGCCATCTGGATCTGCACCTGCAGCGCAGCGATGTCCGCGTGCAGGTGGCCGCGGTGGTGGAAGCGATGTCCGAGGCGCTGACCGAGAGCGGTTTCTCGGTGACGCTGGACGCGCGTCCATCGCTGGCGGATTGCGATCCTGCACGCATCCGCCAGGCAGTACTGGCACTGTTGGAGAATGCACGACGCCATGCCATTCCCTGCCCGTTGCGGGTGCGCGTCACGCTGGCGCAGGGCCATTGCACGGTGGCGGTGGAGGACGGCGGCCCCGGCGTGCCGGACGAGCTGCGCGACAGCATCTTCGAGGCGTTCCAGCGCACCGATGTCTCGCGTTCGCGGCAGAGCGGTGGCTCCGGGCTTGGCCTGGCGGTCGTGCGTGCGATTGCCGTTGCCCATCACGGAACAGCACAGTGCCGGGCCACCGAACGTGGTGGCAGTTCGTTCGAGATCCGCTGGCCAGTGCATGCGCGTCGTTGAGGGGGCGACGTTGCGGCAGACGCTGCTCTGGTAGCGGCCCACCTTGGTGGGCATTCGCATCGCTGAACGGCGCCGGTTTCTCCACGCAATCTCCATCGTCCCTCCATGCCCGCTCCAAAGGGCTGCAGATACTGGGCGTGACCAGGGAGGCGGCAGGTATCCAGCCCCCTGCCCTGTCTCCACCCTGCCCAGGCATCCCCATGAAACACCCGCACGATCCGGCGGCCGCCGCCGGCAGCATCGGCCAGCAGAACGCGGCCGCCACCCTCAAGGCCATCCTGCGCACCTACCCGTGGCAGCTCACCGGCACCTTTTCGCTGGTGGCGCTGGAAAATGCGCTGTTGCTGGCGTATCCGCTGTTTGCCGGCTTCGCGGTGGACGCGATCATCCGCGGCGACATCGGCCACGCCATTTCCTACGCCGGCGTGGTGCTGCTGTTCTGGCTGGTCGGCGCCGCCCGCCGTGCGGTCGATACCCGCACCTTCACCCGCATCTATGCCGACCTGGCGGTGAACGTGGTGCAGGCGCAGCGCAGGCTGGGCCAGGCCACCTCCACCTCGGCCGCACGCGTGGTGCTGGCCCGTGAGTTCGTCGACTTCTTCGAGAAGCACGTACCGATCATCGCCACCGCGCTGGTATCGATGTTCGGTGCGGCGGTGATGCTGCTGGTGATCGAACCACTGGTGGGCGCCGCGAGCCTGATCGCACTGCTTGGCGCAGTGTTGCTGATGCCGTCGTTCGCACGCCGCAACGAGCAACTGCATGGCCGCCTGAACAACCGACTGGAACATGAAATCCGCCTGGTCGACCGGGTCAGTCCGTCGGTGCTGCGTCGCCACTACACAACGCTGTCGCGGCTGCGCATCCTGCTCTCGGACCGGGAAGCTGGGGCCTTCGTTGTGGTGGGCGCGGCGGCAGCGGTGCTGTTCGCGTTGACCATCGGCCGTCTCGCCACTACCGACGGTGTGACGCCGGGCCATGTGTACGCGGTGATGACCTATCTGTGGACGTTCGTCGGCAGCCTGGATGATGCACCGTCGATGGTGGATCAGCTGGCGCGGTTGAAGGACATCGGTCGCCGCGTCAGCCCTGGCATGGAAGATGCGGAGCGCAAGGATGCCGCGTGACCGGTAGATGCCCACCTTGCTGGGCAACGATGTATCGCGGCGCCAACCAAGGTTGGCGACTACGTTGCCGTGCGCCCGCACATCGCCAACGCACCGATGATCAACGCTTCCATGCTGCGGTCGAACTCGGCCTCCTGCGCCTTCCGATCCAACGGGCGTCGCGTGGTATCTACCACTGCGTGCCGCGAATACACGGTGTCAGCCAAGGCCACGGCGTGATAGGCCACGGTGGACAACAGCCACGCCGCCTGCTCCAGCGGAAGGCCGTGCACGCGACTGAATTCGGCATGGTGGCGCTGGATGCGCGCCAGCATCTCCGGTGTCTTCGCGCCGTGGCTGACCAGGAATGGCGCCAGGCCCGGATTGGCATCCACCAGCGCCCGCAGTGAACGTTGGAATGCGCGCAGGTCCACTTCGATGGAAACATCGGCGTCGGCATCCAGCGGCGGTGCCTGCCAACGCTCGAAGATCACCTCAGCCACCAGTTCGCGTAGCGCCGCCAGATTCGCCACATGCTTGTACAGCGCGATGTGGCTGACCCCCAGCGCTGCTGCGACGCCCACGAAGCTCAGCCCCGGCAGCGTCATCGCGATGCCAGCGTCGGCGATGCGCTCTCGGGTGATGGTGGGCGGCCGCCCACGGGCAGCGGTCTTTTTCGGTGCAGCCATGCGGTAACGGTTCCTGCGCGGTGCGCGGGCAAGGGCTGTCATGGTGGTGCGCAGCGACGCCGTGGTCAACGCATCCGCGCCCGCTGGACAGGCCCGGGTTGCAGCGCAATCAATTTAGTTTACTATGATGTAACTAATTCGCATCTGCAGTGTCCAGGATCGTCGTCGATGTCCGCGTCCCCCACTTCCATCACCCCGGCCGGGCCGCTGCGTGGCGCCGACCACGATCGCGGCCTGCAGGCGCTGCAGGTCCAGGTGGTCGCGGTTGCGCAGCCGTGCGCCAGCCTGCTGCGCCTCGTGGTCCAGCTGCCGGAACATGCAGGACTCGCGCCCTGGCAGCGTGCCAACACCGCTGTGCGCATCCAGTTGGGTGCCGCCTTCGGCGATGTGTCACGGATCTACACCGTGCGCAGCCTCGATCCCAACACCCGCCAGTTCACCCTGGACGTGGTGCTGCACGAGGCGCCGGGGCCGATGCTGGCCTGGGTACGTGCACTGCGTCCCGGTGATGCCTTCGATCTGACCGGGCCGCGCCCTCATCTGCAGGTGCCGCAGCGCGAAGGCACCTGCGCCCTGCTGTTCGCCGACCAAAGCGCCATCCCGGCCCTGTTTGCGCTGCTGCAGCAGTGGCCCACCGGCCTGCACGCGCAGGCCTGGATCGCCTCGGATGATGCGTTCCCGGTAGACGAACTGCCCGCCATCGAAGGCGTCTGCGTACACCGCCTCGCCACCGGTGACGCGCCGTTGCTGCAACAGGCGCGCCAACTGCAGCCGGAACCCGGCAGCACGGTCTGGGCGGCAGGCGAGCGCGAGGAAATGCGCGCCCTGCGCCGCCATTTTATCGACACGGTCGGCCTGCCGCGCACCGATGTTGCCGTGGCCGGCTACTGGAAGCGTGGCGAGACCACCACCGAGACCGACCAGCGTCGCCGCCGCAACTACGAGCGCGTGCTGGCGCGCGGCGGTGGCCTGCAGGACCTCGACGACCTCGCCGACGATATCTGATCCACCCCGCAGCATCCGCGCCCCGCGCTTCGTTCCACCCAGCCACAGATCGCCCACGCACCTCGCGTGAAGCACTGCCACAGCGGCAGCGCCGTGCCCTCTGCCAGCCAATCCACAGCCCGCGTCGTCCTGCCCCTGCAGGTCACCGACGGCGCCGTGCTGGCCGATCGCACGACCCATCACACGAGAACTGCCATGTCCCTCCCCCTGCGAACCCTGTCCCTCCCGCGCCGCTCCGCGCTGTCCCTGGCCGCCCGTGCAGCGCTGCTGCCCACCCTGCTGATCGCCACCGCCGCCCACGCCAGCGACGCACCCGATGACGCCCGCCAATTGCCAACGGTGAACGTGCGCGCCGACAAGACCACGCCTGCCGATGCCTACGCCGGTGGCCAGGTGGCCCGCGGCAGCCGCGTCGGCCTGCTCGGCGAGCTCGACTTCATGGACACGCCGTTCAATACCACCCGCTACACCGCCGACTTCATCGACAACATCCAGGCGCCGGACCTGGTGCGGGTCATCGCGCTGACCGATCCCAGCGTCTACAGCAGTGGCTCCAGTGGCGGCATCACCGACTACTTCAACATTCGCGGTTTCGGTGTCGCCGCGTCGGATATCGGCTTTGGTGGCCTGTACGGGCTGATCCCCTACTACCGCGTCACCCCGGAACTGGCCGAGAGCATCGAGGTGCTCAAGGGCCCGTCTGCGCTGCTCAACGGCATGCCACCCGGTGGCTCGGTGGGCGGTGCGGTGAACCTCGTGCCGAAGCGTGCCGGCGACACGCCGCTGACCCGCTTCACCGCCAGCTACGGCAGCGATGCGCAATGGGGCGGTCATCTGGATGTCGGCCGCCGCTTCGGCGCGGACAAGCAGTTCGGCGTACGCCTCAATGCCGTGCACCGCGACGGCGACACCGCCACCGACCACCAGCAGCACAAGGCGCAGCTGGCTTCGCTCGGCCTGGACTGGCGTAGTGAGCGCTCGCAGGTGTCGCTGGACCTGTTCAGCAGCCGCGACCATGTGGATGGCCTCAACCGTGGCGTCTCGCTGGCGCCCAGGCTGGCCGTGCCCCGCCCGCCAAAGGCCAGCACCCTGTTTGCACCGGACTGGACCTTCAGCACCGTCAAGGACCAGGCCGCCGCACTGCGCTGGTCGTTCGACATCAATGACCACCTGCAGGCGCATGCCAGCTACGGCCACGGCCATACTGATTTCGATTCCATCGCCAGTGCCACCACGCTGATCACCAATACGGCCGGCGATTTCCGCAACAACTTCGCCCACCAGCGTTTCATCTACAGCAAGGACACCGCCGAAGCCGGCCTCTCGGCACGCTTCCGCACCGGCACGGTCGATCACGCGCTGGCGATCAGTGCGGCCTGGTACCAGCACGACCAGAAGTTCGGCTTCAAGCGCAATCTGCTTGCCCGCGATTGGGTGACCAACCTGTACGACCCACAGTGGGGGCCGGCCATCGATCGCAGCTTCAGTGATGCGTCGCTGCCGAAAACCGCGGAAGTGCGTACCACCAGCTTCGGCATCGCCGACACGTTGTCCTTCGTCGATGATCGCGTGCAGCTGACCCTGGGCATCCGTCACCAGACCGTGCTCAGCGATACCTTCGATGGCGGCACAGGCAAGCGCACCGCGCGCTACGACGCCAGCGCCAACACACCGGCCGGTGCACTGCTGTTCAAGGCCAGCGATCGACTGTCGGTGTATGCCAACTACATTGAAGGCCTGAGCCAGGGCAGTACCGCCCCGGCCACCGCCGCCAACGCGGGCGACGTGTTCCCGCCGTTCAAGACCCGCCAGCGTGAGGTCGGTGCCAAGTTCGACTTCGGCCGCCTGGCCAGCGCATTGAGCGTGTACGAGATCGAAAAGCCCAGTTCCTATACCGACCCGGCCAACAATGTGTTCTCGTTCGGCGGCCAGCAGCGCAACCGTGGCATGGAATGGACCGTGTTCGGCCAGGCCACCGAACAGCTGCGCGTGCTGGGCGGCATCGGCTGGCTGCAGCCGAAGCTGACCCGCACCCAGGGCGGCATCAACGAAGGCCGGCTGGCGACGGCCACACCGCAATGGCAGGGCAAGCTGGGCGTGGAATGGGACGTGCCGACCGTTGCCGGCCTCACCCTCACCGGCAACGCGGTCAGCCTGTCCAAGGGCTACATCAATGCTGACAACAGCCAGTGGGTGGCGGGCCGCACCGTGTTCGATCTGGGTGCCCGCTATGCGACGCAAGCGGCCGGCCACCCGCTGGTACTGCGCGCCACCGTGCAGAACCTGACCAACAAGGCGTACTGGGCGGGCAGCCTCGGCTCCGGCCTGGGCACGCCGCGCACCGCCCTGCTGTCGGCCACCGTCGACTTCTGATCCTCGTTTCAAGGGCACCACGCCATTGCGCGTGGTGTCCTGGAGAAGTGCTTTGACCGTTTCCCGTACCACCCCCGTGCTGACCTGGCTGCCCCTGATCTCACGCATCATCGCCGCGTTGTTCGGCGGCTATGTGCTGGCCGCACTGTGCAGCATCGCCGCACTGGCGCTGCCCATCGATGGTCGCCAGGCCGTGTTCACCGGCATGCTGGCCAGCTTCCTGCTGTACGCCGGCGCCGTGGTCTGGGTGTTCGCGGTGCGCTCGGCGTGGCGCGCGTGGCTGGGCCTGCTCATCGCCGCGTTGCCCTTGTGGTTGATCGCACAGACGGTCGGCAACGGAGGCGCTGCATGAGCACGGTCGATCGCACTCCCAAGCCACGCGGCATCCGCCAGACCATGTCCGACCTGCATATCTGGGTCGGGCTGCTGGCCGGCTGGATCCTGTACGCGATGTTCCTCACCGGCACCGCCAGCTACTTCCGCGACGAACTCTCGCGCTACACCCGCCCGGAAATCGCCACACCGTCCGTGTTGCCGGACGCCGCAGTGGTCGCGCAGCGCACCGTCACGGCGATCATGGCCGACACGCCTGCGGCCAGCCAGATCAACCTGGGCCTGCCGAGCACGCGCATGCCGTGGGTGTCGGCGATGTGGGCCAGCCCGGGTGGAAGAGGCCGACATGGTTTCGACTCGGGCCTGTTCGACGCCAGCACCGGCGCGCCGCTGCTGGCACGCGACACCGGCGGCGGCGACTTCTTCTACGCCTTCCACTTCAACCTGCACTACATGCCGGCCATGTGGGGCCGCTGGATCGTCGGCCTGTGTGCGATGTTCATGCTGGTGGCCATCGTCAGCGGCGTGATCACCCACAAGAAGATCTTCGCCGACTTCTTCACCTTCCGCTGGGGCAAGGGCCAGCGCTCATGGCTGGATGGGCACGCGGCGCTGTCGGTGCTCGGGCTGCCTTTCCATTTCATGATCACCTGGAGCGGGCTGGTGATGCTGGCGGTGCTGTACATGCCGTGGGGCCTGGCCAAACTGCCGGACAAGCGCCAGCAGGCCGAGGTGGTCAGCGAGATGCGCCTGTTCCTGCCACCGCAGAAGGCCGCCGGCCACCCTGCTCCGCTCACCAATGTCGGTGCGCTGGTGCAACAGGCCGAGCGGCGTTGGGGAGCCGGCGCTGTAGGCAGCGTGCAGGTGCAGAATCCCGGCGACGAGAACGCACGCGTGGCCGTAGTGCGTGCGCAGTCCAGCCGTGTTTCAACCACGCCGAACTATCTGCTGTTCGACGGCAGCGGTGGGCAGCTGCTGCAGATCAAGGAACACTCGGGCGTAGCCGCCGATACCCAGGGCGTGCTGTATGGCCTGCACCTGGGACGCTTTGCCGACGCTGCGCTGCGCTGGCTGTACTTCATCGTCAGCCTGGCCGGCACGGCCATGGTCGGCACTGGGCTGGTGCTGTGGACGGTGAAGCGCCGTGCGCAGCTGCCCGATCCGCAGCGACCCTACTTCGGCTTCCGCCTGGTCGAACGGCTCAACATCGCCACCGTCGCGGGCCTGTCGGTGGCGATGGCGGCCTATCTGTGGGCGAACCGCCTGCTGCCCCTCACCATGGACGGGCGCGCGGCGTGGGAGGTGCATGTGTTCTTCCTGGCCTGGGCGGCCATGTTCGTGCACGCCACGCTGCGCACACCGAAGCGTGCATGGATCGAACAGTTCCTGCTGGCGGCATTGCTGCTGGCGCTGCTGCCGGTGCTGACCGCAATGACCACGCTGCATCCGCTGTGGCGCACGCTGGCCGCGGGCGATTGGGCGTTTGCCGGCACCGACCTTACCCTGCTGGCATTGGCCGCCCTGCACATGCTACTGGCCTGGCGCACCTGGCGGCATGCGCCGAAGGTGAAACGCGCGCGGCCGTCTGCCGCGTCACGCACTGCGGCACCGGAGGCCAGCGCATGATCCACGTCATTCTGTTCGTGTTGTCGCTGGTCGCGTTCGCCTGCCTGGCACTGGCGATGGAGCGCCATCAGCGGGACGTGTTGCGTCGTGCGTTGAGCGCGCAGGCAACCCAGCAGCTGCGGGCCATAGGTTGGGCGCTGCTGGTGTTCAGCAGCGTGTTTGCCATGCGCGGGTTGGGGCTGGGTTTCGGTCTCGCCGCGCTGTCCGGTCACACCAGCATTGCAGCGGGCGTGGTCGTGCTGGTGATGGTGGCGCATGGGCGGTGGAATCGGTAGATGCCCACCTTAATGGGCACCCATACACCACGGCGCCAACCAAGGTTGGCGACTACCGGGCCTGAGCGGCGTTGCTTTGGTAGCTGCCCACCTTGGTGGGCACCGATGCATCGCGGCGCCAACCAAGGTTGGCGGCTACCTGGACCTGCAGGCACCCATGCGCCGCTCGACTCTACAGAAAAGCTGCCATGCGCTGCAGTTCGTCTTCCAACGCGCCACGAAACACCTTGTCGCGGGCCAGTGACTTGCCGGCGTAGCCCACGCTGGACGCCAGTTCACCGTCGCGCACGCTGAGATTGGCCCAGCCCACCACCTGATCGTGCCACAGCACCGGTAGTGCGTAGTAGCCGTACTGGCGTTTCGGCGCAGGCGTGTAGGCCTCGAACTTGTAGACCCAGCCCCACAGCAGCTCGAAGCGGCGGCGGTCCCACACTACCGGGTCGAACGGGGCCAGCAGGCGCACCTGTTCGTCCGGCGCATGCCGGCGCGAGCGCGGGTTCTCGTCGGCCGGCCAGTACCAGGTGGTTCCGTCCAGCGTGCAGCTGGCCAGCTGTTGCTTGGCCAGCTTCAACGCCTGCCGGGTCTGCTCGGCCAGATGCGGTGCGCCGTAGCCCAGCAGGCGTACCAGATAGGTCAGGCTGGCCGATGGCAGCGGCGCGTACTTGCGTACCACCAGGTCGATCAGGGCGGCGGCACGTTCGATCTGCGCCTGCTCGCTGGCATCCGCCTCGGCGTGGTCGGCCACCGCATAGATGCGGGTGCCGCTGTCGCGCCGTTGCACACGCAGCAGGCCACGGTAGTGCATGCCGTCCAGTAGGTGCGTACTGGCATTGCTGGTGCCGCCCCAGTAGTTGGTCACCCGGCCATGCGCGAACGCCTGGTCAACCTCGCGCGGATGCACGCTGCCGCGTTCGCGCACGAAGGCCAGTACATCCGCCGCGCGGCGTTGGGTCTCGGCGTCCCACGCGCGCCTGGACACGCGCGGATGCATCAGCGCCAGATGCTCGCGCGGCAGGAAGCCATAGTTCACCAGGCAATCTTCTTCCACCGGCAGGCGCGTGTAGCGCCGCTCCAGATCGCCGGCACGGTAGTCCTTCACGCGGTGGCGCAGGGTCAGGTCCTGCGCGCGTGCCGGTGCCCGGATCGGGTCGGCCTGCACGAAGCCCAGGCGCCGGAGCGCGGTCAACAGCGTGGTTGGTTTGAACAACGTGCGCGCCACCGCGTAGCGGCGCAGATCATCGAGAGTGGGCGTGGCAGGCATGGCCGCATTGTAGAGGCACGCCCTGCGTGGATGGGGCCGTGGCGAACCGTGCAACGGCATCCACGCAGGGCGTGCATCTACCGAAGCCGCGATACTTCCAGCGAACCGATTACCAGCGCCCGCATGCCCTGCTTGAACTCGGTGATCACCTGTCCCTCTTCGTCGTCCGCGATGGCGTAGATGGTGTCGGCGCCGGCGATGCAGTAGAAGGCGATCGTGGCCAGCAGCCAGCGCGCCTTGTCCACCGGCAGGCCAAATACCTCGGCCACGTGCGCCTGATGCGAGGCGATCTTCTCCAGCATCGGTGCGGTCGCCACCGTGCGCCGCAGCAGGTACGGAGGCAGCCCGGGATGCGCCTTCACCACCTCGCACAGGGACTCCACGAACCCCATCAGGTAAGCCTCCAGCCCGCCCGGTGCGTCGACCGACGCGCGCGGAATCTGCCAGCGTTGGAACACCGCCTCCGCCACCAGGCGCTTCAGTGCCTCCAGGTTGGCCACGCGCTTGTACAGCGCCGCCTGGGTCACCGCCAGTTCGGCGGCCACGTTGGCCATGGTCAGGTTGGGCAGGCCCAGGCGGATGCCGATGTCGGCCAAGCGCTCCGGGGTGATGGTGGGCGGGCGGCCACGGGTCGGCGCCGTTGGATCGGGGTACGTGCTCTTACGGGGTGTGTTCATACCCTGCTGAGGGTGCCAGCAAAGGGACCCTCTTGTCCGCTTCCATTGATTTAGTTTACTTTACTCAACTAATTCGGAATGCGCCGGGTTCGCAACCCCGCCGCCGTCCGCAATCGAGCCGATGGCTCACTTCCCGCCAGGTCCCCACCCAGCCGACAACCCTGCGCTGCGCCCTCCCCCGTGCTTGCCGTCGGCAGCGCGCCAGGCGCGTTCGCACCTGCGATTCACAGGAACCTGGCATGACCGTGTACGACCTTCCCTCCCCGTTGCAGCGCGCCGCCGCCGGTACGACCCGCGTGCTGAACCATCCGCCGGGCGTGGCCCGGCGCTACCGGGTGACTGCCCTGGCACTGGGGCTGCTGGCCTCGTTTGCTGCGCTGGCCGACTCCGCGCCGTCCACCCTGCCCTCGGTGCAGGTGCAGGAACAGCGCCGGGTGACCGGCGACTATGCCGGCGGCCAGGTGGCCTCGGGTAGCCGGGTCGGCCTGCTCGGCGACAAGGACTTCATGGACACGCCGTTCAGTACGGTCAGCTACACCGAAGCCTTCATCCGCGACCGCCAGGCCAAGGACCTCACCGACATCATCGCCGCCACCGACCCTACGGTGTTCAGCAACGGCGTGACCGGCGCCTGGAGCGAGAACTACGCCATCCGCGGCTTTGCTTCCAGCACCAGTGATACCACCTTCAACGGCCTCAGCGGCATGGCGCCGTACTACCGCACCTCGCCGGAGATGTTCGAGCGCATCGAGGTGCTGAAGGGCCCCTCCGCCCTGCTCAACGGCATGCCACCGGGCGGCTCGGTCGGCGGCAGCGTCAACCTGGTGCCCAAGCGTGCCGGCGATCAGCCGTTGCTGCGGGTCAGCGCGAACTTCGCCTCCGATGCACAGTTCGGCACCCATGTGGATGCGGGCCGCCGGATGGGTGCCGACAAGCAGTTCGGCATCCGCTTCAACGGTGCCTACCGTGATGGCGACGGCGCGGTGGGCAAGCAGCGCAAGAAGGTGCAGCTGGGTTCATTGGCGCTGGACTGGCGTGGCGAGCGTGCGCGGCTGTCGGCCGATCTGTACAGCGCCGACGACCGCGTTGATGGGCCTGCCCGTGGTGTCGGCCTGGCACCGGGCGTGGCGATTCCGCGGCCACCGCGTGGCGACACCCTGATCAACCCGGACTGGGCCTACGTGGACAGCCAGGACAAGGGCGCGATGCTGCGCGGTGAGCTGGACATCAACGATCACCTGATGGCCTACCTGGCCTATGGCACCAGCAAGACCGACTACCGCTACAACGGTTCGATCAGCGCGCAGATCCTCAACCCGGCCGGTGACTTCACCACGGTGATGGGCCAGCTGGCCTTCGACATCAAGAAGCAGTCCGGTGACGCCGGCCTGCGCGGCAGTTTCCGCACCGGCGCTGTCGGCCACCAGTGGGCTGCCAACGTGACCCACTACCAGCACACCCAGAACGACTATGGCCGCCGCAGCGTGCCGGGCTGGGACTGGACCACCAACCTGTACAACCCGGTGTGGGGCCCGGCCGCACCCTTCGTTGCACCGCATATCTCGCACACCGAGCTGCGGCTGGACAGCCTCGGCGTCGCCGATACCCTGTCCTTTGCCGATGACCGCGTGCAGCTGACACTGGGCGTGCGCCGCCAGCAGGTGGTCAGCGAGACCTTCAACGTGGCCAGCGGCGCACGCACCTCGCGCTATGACGAGAGCGCCACCACCCCGGCGGCCGCGCTGCTGGTGAAGGCCACCGACACGCTCTCGGTCTACACCAACTACATCGAAGGCCTGAGCCAGGGCGCCACCGCGCCAATGACCGCCGCCAATGCCGGCGATGTGTTCGCACCGTTCCGTACCAAGCAGAAGGAACTGGGCCTGAAGCTGGACCTGGGCGGCTTCGCGCACACCTTCAGCGTGTACGAGATCAAACGCCCGAGCAGCTACACCGACCCGGTCACGAATATCTTCTCGTTCGGTGGCGAGCAGCGTAACCGCGGCGTGGAATGGGGCTTCTTCGGTTCCCCAATGGACGGCGTGCGCCTGCTGGGCGGCGTGGCCTACGTGCAGCCGAAGCTGACCCGCACGGCCGGCGGCGTGAATGAAGGCCGCATCGCCACGGCGGTTGCGCAGCGCCAGGCCAAGCTGGGTGTGGAATGGGATGTGCCTGCGCTGGAAGGCGTGACCCTGACCGGCAATGCCACGGCGATGTCGAAGCAGTACATCAGTGCCGACAACCGCCTGTCGGTGCCGGGGCGCACGCTGTTTGATGTGGGGGCGCGCTACAGCACGACGGTGGCGGGCCGACCGCTTGCCCTGAGAGCGAGCGTGAACAACGTGACCAACAAGGCGTATTGGGGCATGCCGTTGCTTTCCAGCCTGGCGCTGGGGGCACCGAGGACGGTGCTGTTGTCGGCCACGATGGATTTCTGAAAGGCATCCACGCATGGCGTGGATCTACTGGATACGCGCCACCTCGCTCATCGGTAGAGCCAGGCCATGCCTGGCTTCCAACACGTTGATCCACCGAAAGCATCCACGCATGGCATGGTTCTACAGAACCTGGGCCACCCATTTCATTCCGGGTGCAGGCGGTAGATGGCGTGGTTCGTCAACGCCAACGCGGCCAGTTTCAGCCCTTCCATCACGCGGTCGCCTACGTACTGCTCGGGGCCGCCATTCTGCCGGGCGCGTTCGGCCGCCAGCGAAATTTCCTGCACGACGCGCAGGCCCGCCAACGCGCCATCGGCATCGGCCAGCGCCAGGCATCGGCCGGGCAGTTGATGGCGCTCTGGCCAAGGCTGGCCGTCAGCCGCCGCGCCCCGGCCGATCTGGTGCAGCAACGCGATCAGGTTGTTGGGATCAGGTGTTGCCGCGCCACCCTCCTCGGCATTGGCCGGGGCGTACTGGGCGCGCAGATGGGGAATATCCGATGCGTTCATGGCAGGTCTCCGTACAAGGCATAAGGAGCCAGCCGCCTTAACAAAGGCGGCGGGACGGCGCATGGCTGGAAACCGGAGGACTGTAGTCATTGCCGGCGGGCGCGCTTGCACGCACCCCCACGCACCGCCCCGCCATAACGCGCAGACGGATTGCCAGCCGGCGCCGCACAAGGCGACGCCGGCTGGCAAGCGTATTCCTACAGTCACTACGGGTTTCCAGGCCCGGCCACCCTTTTTCGGTGGCACCCCATCATGTACAAGACTGCTTGGCAGAAGCAAAGCCAGCGCGAGATTCAGACGGAGACATCGTTGCAGCGGGCGGCATTGTCGCACACTGCCGAAGCCGCAAATACCCCTTGTTTTCAAGGCCCAGAACGCGTCGGCCTCGCCTGCTCGCGACACCGCCGGTCATCCCGGCTCCAGGTGAAAGGCGCGGCGCTGTGTGCCAACCACGACAGTCCTCAGAACAGAACCTGCGGCCCCGATTGATGGCGCTCCCGCTCTTCCCCTGGTTCGCCCCCAGGATTGATCACGTTTCCGACGTGCGTCAGGGATAGGTAAAGACAAACGTCAGCATTGCATTGGCTTCGCCAGGTTCCACGTGCCCCCCTGTCTGGCGGTATCGCGCCTGAAACATTCGGCTGGTCTCGCCAAGTCGCGCGTCTCCAAAAGTGTGCGTTCGATAGAAGGACATCGGTGCACTTTTATCATCGAGGAACTGGATACCAACCCCCAACGCGCCTCCGGACACCTCTGCGATGCCTTCTGCTTCGTCCATCACCGGCGTGACGGAGCTGATCTGATAGTCCACCCGGCCAACGCTTGCGTCACAGTTCAGAGTCACCGTGTAGGGAACCGGAGGCAACGATGAACCCAGACCCTTGAATCGCCCGACCGAGATCTCGCCCATATAGACCGACTGGCTGTTCACGTAGCACGCCGGCTCATCCTGGATGGCCAGCGACGCCTGCTCAAGAAAGGCGGGCTTATAGGCGAATCGCGTGCCTGAGTACCTGGCGTAGAAGCGGCCGATCTGGAATCTCATCAACTGGCCACCAGACAGCGAACCAGCAAGCCGTACAAATTTCACCTGCACCACCGTCAGCAGATTTCCGGTGATGCCAGTTCCAACCAGCAGCGACTGAAGACTTCCAGACTCGAATCCACCCGATCGGCCTGCATGGGAAATCGGGCGAGCGCGGATCACAATCCCCACTCCTGCCGCGCCGGTGGAGTAGACGCTGTAGGGAATACCGGCTTCGCTGTAGGATCCCACCGCGCCAGCCTGGCCCTCCACTCCGAACTCGACGTTGTCGCTCGCGCTGTCGCACACCAGGTCGGACACTGGCGAATAGATGCGGTCCGTATCCAGCCATGGCGACAGTGCAGCCCCCACTGCGATTCCCCGCGGCGCCAACCGTACAGGCCCCCTGATCTGGAATTCAGACCGTCCATAGGCATCGCGAAAGCAAGCCGCCATGGTTGGCACTGACAGGAAGCATCCGGCCAGGATGGCAATGATCGACACTGGAGGAAGCAGTACCCAGCTCTCACGATGACCGCGCATGACTGCCCCTTCAGGTGCTCTGCGAACGTCCCTATGTTCCGTAAATCGCTACAAATCCTCCAGCCTCAGTGTTGCCTCCCATCCGCGGGCAGGCCCGAGCCTCCCTGCCGCAACTCAGCGCCCAATAGACCGGGCGCCTGGGTGAAGCCGACCTTCATCGTCGATCCAGTGGAACTGGACCTCCAACGGCGGTTCAACGCGGGAAGGCAGTTCAACGTCAACACCTGCCATCGGCAGCACGTAGGGATTATCCAATTCCATGCTGCGCCCATCGTGCACTACTGTCAACGTACCAAGGTTCGCTACGTACGCAGAGCGATTGGCAATATGTAATCGTCGACCCTCCCCGTCAGACTTCAGGCTGAAGTCCCACTCCCCCGTCCGGTCCAACCCGGGCGCCGGAAGGCCCTTGGGTCGATACAGCACTTTGTAGCGGCTGCGAATCGCCAGCTCCAGAACGCCCTGTGTTGCATCTGCTACGCGAGGCGGAATGGCCAGAATGTTCAACCAGTAGAGGTGCTCGACGTTGTCGTTGGGGGCAACGCCTTCAATGCCACGGATGCGAAGGTGGTTGTCCTTTCCGGCGTCAAGACGCACTACAGGTGGCGCAAGCACAAACGGGGCCTTCGACGCTTCCGGCGGCTGGTCTGGATCGCCATCCGAAATCCAGGCCTGCACCAGCACTGGAGCGTCGCCCATATTTCTGATCGGAACGACCACTTCTTTCTGCGGGGCAGCGTAGACCACGCGCGTTGAGGGAATGGCAATCTGCGCCTGCACGGTGGCAATTCCCGCAATGGAAGCGCCGATCAATAGAGCGCAGGCACAGATACGCCGAATGCCCGAATTGAAAGGCAATGTACTCAATTCTCGGAACAATCTGCTCTTCATGGGCCGCTCGGTTCAGTTACATGTTGTGAGCGCCAGCAGAGAGGCCCACTTGCGGCAAGACCCCAGCTGGCTCAAGTACATTACAGGCTGCCTGACGAAGGTCAAACTAATGCTCGGAGCCATCCGCCCTCCGGGGACGGCACGCTTCTGCGACTAACAGCCTGGCGGGCAACAACCCTCACGGATAATCAATGCGGTAGCGAATCCTGGCGTTGGCCGGCCCGGTTTCAAGATCGTCCGTTCTGCCGGCGGTACGAATGTAGCGTGCGCGGAATGTCTCACTGCGCACTCCGTCCGCTGTGCTGCTGCCAAATGGGTGCGCAGGCCCGATTGCTACTGGAACGTCATGTTCGTCCAACAGCTGCAGGCCGATGCCCTTCGCACCACCCTCGACCTCCAGAATTCCGCGAGTGCGGTCGTACACCTCCACAGAGCTCGGTTCCAGATAGTAATTGACCCGACCGGCGCCGGCCTCGCAGTCGATCTCAACCGAATAGGGACGGCTCGGAGCCGCCGCCCCCTGAGTCTTGAACTGATCAAGGTTTGCCAGTCCCATATAGACGGTCTTGCTCTGCACGTGGCACAGCGGCACATGCACCACCTCAATATTGAACGGCTCCAGCGTATGCTGCTGCTCGAATTTCTTGGTCGACGCCGGCTGATAGTGCTTGAGGGTAAATGCCGGGAAGCCCGCCACGGAGTAGGAGCCGTCCTGGGTATCACCTACCTTTATGAAGCGGACCGCTATCGCGCCATAGATCAGCGTATCATCCTCCAACATCTTTTTACTTGATTCAATCGCTCCTCGCACAGGCACGAAATGATTAACTGCTCCAGTTGCAACGTCCGCAGCCAGGATGAAGGCGACACCAGGAACGGATGATTGGAATAGCCCGTAGGTTGTCGATCCAATGGTGTGCGTTCCAATCTCAGGCGGAAGCCCGGTGTAGGTATTTGACTGAATATACGAACCCATGGTTCCACAAGCCATGGTTTCGGTTCGGTTGGAGTAATACCAGGGCGAGATCGCTTCACCGATGTCTGCCGCGTTCCCCACCAATCGCAAATCGGAGATGGTGAAGCTGAAAGCCGATCCATAGTTGGAGCACGCTGCATATGCGGTGCCGGTAAAGGAAATTGCAAGCATCGACACTGCAAGAAGCTTCACAGATCGGCGCAGACGATTGGATTTGTTCTTCATAAGGAGTTCCTCCCGGATGTGAGGCGTTGATCAGCGGCATTCCTCACGGATACTGGAAAATTTCTACTGCACCGCGCACATGCTCATGAGTACGTCACCGGACGCCGAGGATGTGAGGTCGTAATTGATGCGGCACTGCTGTCCCTCCTCCATTCCGTAACGGACAAACAGCTCACCCTGCTCATCGATGCCACGCACCCACAACCGGCTCCCCTGCCCAACCACACCAACGATCCTGCCGTCGGCCGTGGTCACGTCTGTACCGAACGGCAGCGGTGCACCATCCGGCAGCAATGCTTCAATCAAAGCGTTGCGGCCACTCTCGGTCGGCAGCACCATCTTCACGATGGCACCGGCATTCGGAATCGCCGAAACCGACGCGGCACTCAGTTCTACATCCATCGAAAGGCCGGTCGGGTCGACACTCAACTCATTGCGACGGAACGGACTCAGATAGGGCACCACCGCATAGCCACGCGAGTTGGTCTTTACGTTGGTCATCTGTCCGACGCCTACCCCCGCTGCATCGGGAACATGTACCAGCCCCATGGTCTCGCCCATGCGCTGGGCCAGGGTCAAGCCGCCGCTGTGCAACATCAGGCCGCCAGACGCGCCAAGGGCCAGCTGGCTGGACGACGTGGTCCGGTTGTAGGACCCGGTCAGATTCACCGTCGGCAACTGGTAGTTCGCCCCGATACCGAAACTGGTGCGACCATCATCCCTGGCCAACGAGGCGTTGTAGCTGCCTTGCCACTGGTCACCAATCGCCCCCGTCACGCCCAGGCGTTGGCCGCTGCGGCCATCGCTGTCGCGACTCAGGCTGGCGCTCACCCGTGGCGCAGCCGGCGGCGTTCCCAGCGGCATGCTGAAGCTGAGATACACACTGTTGCTGGCCTTTGCCTTACCCGTTGAGAACAACGACGACTCCAGCGTGCGCCTGGCACTGATGGAATAGCTGCCACGGCCAAGCCGGTTGCTATACCCCAGCGAGTAGTTGGTCTGGCGGCGGTTGTCGCTCCAGTAATCCGTGGTGCTGCCGTTGAAGTACAGGCTGCCCCTGCCCTCGCTCAGGCGCTGGTTCACTGTCAGATCCAGGCGGCTTCGCTGCCGGCCGGTCAGGTCATAGTCTTCAGTGCGCGGCTGCGCACGCAGGCGCATCGCATCATTCAGCGACAGGTACTCGCTGGTCGAGTAGCGGTAGGCCGCCAGCGTGATGTTGGTGCTGTCACCAAACAGCGCCTTGTTGAAGGCAACGCGATACGACTGACCACGTCGGCGTTCGCTCGAAACCGAATCGTTGCCAGGCAGTCGGGCATCACTGAAGGTGACGTCACCCGAGAGTGAACCGACCGGCGTGTTCCAGGCGCCGCCCAGCACCAGTGCGCTGTAGCCTGGCGCCACCGTGCCACCGGCATAGCCGGTGAACTGATTGCTCAGACCCCGGCGCAGCGTGGCCTCGACGAAGCCCGGATCGTCGCCAAAGGCCTCGTCGCGCAGCTGGCCAGCCGTCAGGCTGTAGCGCAGCTGGCCGGGCCGCAGCAGCTGCGGCATTGCCGTGTACGGGACGATGAATCGCTCCACACGGCCGTCAGCCTCAGTGATCTCCACTTCCAGATCGCCACTGGAGCCGGTGCCATAGAGATCGTCAATCTCGAAGGGCCCCGGCGCAACGGTGGTTTCATAGATGACATGGTCACGCTGACGGACCGTAACTCGCGCATTTGTCTGCGCCACGCCGCGCACAACCGGCGCAAACTCGCGCTGCGATTCCGGCAGCATGCGCGCATCCGAACTAATGTTGATGCCGCGATAGTTGACCGACTGCAGCATGTCGCCCTGGGTGGACGAATCGCCCAGGCGCAGCTGGGCCCCCAGCTTCGGCAGGTTGCGCTGCACATAGGTATTGCCGGCCGAGTAGTTCGTTCCTTCGGCGGTATGCTGCAGGTAGCCACTGTGGCGAAGGCGCCACTGGCCCATGTTCAGACCGGCATCCACGGTCATGCTGGTGTGCACGCGCTCCTGGCCACCGCTTTGCTGGCGGCTGTGGCTGATGCTGTAACCCAGTGTTGCGGCGGTGATTCCATGTTCCCACAGCGCCGGGTCGACCCAGCCGCGCGGATTGCGGCTCAGGTACAGTTGCGGAATGGTCAGCCGCAGGGTCTGCTCGGCCACGTCGAACTCGCTGCTCGCACCCGGCACATAAGCCGAAAGCGGACGGCACGTAGCCTCTTCGGGCAACGGAAGCAGGGTGCCCCCTTCGGCGGCACCGGACTCCCGCAAGGCGTCCAGGCGGGCTCGATTCAGCCCCATCTGCTCGAACAATGCGGGATCAAGGCAAATGCGGACCTCATCGAGCTCATTCAATCGGGCCACCAGATCCTGACGCCCAACAAGAGCACCATTGATCATGATGTCAGCGTTGTACGTGCCAGGCAGCAGGTCGCCTCGTTCGAAACGAGCCAGATCCAACCCTGCACTCCCGCCAAACAGCATATCGGCATTGAACTCAACCTTGGGCGCAGCCACTGCAGACATGGGCAGCAGCGCAGCCACGACTGCCACCGCCAGAGGGGCGCGGCAAGGAGCTAGATGCAGGCGATGTCGATTCATGACAGTCATCCAAAGATTGGGTAAAGCTCGCCCTTGCCGGCCAGGGCCAGCACGTGGTTCGAGCGGATTTGAGCGAAGTTCGACGGCCGATTAATCGACCTGGAGATCTGCGGTGCGCTCGATGACCGAGCCGTACTCGGAGATGAACTTGAACTTGACCAGTGCGCCGTGATGCTGCAAAGAGCCGCCAGCAAGAGGGAAATCTTTGCTGGAGTTCGGCGCAATCATGCTGATGTCTGCAACCTCGACGCTGCGATCACCTGCAACGACGGTGGCCGCCACCGCACTGATGTGGAACGGACTTTCGTTGCGGGCCCGCAGCACCCAAGCGTTGCCACTGCGGGCGATGCTCCAATGCAGGCTGTCGACCGCCGTCGTTGGGTTGATCTTGCTTATCGCCTGCGGCCTATAGAACAGCTTGATTCGATTGCGGACCGCGATGTTCAGCATCGATCCGCCCTCGCGTGCTGCATCACCACGCGCCGGAACGTCCAATACGTTCAGGGAATAAACACTCTCGCGATCCTGCGGAAGGCCGGCACCTGTAAAACGGATGCGCAACACCTGCTGCTTCCCGGCATCCACACGGACCACCGGTGGAAGCAGCACGAAGGGGGCCTTCGAGGTAGCCGGATTTCCCTTGGCCCCGTACTCATCCACCCAGGCCTGAACCAGCGAAGGCGCACTGCCCGCATTCTCAATTCGAACGCTGGCCTCCTTTGCTCCTTCAGGGTAGATCACGCGTGTCGACTCGATAGCGATTCGTGCGTCTGCCTGCGGCGAGACGATGGCCGCCGACGTACACAGCGCGAGCCATAGAGCATTGCGAGCGATCATGTTCATGAGGAAGTTCCCAATGGGTGAAGTGGCTGATGGGGGCGGATCGCCGCCCCCAACATGAGGAGGCTCAGTAGTTCTCGATGTCGAAGACCAGCTTTCCTTCGAAGTCACCTTCAACGAAATCACCACCAGTCTTGGTCTTCTTATAGCGGGCGAGGAACGAGTACTTGAACTCGCCACCGCTCTTGGATTGGTCCAGCTCATCGGTGATGCTGCCGAGGTCCAACAGTTCCTCGGAGCCGCCATCAGTGCGGTACAGCGCCACAGCGATGGTTGCGGCATCGGTGTGCGTATTCGCGATGTATCCGTTCGAATCCAGATCACTGGCGGCGGTGTCGATGTGCAGCTTGGCGTTATCCTTCGAGCACGTTGCGCTGGAGCCACCCGTACCGGCCTTCAGGGTCACGTCAAAGGTGCGATTACCAGCATCTGCGTTGCTGTCGAGGTTGCCCGAGCTGATCTGGCCCAGAGCAATCGTGCTGCCTGCTGAGTAGTCAATGGCGCAAGTCGCGGCAACGATACGGCCAGTGAAAGTGATGGTTCCATCCGCGGCATTGGCCGAAGCAGCAGCGCCCAGCGACAGCGCGGCGGACAGAGCAATTGCAAGCTTGTTCATGTTGTTGAATTCCTGTTTAGGGTTTGTGGTTTTGCGTTCAAGCCGCGCGTTCGTGGGCTTGAGCGAAGGGCATTCCCTTCGAGAGGAAATGCTACGGATGCCGCGCGTGGGCAGGCATAGGACAACGACGAGTTATGTCGCACCTGCCCATGCACGGCAGGCCGTTCAGAAAGCCAGGCGAGCGCCCAGGTGGAACTCGCTGGAGGTCAGGTCCAGGCGCATCTTTTCGTCCTGCAGGCCACGGGCATTGCCGAAGGTGTTCCACCCGCTTTCGGTCGTGCCCATGTCCACATAGCGGTACCCCAGGTCGACCGTCATGCGGTCGGAGGCGGCCACCGAAACACCGGTGCCGACCGACCACGCCAAGCCGGTGCGGGTGGTGGTGTCGTAGCGGCGGCTGGTGTTGCCCTGCCAGCCACCGGACTTCAGCTGGGCCAGGCCGGCACCGGCGCTGCCGTATACCGACCACGCATCGTTGATGGCGAAATCGCGATACGCATTGAGCATCAGCCGCTGCGAGCTGACTTCATGGTTGTTGAAGCTGGTGGCGAACAGGCTGGAGCCGCTGGTGTAGGTATCGTTGCGGCGCAGCGTGTATTCGCCTTCGGTGCGCCAGCCATTGCCATGCGCATGACCGAAGCCGATGGCGCCGGTGACGAAACGCTGGTGCTCGTCGCCCGCAACAAAGCGGCCGATGCCCGGGCGGGCGCTGGCATCCATGTTGTTGGCACGGTGGTCGGCATCGATGATGCGGGCAGTGGCGTAGTAATCGTTGGGGGTTTCAGCGCTGGCCAACTGCGGCAGGCAGCAGGCCGCCATGACCGGAAGGGTCAACAGGCGAATTTTCATGGGGGATCCTTGCGGAATAGAAACGGCCAGCAAGCCGGGCGCTGATGCGCCCGGCCTGGGTACGATTCAAGGGAACTCAGGGCTTCTGGTAAATCCAGCGACCGGCCTGGGAGCTGTAGCGGTAGGTCCGCGGCTGCGAGCTCAGATAGGAGGTCGCATTATTGACGGTATAGAACCGCGAATTGGACGGATCGGTCAGCTGGATGATGTCTCCCTCGACAGCCGAGGTCGGCAGCACCATGTGCTGCGGCGTCGTGACATCCTCGGCCGGGCTGCCGGTGACGATGTCGGTCCAGCGCTGCTCCATCTTCGGCAGTTGCGAAGTGGTCGGCTGGTAATGTGCTCGGCCGCGGCGAGCGTGCCAGCGGCCATCCGCAGCGTCGAACACGAAGCCACAGGTCGTGGACTGCAGGCAGACCGAAGCGCCGCCGGCCAGGCCAGTGATGGTGACGTCCTGGCCGTTGAAGCTCTGCACGCCGGCCACCGCGCCTGCCGGTGCCGAGGCCGGCAGCTGGACAGTCTTTACGTTGCCGCCCACATTGATGTCGGTCATGAGCTTTTCCGTCATCGGTGCAACGCCGTGCTCACCACTCGTGAGGACCACGCGGCCGGCGCTCAGGCCACCCGCCGCGCCCCATCCGGCGTAGGTGGTCTTGATCAGTTCGAAGTTGCTGAGCGAGTCGACCGGGATGTAGACAAGGTCTTCCACCGACGTACCCTTGGCATTCAGACGGCTATTGCGATCGGCCAGGGTGCTGAGGATGACCCTGTCATGGTCACGGGGATTGGCGGGCAGCGCCAGTTCGGCAGCGAAGTCATTCGAGGCCAGCTCGAAGTACAGCTTCGTGTAGCCCGACGGCATGTTACCGCTGCCGTTGTTGGTGGACGGGGTCAGGTAGCCTTCCGCGGCCGAAGCGGCGGCCGGGGCCAGGCACACCAGCAGGGCGGCGAGCAGGTTATTGCGACGCGAATTCTTCATCAGAACAGTTCTCTCGATACGGGATAGGCCGGCACTCTGCGACGCAGCGCGTGCAGCAGTGCACAGCCCGGCCACGATGGCCGAATCCCTCCCTTCAAGCTGTCTGACTCGTCCGAATTTTCACCCGATCTTCACTGCATGCAGGCGGCACCAGGAACGGCCACGCCTGCGTGCGCCAACGCCCCTACTTCGGCTGAAGCATCCAGATTTTCCTGCGGGCATCGAAATGGAGGGCGTGGATTCCGCTGCTCACTCGCGGCACCGCCGACGACCCGCCGCGTCACTGCCGTCTCGAAGCTCGATGTCGTTGCGCTCGGTGCCGCCGGGCGAAGGCTGTGCGTCGGCGGGTGCCTGCACCGGCAGCCTGAGCACCGTGTGCGCCCCTCCCTTGTCGTGCAGTTGGATGAGGGTGAGGCCGCGCGCCTGGAGGGTCGCGTCATGCTCGTCGGGTGCGGGCGTCAGCGGGCGCGAGGTCATTTTCTCCAGCGCCGGGAGCGTTGAGTCCGCGGCATCCAGGCACGCCGGTGCGGCCGCACGGGAGGCGCCACTGCCGTCCTTGCTTGCAGGCGTCAGATGGACGTCTGCAGCCCAGGCCAGCCCTGGGGACAGGCTTGCCATCAACGCCACAGCCAGGCCAGTGCAACGTGTGCTCTTCGTCAAGACGGCTCCATTGAGGGGATGCCGGCCGCCAGACGCCACGACGTACCTGTGCTGCCACCGGCATCGCCAACGTGCGCCGAATCACTCAATGATGCTATCTGACCTGTCCCATTCCCAATCTGCGCTCACGCCTTGTGCCGCGTGCGCAATGGCATCGGGTGTGGTTCATGCCCACAGGTACACGGCGCCGCCAGTTCGGTTTCCCATTCTCCCCGCATCTGCCTGCGCTTCAGCGGCGAGGCATACAGATAATCGTTGAGAAGCTCCATGAAGCGCTTCTGCCTGCTCGGAGTCAGCTGGGCAAAGCTCCACATCAGCGACGCGATATGGGCATCAAGTAGTGACGGCACGGCGACTCCACGCAGGTCGGCAATCGATGCGTCCACCGTAGCGCCCTCATCCTGCGATTCCATCGGACAATGTCGGGTTGCGAGGTGCTCATCCATCATCGCTGCCCTCGGGAAGGCCACGTGCCACCTGCGAGGCCGAGACCATGCCCTGGTCCAGCGCGTAGTCGAAGATCTCGCTGGTACGCTTCAGGCCCAGCTTGCGCATGGCCGAGTGCTTCTGCGTGCTGACGGTCTGCCGGCTGCGCTTGAGCTGTTCGGCAATCTCCTTCTGGCTCATGCCATGGGCGATCATGCGCAGCACTTCGATTTCGCGCTTGGTCAACGCGACGTCCTGCAACTGCTCCAGTTGCTGCACGATACTGGCGGACAGATAGCCGTCGCGGCGGAATGCGGCGCGAATGGCCAGCGCCAGGTCCGCTGCAGGATCCAGCTTGCCGACAATGCAATCCACGCCCGCCTTGCCGATGCTGGCCAGCACCTGCACGCCGGAGATGCTGGTCAGCACCACCAGCGGCAGCTTCGGGAAGCGCCGCCGCAGGAAGCCCAGCATCGCCACGCCGTCGCCATACTCGCCGCCCGGCATCGAGAAGTCGGTCACGACCACATCCACGCCATGCTTGCTCAGGGCCTCGACCAATGCCGTAGAATCGCCGGCAGTGGCGACGATGTCGATTCCAGGCTCCTGGGCCAGCGATTCACGCACCCCGGCAAGAATGACGGGATGGTCATCGGCGATGACAATGCGGATGTTCATGACATGATGTCCTTGCGGTTCTTCACTGTTCTGTCGGTGCCGGTAGCCGGCACGCCGTTCCTTCCTGCTTCCATCGGATACCCGCCTTGATGAACTCGCTGGCCATTCGCGTTGCCGTTGCTGACGATCACCCGGTGATCCGCCTGGGAGTGCGGAGGACCCTTGAGGAAGCGCCGGCCATCCAATGCATCGGTGCGGTGGCCGACTCGACCGAGCTGGTGGCATTGCTTGAACGTGAGCCCTGCGATGTGCTGGTGACCGACTACGCGATGCCCGGCGGTGCGTTCGGCGATGGGCTGGAACTGCTGGGCTACCTGACGCTGCACTTCCCTTCCCTGCGCATTGTGGTGATGACCGGGTTGGATCAACCCGGGTTGATCCACCGGCTTGATGACAGCGGTGTGGCTGGCATCCTCAGCAAGTCCGACGACCCCTCTCAGATAAAGGCAGCGGTGATGGCGGCCTATGCGCATCGCCGCTATTACTCCCCGTCCGTGATGGACATGATGCGGCACAGGGAGCAGCGCCGGGTAACGACGCTTTCGCCGAAGGAACTGGAGGTTGTGGCCTTGTTCCTGGACGGATTGACCGTCACCGAGATCGCGCAACGCCTGAAACGCAAGAAGCAGACCGTCAGCACGCAGAAAGTCAACGCCATGCGCAAGCTCGGCATCGTGAAGGATTCTGAGATCTTCTCGTTCGCTGCCGATCTTGGATTGAAGGAGACTGACCCGAAGCGCTGAGCGTACGTTCTTTCCTGGGCAGGTCACGATTCCTGCTCCAGTTCGTGCCGGTAGTCATCCAGGCATGCCCGCAACGCCGCCTGCAATGCATCCAGCTGCGATGGCGGTACTGCCAGGCCGTCGCGCAGCGCCTGTTCCACCTCGCCGCAGTGTTCGCCCAGCGACTGCTCGCCCAGCATCTGCAGCACCCCTTTGAAGGCGTGCACGCGATCGAGCAGGCGTTGCATGTCGTTGCCGGCACGCGCTTCGGTCATGGCCTGCAGATCCTTGTCGCCGGTTTCCACGAACAGGCGGCGGATGGCCGCCGATACCCTGCTGGGTGCACGACGCGTTGGCGCGGGGGAAACCGGCGCAACCGCCGCCTTGCTGGCCTTGCCCAGCCCGGCTTCCAGCCGATCCAGATTGAGCGGTTTCAGCAGCAGGTCGTCAATGCCCGCCGCCAGGCAGCGCTCACGTTCGCTGGCCAGTGCGGTGGCGGTGATGGCCAGGATCGGCAGCGACTGCCCGCGCTGGCGCAGCGCGCGCGCCAGCGCATAGCCGTCCATCACCGGCATGTTGATATCGGTGAGGACCGCCACGTAGGCGTCGTTGCGCCACACCGCCAGTGCGGCGGCACCGTCTTCGGCGGCATCCACGTCGTAGCCGAGTTCTTCCAGCTGCTGTTGGATCAGTTCGCGATTGACGGCGTTGTCTTCCACCAGCAGCACGCGCCCGCGCGAGCGTGGTGCTGGCGCCTGCTCGACTGGCGGGAGCGAGGATGCACTGTGCGGTTCCGTGCCGATGGCGGCCAGCAAGGCGTCGCTGGCATAGCAGGTCACTTCGGTACGGTCGCCGCGCACTTCGGGGGTCAACGGCCCCTGTGCATGGGCGAACACCACGTGGCGATGGGACGCGGACAGGTGCTGTTCCTCCTCGCGGGTCCACGGCCGGTGGTCGCCCACGATCAGCAGCACGTCACCCGTCGCGTCGGCCTGCGGGGCGTCCAGCAGCACGGGCTCGGTGCCCCACTCCGTCAGCAGCCGCCCGATCTCGTTGCGCCACTCCGGCGTGGACGACAGCACGGTGATGCGCTGCCCACGCAGCGGCTGCGACGCCGGGTTTGCGGCGGGCTGCAGGCGCACCGGCAACAGCAGGCTGAAGCTGCTGCCCACGCCCTCGGTACTTTCCACCGCCACCTGCCCGCCCATCGCCTGCGCCAGCTGCTGGCACAACGCCAGGCCCAGGCCGCTGCCGCCGTAGCGGCGCGAGACGCTGGCATCGGCCTGCTGGAACGGCTGGAACAGCTGCCCGGCCTGTTGCGGGCTCATGCCGATGCCGGAGTCCACCACCTGCACGCGCAGCAGCGTGCCCTTGCCGTCCACATTCTGCACTTCGGCCCGCAGGATGATGCGACCGGATTCGGTGAACTTGACCGCGTTGCTGACCAGGTTGTTGAGGATCTGGCGGATGCGGTGTGCGTCGCCAATGCAGTCCTGCCCGGCCGGCGCGTCCACCGCAAAGAACAGGCGCACGCCCTTGCGCAGGGCATCGGGCGCATACAGTAGTGCGACGCCTTCGATCAGCGGGCGCAGCGCGAACGGTGCCGGCTCCACATCGAGCTGCCCGGCTTCGATCTTGGAGAAATCCAGCACGTCGCTGATGATCCGCATCAGTGCGTCGGCCGAGAAGCGGATGCGGTCCAGCCGTTCGCGCTGGCCCGGCTGCAGGGGCGAACGGGCCAGCAGTTCCAGGTGGCCCAGCACGCCGTTGAGCGGGGTACGGATCTCATGGCTCATCGTGGCGACGAAGGCGGACTTGGCACGCGTGGCCGCTTCGGCGGCCTGGCGAGCAGCCTCGGCATCCTCGCGGGCACGGCGCAGCGTGTCTTCCAGTTCCACCTGGGCGGTGACGTCGCGCAGGGCACAGACCCATACGGCCTGGTGGTGGTAGGTAGCCAGCGCCATGCTGATCTGCAGCTGGGTGCCGGCGCCCTCTTCCTCGGGTGACCACTGCAGTTCCAACGCCTCCTCGCCGTGGCTGCTGCGCCCCAGCTCGGCCAACCGCGCATACAGTGTTGCGATTGCGTTGCCGTCTTCATCGGCCTGGTCGCCCACCAGCTGCCGTGCAGTTTCGTTCTGCAGAAGCGGCATGCCTGTGTCGCGGGCAATCAGCGCCAGCCCGATCGGCGCGGTGCCGATGATGGCGCGGCTCAGCGCCTCGCTCTCATACACACGTGATGCGTCGGCAAGGGCGGGCTTGAACACGCGGCGGTCGATGCGCAGCAGCAGCCACCACAGCAGGCCGATGATCACCAGGGCACTGAGGCTGCGCGCCAGAAGATAAGGGCCCTGCGCTTTCCAGATGTCCGACCAGTCGTAAACGTGGCTGAGGGTCCAGTCCACGCCCGGCAGGCTGCAACTGAGGATGAAGCGCCCCTGCGCATGCTGTCGTGCGGGCTTGGTCGCCGCTGCGCCGGGCAGCGCCCCCAACAGCAGCGCCTGCTCCTGGAGCGTCAAGCCGCCACTGCTGAGCACCACCTGCCGATTGCCGGCCATCACCAGGTAGCGCCCTTCTTCGCGCGCCTCCAGCCGGGCCTTGATGGTGTCGATCGACTCGAACACCACGCGCCGGAAGTACGGCGTGGTGCCTTCGGCCATGGTCACCACGCCGACCAGCGACCGCTGGCCGTTGAGCGGGTTGACTGCAAAGCGCGACAGCAACCGCCCCTCGCGCGAGGCCGAGCGGATCGGGCCCGGGCGTGGCAGCAGCTTGCGTACCTCGGGCTCGTCACGCAGCAACCGCGCGAAGGCCTGCTGGCGGGTGGCCACGCCCAGCGTCTGCAGCAGCTGGGCCTCGTCGCGGATGTTGGACACGGCCAGCAGCCGCCCCTGCGGCTCGTAGGCGAACATGGCCACCGGCCCGGGCGCATCCTGCGAGGTGATCGAATCGGCGGTGTAGGCCGAGTAGATGTCGATCATGCCGAGGTAGGCCTTCAGCTCCTCGGGCGGCAACGGATTGTCACGGGCGCCCAGCACCAGCCATGGCACGGCGGTACGCCCTTCGGCCCGCACCACCACTTCCGCGCCCTGGGCGTGGAAGCGCTCGGCCAGGGGGGTTCCGACCGCGGTCAGCGCGGGGCGCTGGTCGCGCCACAGCACGTCGTTGCCATTGACCGAGGTGGCGTAGGCGCGGTCGCGCTGGTAGAGGAAGTAGTCCAGCGCCGCGCGGGCCTCCAGGAAGGACTGCCGTTCGCGGGCATGGAACTCTTCCACATCGGCAATGGAACTGACGATGGCGGCCAACAGTACCAGCACCGTGATCAGGGCACCGCCGCCGAACAGCAGGCGGCGGCGCAACCGCCGCAGGTCGTCCAGGCGCGCGGCAACCGCCGGACCGCCGGGGCGCTGCGCGGCTTCAGTACCTGCCATAAACGTGATCCTGAGGTGGGTGCCCATGCAATTTATCCGATTGCGTCAGTAGCTGGCGTATCTGACTCGTTTCGGCGCAGCGCCTGCAGCAGTGCCTGGCGCAGGGCTTCACTGGCGTAGCAGGACACCGCCCAGCCACCGTGCGCTGGCTGCGGGCGCAAGGGCCCCTCGCGGCAGACCCGGACCCAGGGCTGCCCGCTGCGCCACACCCAGCGGGCGTCTTCGTACGGCGCCTCGAACAGCACCCACGCCGCCGCGGGCGCCGCATCCGCCGCCGGGCTTTGTATGGGATGCACGTACGCGCCCCAGCTGCGCAGCCGCCTTTCCAGCTCCCCACGCCATGGCCCGGGCGCGGCCAGCAGATTGATCCGCTGCCCGGCCAGCGGCAGCGGCACCGGAATGGCAATCGACGTCAACAACGGCACCTCGACCACGAACCGGCTGCCCACCCCTGCCGTGCTTTCCACCCAGATCCGCCCGCCCATGCGCTGGCACAGCTGCTGGCACAGCGCCAACCCCAGGCCGGAGCCGCCGAAGCGCGACACGATATCCGGCCCGGCCTGCACGAAGGGCTGGAACAACCGCTCCCGCTCGGCGGCGCTCAGGCCGATACCGGAATCGGTGGCCTCAAGGCAGAGGTACTGGCCTTGCCCGCTCTGCTGGTGGGACACGCGAAGCTGTACCCGCCCGGAGGCGGTGAACTTCAGCGCGTTGCTGGCCAGATTGCGCAGTACCCGCTCGATGGCCGCCATCGGTGCGACCGCGGCAGCGGGTACATCAGCGTCCACCACGCAATCCAGCTGCAGGCCCTTGGCCTGTGCCACCGGGGCGTACAGCACGGCGACGCGCTCCACCAGTGCCGATGGCGAGAAGCGCTCAGGCGTGAGCGTCCACTGGCCCGACTCGATACGCGATAGATCAAGCACGTCGGTGATGACGTCCATCAGCGAATCGGCAGACTGGCGCAGGCGCAACACGCGTTCGGCGGGCTCGGCCTGCAACGGGCTGCGTGCAAGCAGCTCCAGGTGGCCGATGATGCCGTGCAGCGGCGTGCGGATCTCATGGCTCATCGCCGCCACGAAATTCGATTTGGCGCGGCTGCAGGCTTCTGCTTCTGCGGTCCGCTTCTGCTCCGCCTGCAGCTCACGCCTGTCGTGGCTGATGTCCTCTACCATCAGCAGCACGCCACCCGGCCAGGCGTCCCCTCCGGAGTGGATGTGCGTGCGGTGCGACAGCCGTTGCTGCGGATCGTTGGCCAGCGGCAGCTCGCCCTCCACCTTCACCGCACCGTGGCGGACGTCGGCCTGCATCATCGCCTCACGCAGCTGCGGCATCAGCCGCCCACCGGCGGCCCGGTCCATGCGCTGCAGCGGTCCATTCCAATCCTGCACATGGCCGGTACCCGCCTCCAGCAGCGCCACGCCCACCGGCACGTGCTCCAGCAGCAGGCGCAACCGGCGGTCGCGGGCGTAGATGGCTTTCACCTGGCGGAACGCCGGGGTATACATGCGCCGGTGCAGCCCCAGCAGCAGGAACCACAGCAGTGCCAGCGCGGCCACCAGGCAGGCGACGCCGGTAAGCAGCATCGACGCGATGTCACGCAGGATGTCGCCCCAGCGGTAGGTCTCCACCAGCGTCCACGGCGTACCGGTGACCGGCAGCGCCAGGGTGAAACGACCGTTGTGGAAGCGCGCACGGGTGGCATCGCCCAGCAGCACCCAGTCAGTATCCGCCCGATGGCCAGGTGCGCCGCCCACGTCATCGGAGGCCAGCACCCGCAGCCCATCGCGATCCAGCAGCGCGATATGGCCCTGGCTGTTCCGGCGCAGCAGCGCCTGCAGGCGGGCCATCGGTTCGTAGGCCACGAAGGTTGCGATGGGCGCAGCAGCAACGCTGGCCTGGAACACCGACACCAGCGACGGCTCGCCGGTGATCGGGTGGCGGCCGAACGTTCTGCGCGGGCTGTCGCTGCGTTCGACACTCTCCAGCAGGGGCACCTGGTCGTGCCCGGAGGCCGGAGCCAGCAGCTGGGCGGGTGCACGCAGGTGCTCGAACACTTCGCGGCGCGAAGTGGCCGCCAGCGCGCTGATCAGGCTGCGCTCGGTCAGGCCCTTGTCCAGGGAGAGGTACTGGCCGCTGGGATCGAAGAAATAGGAGGCGCTGGCTGGCTCACCTTCGCCACTGGTGGCGGTCAGGCGCTGGATAAGTGACACCGCCGTGGTGAGCTGCAGGTAGCGCTCCAGCTCCCGGGGGCGCCATTGGGCGGTGTCCAGGCCCAGCGCCATCTGCGGGCGGCTGCTGTCATCGGCCACCACCACCAGCCGTTGCCCACCCTGCAGATAGGCACGGCGCAGATCGTCGGCGCTGGCGTCACCGAGCTGGATGTTGCGGTCCCAGGCGTACTCGGCCATGTTCGCCAGGCGGGCGTAGCTGGCGTCCTGGCGCGCAAGCTGGATCTGCAGCGCCGTGTGGGCGCGGCGGAATTCGGCAATGCGCCGGGCCTCGTACCCATTGACCTGGACCACGATGAGGGTGATCAGCACGCTCAGCGACAGCAGGCTCAACACCGCGCCGCAGGCCAGCATCAGCCGGCGCGGATACTGCTTCAGCGCCTGCAGCTCACCGGCGTCCACGGCGCCCGGCCCTGCACGGGTGTGCAGGCGGCGCAGGGAATCTGCAGGGGACGGGGACGCAGAGGGCATGGCATCGAGCGACGGGAAGCGCGCGGCGGGAAGAATGGAGCGCCAGCATGCGCGGCAGGGCTGGCAGCCGATGTAGGACAAGATCCAAAAACGCGCCAATGCATGACGCATTCATCCCACCAGAGGGCGCTGCCCACATTTCGAACTTGTCCTGTTCCTGTGCCGGCCCGGACTGGGGACGCTGATGCTCCCCCCGTTGTCGAGGACATCGCGATGAAGTCTGCATGGAACCGCGAACGCCTTTGGGCAGTGCGCCTGATGGCAGGCCATGCCTGTCACCGTGCAAGCCTGCGGGTGGGTGCGGCCCTGCTTCCCTGCCTGCCGCCCCGGATGCAGAACCGCATGGCGGAAGAGGCCTTCGCTTGGATCGGGCCCCGATTGCAACCGCATCGCCACACTCGCGCCCTCGGAGCGCTGCAGCAGCTGGGCCACAAATCCTCGGCAGCAACCCGGCTGGCCGCGCGCTTCCTGGCCACCAGCTGGATCCGCCAGGCCAGGTTCCATCGCCTGCGGCATCTGCCGTTCCGTGCCCAGCAGGACGTGCTGCGTGCGATGAGGTGGCACGACCCGCTCGCGCTGTGGGCCGCCGCCGCCGGCCGGCGACGGGTCATCTGCATACTGCCCAGCGGCGACATGGAACTGGCCATGGCGGCGCTGCTGGATCGCCCGGGCGCGCCGTCACACTACTTCATCAGCACCTACCACCGGCAGGGGTCACCTCGCCATCGCGTGCTGGCGGCGCTGCAGCGGCAGGGCCATCGCCTGGATATCGGGCAATCAGGGCAGTCCGGCCAGGCCTGGCGCCATCTTCGACGCGGCGCCTCGGTGGTGACCAAACTCGACCCCTGGAGCGGAGATGGCCGCGAGCCTGGGCCATTACGGCTTGCCCGCCTGGCGCAGGTGCCCGTGTTGCTGCTGGGCCACCGCTGTGATGACAGCGAGGCCGGGACACTGCACGTGCTGGGCGAATTCGGCGCCGAGTCGATGGCCGACGGCGCCGCCTCGCTCCGGGCTGCGGCGCTTGCCTTTCTTGCCACTGCCCCGCATGACTGGGCTGACCTGGACAGGTAGCCGCCGCAACTGGCCGCAGCACGTTTCCGTGCTGCGGCGGGCTTCATCACGCAATGATCAGCGATACGTTGATGTTGTTGCGGGTGGCATGCGAGTACGGGCAGACGACGTGTGCCTTGCGCACGAGGTCCTCGGCCTGCACGGTGGGCACGCCCGGCAGCGAGATGGTCAGCGCAACGTCAATGGCGAAGCCGGTGCTGACCGCACCGATGCCGACGCGGCCGGTCACGGAAGCATCATCGCCGATGGCAATGCTCTCCTGGCCCGCCACGTACTTGAGCGCGCCGAGGAAGCAGGCCGAGTAGCCGGCAGCGAACAGCTGTTCCGGGTTGGTGCCGGTGCCGCCGGTGCCGCCCAGTTCGGCGGGGGTGGACAGGGCGATGTCCAGCATCTTGTCGGACGAGGTGGCGCGGCCCTCGCGCCCGCCGACGGCGGTGGCCTGGGCTGAGTACAGGATCGATTCGATGCTCATGCAATGCTCCGGTGGGTTGAGTGGACAGGTGGCGGTCTGTCCCGCCACCGTTCCATCCTCTACCCCGGCAGGCAGGCCTTCCATCGGACAGCGACGATAGCGTTGCAGCCGCCACGCACGCACTCAACCGTGCAGATGCACGTACACGGCCAGCAGCGCCAGATGCCCGACGTAATACCCATAGAACGCCCAGCGCCAGCGCGGCAGCCGCCATTGCACGCGCGCCACCGCCAACGCAACCGGGATGGCCAGCAGCGCCCAGCCATTGTGGTTGACCCAGCACACTGCCGCCCAGCCGACCAGCAACAGCCACCACGCGCGATGCCGGAACGCCAGCCAGCCCAGCAGCACGAAGCCAACGCCGGCCCACTGGTAATCCACCAGCATCGGCGCCATGCCAGCAGCAAGCAGCAACAGCAGTGGGCGGTTACTGGCCAGCGCATGCACGGCCACCGCAGCCAGCGCGAAGGTAAGCAGGATGTTGAGCGGCAACCAGTAACCGAAGGCCAGTGCATGCAACGGCTGCGCGATCACGCCCCATGCGGCCAAACGGCTGATCGACTTGCGCAGGTCCGCACCCGGCTGGGCCAGGTTGCAGGCCATCACCAGCGCAAACAGCGGGAACGCGATGCGCCCCAGTTCGCTCACGACCGGCAGGCAGCCACCGTAGACCACTTTTGCCACGTGGTCGCCGGTCATGGCCAGCAGCGCGAGCCACTTCAGCAGCTCGCGGCCGCCGCTGCTGAGCGTGGGTCTGAGCGTGGACGTCCCTGTCGTGGTCGCTTGCATCGCGGAAGCTTATGCGCATCGGCCAGCGCATTTCCAGCGCCGGGAAGGCGCACGCCACTGCAGGCCGCAGGCGGCGGCGCTATGCTGGCGACCTCTGTTTGTGAGATGCCCGCCATGCGCACGCTGTACCCCGCCATCGAACCCTACCGCCAGTTCACCCTGCCGGTGAGCGATCTGCACACCCTGCATATCGAAGAGTGCGGCACGCCGGAGGGCATTCCGGTGGTGTACCTGCACGGCGGTCCGGGTGCGGGCATTTCGCCCACCCACCGCCGCTTCTTCGATCCGGCGCGCTACCGCATCGTGCTGATCGACCAGCGTGGCAGCGGCCGCTCCACGCCGTTCGGCGAGCTGCGCGACAACACCACGCAGGACCTGGTGGCCGACATCGAGAAGGTGCGCGGGCACCTGGGCATCGAACGTTGGCTGGTCTACGGCGGCTCCTGGGGCTCGACCCTGTCGCTGGCCTACGCGCAGGCCCATCCCGAGCGCGCCACCGGCCTGATCGTGCGCGGCGTGTTCCTCGGCCGCGAGATGGAGAACCGCTGGTTCGCGGAAACCAGCGGTGGCGCGCGCTGGATCTTCCCGGAACGCTGGGACCGCTACGAGGCCCATATCCCGGAGGATGAGCGCATCGACATGATTGCGGCCTACTGGACGCGCATGGACAGCGCCGATGAGGCCACCCGCATCGCCGCCGCGCAGGCCTGGCTGGGCTGGGAGGACAACGCCGCCACCCTGCAGCATGACGTGGATGCGATGTCCACCGATGATCCGCTGGACACGTTGGCCAAGGCCCGCATCGAAGCGCACTACTTCCGGAACGGCATCTTCCTGGAACCGGACCAGCTGCTGCGCAACATCGATCGCATCCGCCACCTGCCCGGCGTGATCGTGCAGGGCCGCTACGACATCATCTGCCCGCCGCGCAGCGCCTGGGACCTGGCCAAGGCCTGGCCGGAAGCCAGGCTGGAGATGGTGACCTCCGGCCACAGCGCGAATGAGCCGGCGACGGTGGATGCGCTGGTGCGCGCGACGGATGCGTTTGCCGACCGCTTCTGATGCCGACTTGGTAGCGTCGACTGCCAGTCGACGGCTGCTGGCAGGCAGGGCGGCCTTTCCACCGCCCTGCCCTGTGTGGCCTTACCAGGCCACCCTGATGCCGGCCTGCGCGATGACATTGCGGTAGTTCTGGCTGCCGCGCTGCAGGCTCATTCCGCCCCAGGCACCGACGCGTCCACCCAGCTCCAGCTCGGCGCCGCCCTGCACTTCATAGCGGTCGCGCGAATTGCCGGCGGCCAGGGTCTGGCCATTGAAATCCAGCGCGTTGGTGGCCGCACCGCGCAACCAGTTCACGCCCAGATAGGGCTGCACGCGGTTGCCCAGGGCCGTTGAGTGGCCGAATACGCGCGCGCCGATGCGCCCGCCCAGACCACCCGCCTCGGCATTGCCGACCGTCGTGCCATGTCGTTCCACATGCTGCCCGGCCTGGAACCGGATGTAGATGAGCTGTACCTGCGGCTGCACGAACAGCGTTGCCGACGCTCCCCGCCAGACCGGCGCAATACAGCCGCCGTCCACGGTGTTCTCCGCCGCCTCAGGGGTCGTGAGGGCAACAAGGCCGTCGCTTACCTGCAGCTCGCCAGCGGCATGCTTCCATCAGACCGGTTCGAAACAGGAGCGCGCCATGCGCTCCGGCAATGGGCCGGCGCAAGCGCTGCCCCATGCATATACCAACGTATAGCCGGGCTAACCCACGAGCCTCTAGGACTGCCCCATTCAGGGGCGGACAATAGCGCCACTGGCCAGGGCAACCCTGGCCGGCACTCCCACTTCATGGAGACGCAGATGGACCCCGACCCGGCCGGGCGCACCGCGCCCCGGATGCCCGCTTGTTGCCTGTTCCTGGCGCCTGCCCGCCGGTCCCTGCCTGCCTGAGTGACGGGGGATCGCCAGGTGCCGCTTGCCTGGAGATCACCCCCATGTCCTACAAGATCCTCTACATCACCCTGCGCCGCCTGATCGGTGAGCGCGATGTTGCCGCCCTGCGCAGCCAGCTGCTGCAGCACGGCCCGGTCATGTTCGCCCGTTCGCTGTCGCTCGGCTCGCCTCGCGTGGTGGCCGACGCGCTGTCGCTGCTGCCGATCAGCGAGCGCATCAATGTGCTGCGCCACCTGCCCTACCCGCTGCGCGATGCGATGAAGCCGCTGTGCATCGGCGGCAGCCAGCGCCTGCACATGCAGCCGTGGTCGCCGGCGGTGCTGGCGATGCGACACGCCTGACCTGTTCTGTCCGTTCCGTTCGTGTTCCGGCCCCGGCCGGCTCTGACATTCGAGGAGAGTCCCATGAGCCTGCTCAACGCCTGGTTCAACGCCTTCCTGCGCAGCCGTCGCGCAGGCAACCTGTTCCGCCGCCGTGCGATGCCCGAAGCCGGCTTCGGCCCGGGCAGCGACGAGGCCGCACCGTTCGCGCTCACCACCGGCCTGGTTACCCTGGCGCAGCAGCAAGAAACAGAGCTGCTGGCCACGCTGGGCTCGCATGCCGATGGCCTCAGCCCGCACGAGGCCGAGCAGCGGCTGGCCACGCTCGGCCCCAACGAGGTGGATCACGAAAAGCCGCTGCCGTGGTGGCGGCACCTGTGGCAGTGCTACCGCAACCCGTTCAACCTGCTGCTGACCGTGCTGGCGGCGGTGTCCTGGCTGACCGAGGACCTCAAGGCCACGATCGTGATCGGTGCGATGGTGCTGCTGTCCACGCTGATCCGCTTCGTGCAGGAAGGCCGCTCCAACCGTGCCGCCGAGCGCTTGAAGGCGCTGGTCGGCAACACCGCGCGCGTGCTGCGCCGCAGTCCCGGTACCGAAGCGGCCGATGTGGCCGACCAGTACTTCGGCGCGCACCTGCACAGCCGTCGGCCGGCACGCCTGCTGGACCTGCCGATCCGTGAGCTGGTGCCCGGTGACCACATCGTACTGTCGGCCGGCGACATGATTCCGGCCGATTGCCGCGTACTGACCGCCAAGGACCTGTTCGTGGCGCAGGCGGCGATGACCGGCGAGTCGCTGCCGGTGGAGAAGTTCGCGCACCCGGGCGATGGCCTGGCCGGCCTGCTCGAGCAGCACAACCTGCTGTTCATGGGCACCAACGTGGTGTCCGGCACCGCCACCGCCGTGGTGCTGGCCACCGGCAACCGCAGCTACTTCGGCACCCTGGCCCAGCGCAGCACCGCCACCGACCGTGCGCCCACTGCCTTCCAGGCCGGCGTCAACAGTGTCAGCTGGCTGCTGATCCGCTTCGCGCTGGTGATGGTCCCGTTCGTGCTGCTGATCAACGGCTGGACCAAGGGTGACTGGACCGAGGCGTTCCTGTTCGCGCTGTCGGTGGCGGTGGGCCTGACCCCGGAAATGCTGCCGATGATCGTCACCTCCACCCTGGCCAAGGGCGCGGTGCTGCTGTCGCGGCGCAAGGTGATCGTCAAGCGCCTGGACGCCATCCAGAACTTCGGCGCGATGGAAGTGCTGTGCACCGACAAGACCGGCACCCTCACCCAGGACAAGATCGCACTGGAGCGCCACACCGATGTGTTCGGCCACGATTCGGAGGACGTGCTGACGTTCGCCTACCTCAACAGCCACTTCCAGACCGGCCTGATCAACCTGCTGGACCGCGCGGTGCTCGAACACGTGGAACTGCAGAGTTCGCTGCGGCTGTCGCAGGACTACCACAAGGTGGATGAGATTCCGTTCGACTTCGAGCGCCGCCGCATGTCGGTGGTGGTGTCCGAGCGCGAGGACCACCACGAGCTGATCTGCAAGGGCGCGGTGGAGGAGATGCTGGCTGTGTGCAGCACGGTGCGCGAGAACGGCCAGGACATGCCCCTGGACGAGCGCCGCCTGGCGCGCGTGCGGCAGACCACCGAGGAACTGAACGAACAGGGCCTGCGCGTGGTGGCGGTAGCGATGAAGGAAACCGCCGCCAGCCAGACGACCTATTCGCAGGCGGACGAGTGCGGGTTGACCCTGGTCGGCTACGTGGCCTTCCTGGACCCGCCGAAGGAGTCGGCTGCACAGGCGCTGCAGGCGCTGGCCGCGCATGGCGTGGAGGTGAAGGTCTTCACCGGCGACAACGAGCTGGTGACCGCCCGCGTCTGTGCGCAGGTGGGGCTTGAGGCCGACACCATCCTGACCGGCCCGCAGATCGAGCGCATGGATGACAGCGCGCTGTCGCGGGCGCTGCACCATCACCGCGTGTTTGCCCGCCTGACGCCGTTGCACAAGGAGCGCCTGGTACGCGAGCTGCGCGCGCAAGGCAAGGTGGTCGGCTTCCTCGGCGACGGCATCAACGATGCACCGGCGCTGCGCGCGGCCGACATCGGCATCAGCGTGGACAGCGCGGTGGACATCGCCAAGGAAGCCGCCGACATCATCCTGCTGGAAAAGAACCTGATGGTGCTGGAGGAAGGCGTCGTGCAGGGGCGGCGCACGTTCAACAACATGCTGAAGTACATCCGCATGACCGCCAGCTCCAACTTCGGCAACGTGTTCTCGGTACTGGTGGCCTCGGCCTTCCTGCCGTTCCTGCCGATGCTGCCGCTGCAGCTGCTGGTGCAGAACCTGCTGTACGACATCTCGCAGATCGCCATTCCGTTCGACAACGTGGACGAGGAGCTGGTGCGCAGGCCGTTGAAGTGGAACCCGGCGGACATCGGCCGTTTCATGGTGTTCTTCGGGCCGATCAGCTCGATCTTCGACCTGAGCTGCTTCGCACTGATGTGGTACGTGTTCGATGCACGCACGCCGGCCGACCAGGGCCTGTTCCAGTCCGGCTGGTTCGTGGTGGGCCTGCTGACCCAGACCCTGATCGTGCACATGATCCGTACGCCGAAGGTGCCGTTCCTGCAGAGCATCGCCGCGCCGCCGCTGCTGGTGATGACCGGCCTGATCATGGCCATCGGCGTGGCCCTGCCGATGAGCCCACTGGCCGGCTACTTCAAGCTGCAGGCCCTGCCGACCGGCTACTGGCCGTTCCTGGTGGCGATCCTGTTCGGCTATGCAGTGCTGACCACCGCACTGAAGAAATTCTACATCCGTCGCTACGGCTGGCAGTAAGTGCCCGCCACCTGGTCCAGGGAGAAATGGATGCTCGACATCAATCCGAACCTGCCGGCGTTCAACGCCGGCGCAACCCTGAGCTCGCTGATCAGCCTGTCGGTGGCGTTCGTGCTGGGCACGGCCATCGGCCTGGAACGGCAGCTGCGCCAACGCACCGCCGGCCTGCGTACCAATACGCTGGTGGCGGTGGGTGCAGCGGTGTTCGTCGACCTGGCCGTGCGCTTCCATGACCTGTACGGCGGTCCGCCGTCGCCGCTGCATGTGGTGGCGTATGTGATCTCCGGCGTCGGCTTCCTCGGCGCGGGCGCGATCATGAAGGACGGCGCGCAGGTGTCCGGCCTGAACACCGCCGCCACGCTGTGGGGCTCGGCGGCGGTGGGTGCCTGCGCGGGTATCAAGCTGCTGCCGGAGGCGGTGCTGGCGGCGGTGTTCGTGCTGGCCGCCAACACCCTGCTGCGCCCGGTGGTGAACCGCATCCAGCGGCAACCGCTGCCGGAGGCGTTCAGCGAGGCGACCTATGCGATCAACGTGGTCTGCCAGCGTGAGCAGCAGGCCGAAGTGCTGGACCGGCTGTTGCTGCTGCTGGAACAGGCGCACTACCCGGTGCGCGCGGTGGACCAGCGCCCGTTCGGCGAGCGCGACGTGGAGATCGAAGCGGTGTTGTATGCCACTACGGTCGATGCCGGTGAACTGGATGCGGTGCTGGCCACGCTGGCGACCACGCCCGGGGTGTTGCAGGGGTTCTGGAACGCCAGCCTGGAGGAGTAGCGTGGTGGGCTATCCGAGGTTGTGCCGACCAACGGTCGGCACCCACCAGGAGCCGGCACCTGCCCAAGGCGGCTTTGCTATCCTTTCCACCCACGCCCGGGAGCCGTTCCGATGCCATCGCTGTCGCCCCGTCGCCCGCTGGTGCTGCTGGCCCTGATCGTCGTGATGGCGGCGATCTTCCTGATCGACACCGTCACCGATTACGCCGTCGCCGCTGCCTGCTTCTACGCAGCGGTCATCCTCGCGGCATCGCGCGTGCTGAGCGGGCGCGGGCTGATCACGCTGGCCATCGCCTGCATCGCGCTGACCGGGCTGAGCTTCTTCCTGACCCGCTTCGGCACCTATCGCATCGGCCTGGTCAACTCGGTGATCGGCATGCTGGTGATCGGCATCACCACCTACCTCGCCCTGAACATGGAAGCGGCCAAGGCCGCCGTGCAGGAAGCGCAGGCCCGCCTGCTGCGCGTGGCGCGCGCCTCCACCGTGGGCGAGCTCACCACCTCCATCGCCCATGAGGTGAACCAGCCGCTGGCGGCCATCGCCAGCAGCGCCGAGGCCTGCCAGCGCTGGCTGGCACAGGACCCGCCGAACGTGGACAAGGCGCGGCAGACCGTGGCCCGCATCCTGGCCGATGCGCATCGTGCCGGTGACGTGATCGCCCGTATTCGTGGCCTGACCCAGGGTGCTGCACCGGAACGACGCGCGTTTGACCTGAACCAGGCCGTGGAGGAAATGCTGGCGCTATCGCGCAGCGAGCTGGACCAGCATGGCGTGGCCGTAGCCCTGCTGCTCGATGCCGATCTGCCGCTGGTGCAGGCCGATCGGGTGCAGGTGCAGCAGGTGATCGGCAACCTGATCCTCAATGCGGTGGACGCGATGGAAGCAGTGCCGCCTGCCGACCGCCGCCTGTCCCTGGTGACCCAACGCGACGGACAGCGGATCAGCCTCAGCGTGCGCGACCGCGGTGTCGGCCTGCCCGCCGACCATCCCGAGCGCGTGTTCGATGCGTTCTGGACCACCAAGTCACACGGCCTGGGCCTCGGGCTCAGCCTGAGCCGTTCAATGATCGAGGCCAATGACGGCCAGATCCGCGCTGAGCGACCGGCAGGTGGCGGCGCCTGCTTTGTGTTCGACCTGCCCATCGCCACGGATTCTCCCCATGCGTAAGCCCGCTGCACCCATCGCCGACCCGGCACCCATCGTTTACGTGATCGACGACGATCCGTCGGTGCGCGCGGCGCTGGAAGACCTGCTGGCCTCGATGGGCCTGCAGGTACGGGCCTTCGCCTCCACCCAGGCGTTCCTCGAACACGAACTGGAGGACGCACCGGCCTGCCTGGTGCTGGACGTGCGCATGCCCGGCCAGAGCGGCCTGGAGTTCCACCGGACGATGGGCAGCCACGGCCTGCAGCTGCCGGTGGTGTTCATCACCGGCCACGGCGACATTGCGATGGGCGTCAACGCGATCAAGGACGGTGCCATCGAGTTCCTGACCAAGCCGTTCCGTGACCAGGAACTGCTGGATGCGATCCACAAGGGCATCGAGATCGACCGCCAGCGCCGTCGCGACGGCGAGGCGCTCGATGCCCTGCAGCAGCGCTGGAACACGCTCAACGCGGGCGAGCGCGAGGTGGTCGATGGCGTGGTGCGCGGCCGCCTCAACAAGCAGATCGCCGGCGACCTCGGGGTCAGCGAGATCACGGTGAAGGTGCGCCGCGCGCAGGTGATGCGCAAGATGGGCGCACGTACCCTGGTCGACCTGGTACGCATGTACGACCGGCTGCAGGCGGGCACGCCATGAACATCCACGCCGCGATGCTGCGCGCAGTCGACGTCGGCGGCACCGGCCTGCGCACCAACGCTGCTCCCCCCTGCCATAGGTAGGGCTTCACCTGCCCGCCGCCACCGCTACAATGGGCGCGGAATCGCCAGGGGGGCGATCTGCAGGGAATGCACCATGCTTGAACAGGACGCCATCCTCGCCCTTGCCGGGCCCGCCGCCCTCGCCCGGGCTGCCGTGCCGTGCAGCGCACGGCCGCCGCGCCCCTTCCCCTTCGTTTCGCAGCAATCTGCCCGTTCCGCGCGGCAGGTTCTTCATCGTTTGCCCTGACCGGAGCCGTCGAAATGCCCGAGAACACTCTTCTTGCCACGCCGGCCGCTACCGCGCCGATCAAGTACCTCGAGCGCGCCATGGCCACGCTGCGCAGCCTGGGCCTGGCTGCCCCGCAGGACAACAACGCACCGGCCATCGCCCTGGTTTCGCAGCTGTCCACCCTCGACCAGGGCCGCGTGGTGGCCATCGCCCGCGTGCTGCAGCAGTCCGGCCATTTCAATGCCGTGATGCGTGATGAAATCAGCTCGGCCAAGGTGTCCGATCGCTATACGGAGATCATCCGCGCCTTCGACAGCATCCGCGACGACGCCAGCGCCATGGTCGAACAGGTGCGCGACGGCAGGATCGACATGGGCGAGCGCCTTCAGAACTTGTGGATGAAGGTCACCCGCGGTGACATCCCGAGCCGGTTCGAGAAGATCCGCCGTACGTTCCTGGAGGTCAGCCGCGATTCTGCCGAGCAGCTGCAGCGCGAATCGCGCGTGCTGGAGATGTACGGCGACTTCCGCCTGTCGATCAAGGATGCCGAGATCCAGGCGCATGAACTGCTGAAGCTGCAGGAGCAGGTGCTGGCCGATGCGCGCGAGGCGCTGAAGCAGGCGCAGCAGCGCGTGGAATCGGCCGATCCGGCCGCTGATGCCGCCGATACCGGCCGCCTGGTGATGGCCCGCGATGAGGCCCTGCGCAACCACCAGGCCGAGGAATCGCGCTACCAGCTGGCCAAGGACCTGTCCGAGAACCTGCAGGTGAACTACGCCACGTCCGAGTCGATCATGCTGCGCGTGCACCAGTCGCACGAGGTGAAGCGCCGCGTCAACGAGCGCTCGGTGGTGTTCTTCTCCACCAATGAAACCAGCTTCACCGCCTTGAACCTGGCCTTCACCACGCAGATGGGCCTGCACGAGTCCACGCAGGCGCTCAATGCGATGACCGAGGGCACCTCCAAGGGCCTGGAAGCGGTGGCCAACATCGGCGATGACATACTGCACGAGGGCCTGAAGGCCGGCTATGGCGCCACCATCGGCGTCGATTCGGTGCGCAAGCTGGTTGATGCGGTGGTGCGCTTCCAGGAGACCTCGCTGCAGGAAATCGAGCAGCTGCGCAACCAGGCCACCCGTGATTCGGCCGAGATCGCCGAGTATGTCGAACAGGGCAAGCAGCGTTTCGCCGCACTGCTGCAGGCACCGCCGAGCCCGGAGTCGCGCTGAGGTGAGTGCGACGATGGCTCCTGCCGAGCTGCAGGATGCGCTGCTGACCATGGATGTGGTCGACCAGCTGCGCTACCGCAATGCCGAGATGAAGGCGCTGGCCGACAGCGGCCATGACAAGGCGACGCTGAAGCAACGCCTGCTTGAGCTGTACCGCTCGCAGGGCATCGAGGTCTCCGACGAGATCCTCGAGGCTGGCATCCAGGCCCAGCGTGAGCAGCGCTACCTCTATGCCGCGCCGCGTGGCTGGAAGGCCTGGCTGGCGCGGCGTTGGATCGATCGGGCCCGCCTGTTGAAGTGGGCGCTGCTGGCGGCCCTGGTACTGCTGGTGCTCGGCATGCTGCTGGTGATGGCGCGCAGCTTCGGCGCGTTCGTGCACGAGAGCAACGTGCAGAAGAACGTGCAGGTGCTGAACGACAAGGTGGCCGCGCAGCAACAGGAGGCTGCTGCAGCGCGCGCCCTGCTGGCCGCACAGGAACAGGCCCTGCAGGGGCTGCTGCCCCGTGCCACCGCCAGCGGTGAGCGCCTGCAGCCGCTGACCGAAGGCGCACAGGCCGCGCTGGCCGAAGCACAGCGTCGCTTTGCCGGCGTGCCCGCCGCCATGGCGGACCTGCCCACCCTGATCCGCAAGGACAAGCTCACGCGTATCAGCAGCGGCGGCAGCGCCACCGGCGAACAGGCAGCCGCGCAGGTGGAGCAGCACCGGCAGACCGCCGCGCACCTGCTGGCGCAGGCCAGGGAAACCCTGCCCACGCTGACCGCGCGCGTGACCACACTCGGCCAGGCCATCGATGCCAGCGAACTGCTGGACACCACCAACGCGGCCGCAAAAGCAGCACGCCTCGCGCCGGACGCCGAGAAGGTACGCGCACGTGCCTACACCGGCGGCGACGTCGCACTTCGCGCCGGCGACATGGCCGCTGCCGGCCAGGCGGTGGCCACCCTGAAGGACCTGATCGGCAGTGCCGACAAACTGGCCGCGCTGAACGAGCGACTGGCCCAGCTCAAGGCCGATGGCCTCGCCACCGGTGTCGGCGGGGAAGACCGCAAGCGCTTCGAGCGTGCGCTGGACCAGGCTGCCCGGCTGGTCCGCGTCGAGACACTGGCCGAGGCAGGGCCGGCGATGGACGAGGTCGCCCAGCTGGTGGCATTGCTGTCGCAGACCCTGGTCTACCGCATCGTCAACCGCGACGATGAGCGCACCGGCGTCTGGCGCTACAACGAAAAGGCCAACGGTGGCCGCAACTACTACCTGGTGACCGAAGCGCTGGACGAGGCCGGCAAGGCCACCGAACTGCTGATCCGCAATGAGGAAACCGGCAAGGACGAATGGGCCTCGCTGTTCGCCGTACGCGTGCCGGAGGCAACCTACAACCGGGTTGCCGAGGACAAGCAGGACAACGGCATCATCGAAGACGACCAGATCGGCAGCAAGCCGCGCGGCAGCCTGTCGCCGCGTTTCCGCATGCCCGCCACCGGCGGCTACATCACCGAATGGTGATGGGCAAGGAACTGACATGAGAGATCTGAACGATGCGATTGCCGATGTCGAAACCGATATCGGCCAGGTGCAGGCACAACTGGCCGCGCGTGGCGACCAGTGCCGGGAGCTGATCAAGGAACAGGAAGCGTTGCACGGCCGGGTCCGCGAAGACTTCAATGCACTGGCCCGGCTGCAGGCCGAAGCCGCCACTGATTCGCCGCCGGTGGTGGCCAGGGACCTGCTGCAGCAGTCCAGCGCCGACCTGCAACGCCGCGATCGCAAAGCGGCGGTGCTGGCCGACGAGCTGCAGGCGCTGCTGGACATCGAACATTCGCTGCAGCAGCGCTCGCAGGAGGCCGTTGCCGCACGCGACGCCGCCGGCGGACAGTGGCAGGCCCTGCAGGACCAGGTGGACACCACGCTGGCAGCGGAACCCACCTACAGGGTGCTGCAGGACGAGCTGCAGCTGGCCGAGGCGCGTGCCGGCACCGTGGAGCGCATGGCCGCCTCTGCGCAGTCGGAGCATGATGCCAAGGCCGGCGCCTACCAGGCCGACCCGATCTTCATGTACCTGCACCGACGCAGCTTCGGTAGCGCGGCCTATCGCGGCTGGCCGCTGGTGCGCACCGTCGATGGCTGGCTGGCCGAGCTGTGCGGCTTCGACCGCGCCCGCCGCGAGTACGCCACGCTGGTCGAGCTTCCGCCCTATCTGCAGGAACATGCCGAACGGGCCCGTGCCGACGTCGAGACCGCCCGCCAGCCGGTACAGCAGGCCCGCGACGCCGCCCTCGCCCACGCCGGTGGCGACCCGCTGCGCCAGCAGCTGCAGGCGGCGCAGAGCGCCGTGGCGCAGGCACTGTTGGCCGAGCAACTGCATCGGCAGACCGTGGATGCCAAGCAGGCACAGATCGATGGTTTCCGCAGCTGGACCGATGCCGAAGGCAGCGCCCTGCTGACCGCGCTGGCGCGCACGCTGTCGGCCAAGAGCATGGACGACCTGTACCGCCGCGTTGCCGCCACCGCCTCCGGCGACGACGATGCCGTGCTCGAACGCATCCATGGCAGTCGCCTGCGCCTGGGCGAGATCGACGGCCTGGTGGTTGAGCACACCCGCGAAATGGCCACACTGAAGAAGCGCCTGGACAGCCTGCAGGCTGCGCGCAGGAGCTACCAGGCCGCTGCGGATATCGAACGCCAGGCCTACGAGGCGCCGAGCTACCGCGCCGCCGCCCCCGCCACCGTCGCCGCGTCCTTCTTCAGCACCCCCAGCAGCCGAAGCGTCCCCCGCTCCTCTGGCAGCCTGTTCGACCTGCTTGCGGGCGGATCCAGCAGTTCCAGCTCTCGTTCGGGCTCACGTTCAAGTTCCAGCTCGAGATCGAGTTCCAGTTCCAGCGGCAGCAGCTTCCACAGCGGCGGCGGCATCAGCGGTGGCGGTGGCTTCAAGACCGGCGGCGGGTTCTAGCCCTGCACCTGCCGGGTGCGCCGCTTCAGCCTCGTATCCAGCAGTCCCACGCCCAGCAGCACCAGGCTGGTCAGCCATCCGGCGGCCAGCAGGTGCATCCATGGCAACAGCGGGCACAGCACCAGCAGCGCGGCGGCGCCCAGCAGGTGCGAGCGCGGCGCGTGCCCATAGACCACGCGCTTGTACAGCGCGCTGCCCAGCAGATAGATCAGCGGGCCCGCCACCATCACGGTGGCGTACACCGGGGTGACGGCCGCCGCCGGATGGTCCATGACCAGATCGTTGCCCACCGCCGTGGCGATGATGCCGGCGATCAGCAGCGCGTGCACGTAGTGGAAGTTGGCCCCCATCCGCCCGGGGTCTTCGGCATGGGTGATGGCCTCGGTGGCATCGCGGCTGGAGATGCCGAAGTACAGCCACCACATGGCAATCGTGCCAGCGAAGGTGGCAAGCACCGCGGAGACCACCTGCAGGCTCCAGTGCTCGACCTCGCTCAGCACGCCACCGGTGGCCAGCAACGTCTCGCCCAGTGCGACGATGACGAACAGCTGGCAACGTTCGGCCAGGTGGCCGCCCTCGATGGTCCAGTCGCGGGTGCGCGAACGCCCCATGCCCGGGAACGCAAATCCGAACATCGGCGAGATGTACTCGCAGGCCACGGCTACCGCCCACAGTGCCAGCCGCAGATTGCCTTCTGCCGCGGCACCAGCCAGCCAGAAGCAGGCCGAGACGCTGACCCAGGCCAGCATGCGGCGGAAGTTCGGCGCCAGTGGATGGTTGCCACCGACCTCGAACAGCACGAACGCGGTTCGGCCCACCTGCATCGTGGCGTAGGCCCCGGCGAACATCCAGGCGCGATCGGCGAACGCCTCGGGAATGGACGAGGACATCAGCAGTGCCAGCAGCATGGTGGCGAACAGCAGCCCGCGGATGCGCGGTGCCTGTGGGTCGAACCAGTTGCTGACCCAGCAGGCGTATTGCCAGCCCAGCCAGACCGCGAACCACAGCACCAGCGCCTGCATCACGCCGGCCATGTCCAGGTGGTGCAGCAGGTGATGGCTGAGCTGGGTGACCGCGAACACGTAGACCAGATCGAAGAACAGTTCTTCGTAGGTCACGCGGGCATGATGGCCATCGCGGTGGCGCAGCGCGGGCAGGCGCAGTCGGGGACTCATGGAACTCCTTAGCGCGCGAGGCGCCAGTACAGGAAACCGGCCAGCAGCGCCGGTACGGCGAACACCAGCAGCAGGATCGGCAGCTCCTCGCGTACTGCATAACCGGCCTTGCTGACCCCTACCCACATGTTGGCCACGGCCACCAGCAGCCAGGTGGCAATGAATGCGATCAGCGCCGTGGGCAGTTGCGAGGTGCCCACGCTCCAGAGACGGCCGAACAGCAGGAACACCCCCAGCAGCAGGACGCCTGCGGTGATCACCAGCATCACATGCATCTATCGCTCTCCTTGTACCCGCAGGCAGGCTAGCCCGGGCCGATTCTGCGCTCCAGCCGATGATCGTGGTTTCACCTTCCAGCCGCAGCGAACAATCGACCGGGCCAGTGGCACATGGCAAACGCGAACGGTTCCCATTAGTATTGTGTCATCGTGCAGGGGAGGCCCTCCCTGTGCCCACCCTTCGCCTTTGCCGCCCGTCCGGATGCCCCAGCCACCCTCGCCCCACCCGCCCGCGCTGTCGCTGGTGTCTTCGCTGGTGCGCCACTACGAGGAGCTGGTGGATTACCTGCATCACCGCTTCCGCTCACCCGGGCTGGCCCGCGAGGTGGTCCACGATGTCTGCGTGCGCCTGCTGGAGCGTCCGCTCGTGCACGACCCACGGCAACCGATCGCGCTGCTGCGCCGGATCGCACACGACGCGGCGGTGGACCGCTGCCGCGCTGAAGACCTGCGCCGGCACTGGGTCGAGGCGCGCGCCGAACTGCCCGAGGGCGCGTGCCCGCGCCCCGGACCCGAGCAGCAGGCGCAGGGCATGCGCGCGCTTGAGCAGTTGAGCGTCACCATCGAGCGGATGCCCTGCCGGCGCCAGCAGGTGTTCATCCTGCACAAGATCCATGAACTGCCACAGGCAGAGGTTGCGCAGCGCATGGGCATCGGCCTGAAGGCGGTGGAGCGCCACCTGCGCCTGGCGATGGCCGACTGCCGCCTGCACGCGGGGCTGCAGTGAGCCGCACGCCCGCCCCTTCCGAACCCGCGCCGCCACCCGCCTCCGCCGAGCAGGTGCTGGAGCGGCACCGCGATGCATTGAAGCAACGCTTCCCGCTGCCGAGCCCTGAGGCACTGCAGCGCCGGCGCAGCGCTGGCCCCGCGAAGGGCGCGCTGGCCTTGCTGCTGGTGGCCGCCGGCGCCTTGCTGGCCGCCGACCCGGCCTGGCAGGTGCGCGATTACCAGACCGCCGTCGGCGAACGCCGCAACGTCACCCTGCCCGACGGCAGCCAGGTACTGCTCGATGCCGGCACCCGCGTGCAGGTACGCCGTCATCTGCGCTCGCGGCAGGTGCTGCTGGTGCGCGGCCAGGCGCGCTTCGAGGTGCAGCACTCGGCCTGGCGCCGCTTCCAGGTCGATGCTGGCCCGGTGCATGTACGCAACTACGGCACCGTGTTCGACGTGGACCGCCAGGGTGACCTGAGCGAGGTGACCCTGTGGCGCGGCGCGGTGGGCGTGCGGGTCGACGGCAGCGAGGCCGAGCAACGGCTGAAGCCGGGCCAGCGCCTGCTGGCCCAGGCAGGATCGCTGTCGCCCCCCGAAGCCGTCAGCCCGGACCGGGCCGACTGGACCCACGGGCGGCTGCAGTTCGATCGGCTGCCGCTGTCGGAGGTGCTGCGCATCCTGCAGCGCTACCACGACCGCCCGATCGTGCTGGATGACCCGACGCTGGGCCCGCTGCTGGTCTCGGGCGTGTTCGATGCCGACCGCGCCGAGACCGCCGTGGCACTGCTGCCGGACATCCTGCCGGTGCAGCTGCAGACCGCCGCCGATGGCAGCCTGCACCTGCGCGCCCGCGATTGATCGCCGTCGCGAGGGTGGGTTGTGCGCCCTCCCATCCGGCAGGTGTCTGAACCCCTCCGAAGGACCTCCGCATGACCCGCCCTGTTCCGCCTGCCGCGCTGCGCCGGTTGGCCCCCACCCTGCTTGCCGCCTGCCTGTGCGCGGCACTGCCCGCTGCCGCCCAGACGTCCGCGCCGGCCGCGGTGGAATTGCACCTGCCCGCTGGCTCCCTGCAGGCCTCGCTCACCGCGCTGGCCCGGCAGAGTGGCATCCAGCTGCTGTTCGCCGCGGAAAGCGTAGGCGGGCGCAACGCACCGGCGCTGAACGGCCGTTACACCCCGCGCGAGGCGCTGCAGCGCCTGCTGGCCGGCCAGGGCCTGGCACTGCAGGAACGCTCGCCGGGCGTCTTCGTGCTGAGCCCGGCGGCCACTGCACCGGCACCGGCCAAGGCCACCCCGCCGGCGCGCCCCGCGCCGCAGGCCGCGGCTACCTCACTGGCCCGCATCACGGTATCGGCATCCACCGCACGCATGCCGCAGGGCGAGACCGCCATGCCCAACACCATCACCGTGCTGACCCGCGAGGACATCGCGCAGCAGCTGGCGCTGCGCTCGGATGTCTCGCGCGTGCTGTCGTCACAGATTCCGGCCTTTGCGCCCGCCCGCGAGAAGATGTCCAACTACGGCGAAACCATGCGTGGCCGCGGCATCCTGTACATGGTCGACGGCGTGCCGCAGTCGACGCCATTGCGCGATGGCTCGCGTGATTCGCACACCATCGATGCGGCGATGATCGAACGCATCGAAGTCATCCACGGTGCCAACGCCCTGCAGGGCATCGGCGGGACCGGCGGCATCGTCAACATCATCACCCGCAGCGCGCCCAGCGAACCCGGGGCGTTCCTGTTCGACAGCAACCTCAGCTACAGCGCCGCCCTGCCTCGCCGCCACGACGACAGCGGCCAGCGCGCGTCGGCGCTGGTGGGCATGCGCGGCGAGCAGTTCGACCTGGTGGCCGGCCTGGCCTACGAGCGCCAGGGCCTGTTCCATGACGGCGAAGGGCGCTCGATCGGTACCAACGCGCAGGGCGAACTGATGGATTCGACGTCGTCGAACGTGTTCGCCAAGCTCGGCTGGAACATTGCCGAGGGCCAGCGCCTGCAGCTGATGGCCAACCGCTACGAACTGCGCGGGCTGGACAACTACCTGGCGGTGAACGGCGATTACCGCAGCGGCCGCCCGACCCTTTCGGTGCCCGGTGACACGCCGCTGGACCCGCCGATGAACCGCTCGCGTTCGTTGACGCTGGACTACAGCGCCGCCGACCTGCTGGGTGGCCGCTTCCAGGCGCAGGCGTTCGCGGTGGACTTCGAAGGCCGCTATGGCGCTAGCCAATGGGACCCGTGGGGCAACACCGGCGCCAATGCTGCGTGGGACCAGACCCAGAATGAATCGGACAAGCGCGGCTTCAAGCTCACCCAGAGCTGGAGCCGCATCGCCAATACCACGCTGGACGTGACCCTGGGCCTGGACGGCCTGCGTGACCGCACCCACCAGGTCCTGCTGGCCAGCGGCATGAACTGGGTGCCGTTGACCACCTACCAGAGCCTGTCGCCGCTGCTGCAGCTGCACTGGTGGCCGACCGACCACCTGATGCTGTCCGGCGGCCTGCGCTACGAGAAGGGCGAGCTGGAGGTGGGCGACTACACCACCCTGCCCCGTTATGGCGCGCGCAAGGTGGCCGGCGGCAAGCCGACCATGAGCGAGACCCTGCCCAACTTCGGTGCGGTCTGGTACATCAACGATCGCCTCAACGCCTATGCCTCGTACTCGGAGGGCTACACCGTGGCCGATGTCGGCCGCGTGCTGCGCGCGATCAACCGTGACGGGCAACGCGTGGACAGCCTGGTGGACCTGTCGCCGGTGGTGTCGGACAACCGAGAGATCGGCCTGGAGTATGACGATGGGCGCTTCAGCGGCGATATCGCCTACTACACGTCCGAATCGAAGCTCGGCTCGGTGCTGGTCTACGACGCGGGCATCGACGCTTACAACGTGCAGCGCCAGGCCACCCGCGTGGAAGGCTTCGAAACCAACCTGCGCCTGCGCTTGGGTGACAGCCGCCTTGGCCTGGGCTATGCGCGCGCCAACGGCCGCTACGATGCCAATATTGATGGCCGGCTGGACAGCGACCTGGCCGGCGTCAACATCGCGCCGAACCGGCTGACCGCGTTCTGGGAACAGAACTGGACGCCGCAGCTGAGCACCCGCCTGCAGGCCAGCCACGCCTTCGACCGCGACTTCGACCTGCAGGGGGCGCGCGTGGCCGAGTTCAAGGGCTACACCACCGTGGATCTGGTCGCGCGCTATGCGCTGGACAAGCACGCGTTCACGCTGGGCGTGCAGAACCTGGCCAACACGCAGTACATCAGCTACTACTCGCAGACGACGCCGTCGAACCCGAGCTACTTCTCCGGACGCGGCCGGGTGCTGACGCTGGGGTGGCAGTACCGGTACTGAGCCATGGCCCCCTTATGGGAGCCATGAAATCTATGCGCACCGTGATGGAGGAGGCCCATGCTAGTTTCTGGGCCTCCTTCAAACGGATGTGGATCATGCGCTGTTCCCTGCTCGCCTTCGCCCTCGCCGCTGCGCTTCCGGCCGCGCACGCCCGCGCCGCCGAGGCACCACTGCCGCAGTTGCAGGCGTACACCGTCGATGCGTCCTGGCTGCAGCCGATGGCGCCGCTGCAGATCGCCGACCACACCTGGCAGATCGGCACGCAGGACCTGACCGCGCTGCTGGTACAGACCGCCGACGGCGCGGTACTGCTCGACGGCGGCATGCCGCAGATGGCCAGCCACCTCATCAGCAACATGAAGGTGCGCGGCGTGGCACCGGAGGAGCTGCGGCTGATCCTGCTCAGCCACGCACACGCCGACCATGCCGGGCCTGTGGCGGAGCTGAAGCGCCGTACCGGTGCGAAAGTGGCGACCAACGCTGAATCCGCAGTGCTGCTCGCGCGCGGTGGCAGCGACGACCTGCACTTCGGTGATGACATCACCTATCCGCCGGCCAGCGTCGACCGCATCATCATGGATGGCGAAGTGGTCACGGTGGGCGGCATCGCGTTCACCGCGCACTTCATGCCGGGGCATACGCCGGGCAGCACCGCCTGGACCTGGACCGATACCCGCGACGGCAAGCCGGTGCGCATCGTCTACGCCGACAGCCTGAGTGCCCCGGGCTACCAGTTGCAGGGCAATGTGCGCTATCCGCGCCTGGTAGAGGATTACAAACGCAGCTTCGCGACGGTGCGGGCGTTGCCGTGCGACGTGTTGCTGACCCCGCACCCGGGCGCCAGCCACTGGGACTATGCCGCGGGTGCCACGGCCGGCGCCAAGGCACTGACCTGCAAGGCCTACGCTGATTCGGCAGAACAGAAGTTCGACGCGCAGTTGGCCAAGGAAACAGCCGGCGCCCTTTGATTTTGTAGCGCCGAAGGGTGCCGGCCAACATGGCCGGCACCCCCTGCCTGTCAGCCGCCCTGCCCGTGCTGGGCGAACGGTTCGGTGGTGCCATCGTTGCGCACCAGTTCGACGGTGTACGGCTGCACGTAGCCGTCCGGCATTTCCATGCCCGGCGAGCCGGCCGGCATGCCGGGCAGCACCAGCCCGCGCGCGGCCGGGCGTTCGGCCAGCAGGCGCTTGATGTCTCCGGCCGGAATGTGACCTTCGACCACGTAGCCGCCAATCTCGGCGGTATGGCAGGAGCCCTTGCCGACCGGCACACCCAGACGAACCTTGACCGGGTTCATGTCATCGGTATCGCGCACGTCCACCTGGAAGCCTTCGGCCTTCAGATGATCGACCCATATGCCGCAGCAGCCACAGCTGGCGGTCTTGTGCACGATGGCGATGGGCAGTGCCGGGTCCAGTCTGGCCGGGCTGGCCTTGATGGGCGCCGCCGGTGCCTCGCTGGCGACCGGTGCGGCAGCGGATTCTTCGGCAGCACGTGCGCAGGCGGCCGTGGCCAGCACGCTGCCCAGCAGCAGGCCGAGGGAGAGAGAACGGTTCATGGTGTTGATTCCTTTGCAGATGCGGGCCATGCGGCCCGCCGCCCGCGTATCGAAGGCGCAGGCAGGGTCATGGGTAAGACAAGCAACTACGGCAGGCGCTTGAGGCCTGCAGGGAATCAACCGATGGGCGGCCGCAACGGGTACGGCATTGGCGGCGATGCGCGTTGCTGGGCGCTGGCCGCCAGAGGTGCCTCACGCCAGGGCGACGCAGGGGTTCCACTCAGGGCAGCCGGCATGCCGAGACAGGCCGGCGGGCATTCGCACTCACCACTCTGGCAGACCGTTGATGTTGCCTCGTCGCAGCATCCGGGCATGGCAGCGGAATGCGGTGCGGCGCAGTGATCCGCATCGGCCGCCATGGTGTACGGCGATGAGGCAAGCGCCAGCGCCGGTGCGTTCAGCACCAGGGCAACGAGCAGCATCCATCGCAGCAGCAGGCCAGGCAGGTTCACCCGGCGATGATAGCCGATGCGCGCGTCACGCAATCGCGGCTGCCATCGCCCGCATCCGCACCGGAATCGACTTGGCTGCCGGCGTGCCACTGATCCGGTCGTAGTAGTCCAGTGGCAGCAACGGGTTCAGTTCGGGGTAGTAGCCGGCCAGCGCACCGCGCGGCATCGGGTAATCCAGCACGGTCAGGCCCTCGATGCGCCGCTGCACGCCATCGTCACTGATGGTCTCCAGGCTGACCCGCGCTTCCTTCTCCAGCCCGCGCGCCAGCCGGTCCTCGATGTTCATGAACAGCACCATGCGATCGTTGTACACGCCACGATAGCGGTCGTTGTAGCTGTAGATGGTGGTGTTGTACTGGTCGTGCGAACGCACCGTGGCCAGCCGCAGCATGTCCGGGTCGTGCACCGGATCATCCACGTCCAGGCCGGGCATCACCAGGATGTTGGCCTTGCCGTTGGGCGTGGGCCACACCCGGCGGCGCGGCGGAATGTCCAGATGGAAGCCGTGCGGCTGCTGGATGCGCTCGTTGAAGCCGGTGTAGATCTCCGGGTACACGGCGGCGATCAGCTCGCGGATGGGGGTGTAGTCATGCATGCAGCCTGCCCAGTCGACCCTGCTGTGCGGCAACGTGGCCATCGCCATGCGGCAGACGATCTCGACCTCGGGCAATACCTCGGCACTGACCGGTTCCAGCACACCGCGCGATGCGGTGACGTTCGACATCGCGTCTTCGATGGTGACGAATTGCTCGCCGGCCGGCGTGACGATGCGCTCCGAGCGCGCCACCACCGGCAGGATCAAGGCATCGCGGCCATGCACCAGGTGACCCCGATTGAGCTTGGTGGCGATGCCGACGGTCAGCTCCAGGCTACGCATGGCCTCGTACGCGCGCGGCGTATCGGGCACGGCGTGGATGAAGTTGCCGCCCAGGCCGATGAACACTTTGGCGCTGCCATCCAGCATCGCCTCGATCGACTCGACCACGTGATGGCCGTGCTCGCGCGGCGGATCGAAGCCGAACACCTGCTGCACGCGGTCCAGGTAGGCCGGTTTGGGCTTCTCGTCGATGCCGACGGTGCGGTCGCCCTGCACATTGGAATGCCCGCGGATCGGCCCGATGCCGGCGCCGGGCTTGCCAAAATTGCCGCGCAGCATCAGCAGGTTGGCCACCTGCTGCAGCAGGCGCGAGCCGTACTGGTGCTGGGTCAGGCCCATGCCGTAGCAGATCACGGTGGCCTTGGAACGGATGTAGATCTCCGCACACCGACGGATCTGCGCCTGCGAAATGCCGGACACCTGCACGATCTGGCCCCAGTCCTGCGCCAGCACGTCCTCGCGCAGCGCCTCCAGGCCCACGGTGTGTTCGGCCAGGAAGTCGTGGTCGAGCACGCGCTCGCCCTGCGCTTCGCGCTCGAACATCACCTTCATCATGCCCTTGATCAGGGCCAGGTCGCCGCCGATACGGATGTGCACGAACTCGCTGGTGATCTCGGTCGAACCGAACGTGGCCATCTGTACCACGTCCTGCGGCTCGGCGAAGCGGATCAATGCGCGCTCGGGCATCGGGTTCACCGCCACGATCGGAATACCACGTTTGCGCGCTTCAACCAGGTTGCTCATCATCCGCGGCGAATTGGTGCCGGTGTTCTGGCCGATCACGAAGATCGCCTCGGCATGCTCGAAATCCTGCAGCACGATGGTGCCCTTGCCCACCCCGATGGCCGGCGGCAGGCCACGGCTGGTCGGTTCGTGGCACATGTTCGAGCAGTCCGGGAAGTTGTTGGTGCCGAACTCGCGCACGAAGATCGAGTACAGGAACGCGGCTTCGTTGGGCGTGCGACCGGAGGTGTAGAACTCTGCCTGGTGTGGGGTGTCCAGCGCCTGCAGGTGGCGGCCGATCAGCGCGAAGGCATCGTCCCAGCTGCACGGCACGTAATGGTCGGTCGCCGCGTCGTAGCGCATCGGCTCGGTCAGCCGGCCCTGCATCTCCAGCCAGTAGTCGGTCTGCGCCATCAGTTCGGTGACCGTGTGCCGGGCAAACAGCTCGCGGCCGGCACGGAACTGGGTGGCTTCCCAGGCCAGTGCCTTTGCGCCGTTCTCGCAGAACTCCAGCTTCCTTCGTTCGTCAGCATCGGGGAACGCGCAGCTGGGGCACTTGAAGCCGCCGGGCTGGTTCATTGCCAGCAACGCCTTCGACCCCTTGCCGATCACGCTCTGCTGCAGCAGCACCTTGGCGGTGGCGCCGGCGGCACCCCAGCCACCGGCCGGCTGGTTGTAGGGCTTGTAACGCGGCGGTTTCTGCTCGGGCATGTTCGGGAACCTGGCGGGAGGAACGCAGCAACGATCGCAACAACGCAGTCCGGCGGCGCTTTCGATCGCGCGGCCAGCCCCACAGTCAAGCACGGCCTGTGTGGCTTCGCCAGTGCGTCCACGCCGTTTTCAACGCAGCCTGCCATGACAACGGTTACACCTGCGTCAGCGCGTGGCCACTGCGCTATTCTCGAGGCCGCGGGTGGTCCACCACCTGCGTATTTCCCTTGCCCGGACGCGCTGCATGCCTGATTCGACCCCACCGCACACCCCGCCTGCCGGCACGGCCCAGCGCCCGTTGCTGCGCTGGCGCAGCGAGGGGCACCAGCCGCAGGTCGACGTGGTGGCCGAAGAAGTGCCGGTGGCGCTGCGTTACAACGGCGCTGCCTTCGCGGTGATGATGGCCACCCCGTGTGACCTGGGAGATTTCGCACTCGGTTTTTCACTCAGCGAAGGGCTGATCGACACTCCCTCGCAGCTGCTGTCGATCGACATCCGTCCGCAGCTGGAAGGCATCGAACTACAGATGACCGTGGCCGACGAGGCGCCCGGCGCCGACCTGGACCCGGCCAATGGGCGCCTGCTGCCTGGCCGTGGTGGCTGTGGCCTGTGTGGCACGCGCCAGCTGGAAGAAGTACTGCGCCCATTGCCGCAGATCCGCGAGCGACGCAGTTACCCGCCCGCCGCCCTGCAACGGTCGTTGGCCACCTTGGCGCAGCACCAGCCGATGAATGCGGTGAGCGGCTCCACCCACGCCGCGGCCTGGGCCGATGCCAGCGGGCGGATCGGCTGGGTGCGCGAGGACGTCGGTCGCCACAATGCGCTGGACAAGCTGATCGGCGCGCTGCACCACAACGAACATGCCATTGAAGGCGGCCTGCTGGTGATTTCCAGCCGCGCCAGCTACGAAATGGTCAGCAAGGCGGTGCGCGCCGGCGCCAGCGTGCTGGCTGCTGTCTCGGCACCGACCGCGCTGGCGATCGACCTGGCCCGCAGTGCAGGCCTGTGCCTGGTCGGGTTCGCGCGCGAAAGCGGGTTCAATGTGTATACCCATCCCGAACGGCTTCGGCCGGACGACAGCCACGACAGCTGAGAACGGCCGGGAGCAACGCGCCCCCGGCCTGATGCACCTCAGCGCAGCGCTACCTTCGGGAAATCCACCGGCACGTCGAACGCGACGTTGACGTAGTTGGTGAACAGGTTGAGCGCCACATGGGCGAGGATCTCCACGATCTGCTCATGGTCGAAGCCGGCTGCGCGCAGCGCCTGCACATCGCCGTCGGTGATCTGTGCACGCTGCTCGACTACCTTCAGCGCGAAGCTCAGGGCAGCGGCGGTAGCCGGGTCACTGGACTGACCGATCTGTGCAGCGGCCATCTGCTCGCTGCTGGCACCCGCCTTGCGGCCCAGCGCGGTGTGTGCGGCCAGGCAATACTCGCAGGCATTGCGGTTGGCAATGGCCACGGCGATCTGCTCGCCCAGCAGCGGCGACAGGCGACCGCCGCCCAGCGCGCCGAACGAACCCCACATGCTCTGCAGGGCGGCTGGCGAGTTGGCCACGGCGCGGAACATGGCCGGGGTGGCGCCGAAGGCAGCGTGGACCTGACCCAGCAGGGCCTGGCGGTCGGCGGTGGTGTTGGCGGCATCGATCAGGGGGACACGGGACATGGTGGATCTCCTTGGGAAAGCGCCCGGGATTGGACGACCCGCTCATCCTAGGTAGACTCGCTGGACGCTTCAGGCGCAATTAGCCACACATGTTGTCCATTCATCCATGAGCACGCCCACCGACACCTCCCCACCCGACCGTCTCTCCTCCCTGCTGGAGCGCTTCCGGGTGCAGGCCGCGCTGTTCCACAGCGGTCCGCTGTGCGGGCGCCATGTCTTCGAGCCGCAGCCCGGTCGTGCCTTCCTGCACATCCTGCGCCAGGGTGAAATGGAGGTCCGTCATCCCGACGGCGATATCGCGCTGCCCCGGTTGAACATCGACACACCCAGCCTGCTGCTGTATCCGCAACCGCTGCACCATGTGTTCTTCAATGCACCGCTGGAAGGCCCGGATTTCACCTGCGCCACGCTGGATTTCGATGGCGGCGCGCGTAATCCGATCGTGCAGTCGCTGCCGCCGGTGATGGTGGTGCCACTGGCCGCGATCGGCGAACTGGATGACACCCTGCACCTGCTGTTCGCCGAGGCTGATCGCCAGCGCTGTGGTTCACGGCTGCTGACCAATCGCCTGTTCGAGGTCGCGCTGATCCAGATCCTGCGCTGGGTGGTGGACCACCCGGATGCGGCGGGCGTCAGCCATGGGTTGATGCGGGGGCTGTCGGATGTACGGCTGGCACGCACACTGGTGGCGATGCACCAGGCGCCACAGGACGAATGGACGCTGCCGCGCATGGCCGCGACTGCCGGCATGTCGCGCAGCGCGTTCGCGGCGGTGTTCAAGGAGGTGATGCAGGCCACGCCGGCCAGCTATCTGCTGGATTGGCGGTTGAGCCTGGCCTGCGCGCAGCTGCGGGCTGGGGTGGCGGTCAAGCAGGTGGCGATCGAGGTCGGGTTTGCCGATACCGCATCGTTGTCGAAGGCGTTCCGCAAGCGGTTGGGTGCCTCGCCGCGAGCGTGGCTGGCAGCGACCGCAGCGCAGGCCGGGTAGAGTCGACCGCGGGTCGACTCGCGCGCGATGCGTGGGATTTTCGTTAGCAGCCGACCCGCGGTCGGCTCTACCAAGAGCGATATCCGTGCGTCGGTCGACGGCTCAGCTGGATGCCCCATCGGGCTTCGCCAGCAGCCCGGCGATCCGTTCGGCCACCTGGCCGCGCACGCTTTCATCCAGCTGCCCTTCGTACATCGCCTCGTAGATCCACAGGCCATCGGCGGCCAGCCGCGCCACGAAATTGTCGAGCGCGGCCGGGTCATCCTGCCCGGCCGACGGCGGCAAGGGTGCCCAGCGTCGCACTGCCGGACCCCACGGGCGCTCGTCGGCATCCGGGTCTGCCGATTCCAGCATGAACATCAGTTCGGCGCGCGTGGCGCTCTGCGCGGATACGCGCACGAAGGTCTGGTAGCGCTCCAGTGCCGAGGCTTCCTCCGCCCGCTTGCCCAGCAGCGATTCCATCGACGCCTCCCAGGCCTGCACCAGGTGCTCGTCGATACCGCGCAGCAGCGCCTCGCGCGACGGGAAGTGGTACAGCAGGCCGCCGCGGGTCAGCTTGGCCTCGGCCGCCACCGACTCGAAGGTCACCGCGCGCACGCCGTCACGATTGATCACGTTGACGGCGGCGTCGAGGATCCGGTCGCGCTTGCTGGTTCTCATGGCGTCATTTTACGCGATCGGCCGCGCCCTCGCGGCTGCCGACGCGGCCACGCAGCAGGCGCGCGATGATCGTCGCGCCGACCACCAGCATCACCGTGATCACCAGCAGCACGATCTGGTAGCCGCGGTCATACGCGGCCGTGGCCAGGGCGAACCACTCGCCCTGCCCGCTTTCGCGTGCCACGTGCAGCGCCTGGGTGAAGCCTTCGCGGGCACGCTCGGGCATGTCGGCCGAGACCGGCAGGAAGGCGCCATACATCGCCGCGCTCAAGCTGCCCAGCATCGCCACCGCCAGCAGGCCACCGAATTCGTACGACACCTCTTCCACCGACGAGGCCATGCCCGCACGGTGCGCCGGTACGTTGTTGAGGATGGCGGTGGACGCCACCGAGATGGCCGAGCCCATGCCGAACCCGGTGATGGCCATGCCGGCGACCACCCAACCCAGGCCGTGCGGGAAACCGAATGCCACCACGCCGACACCCAGCGCACCTGCGGCCAGGCCGCCGCAGATCAGCGGGCGCAGGCCGACCCGGTGCAGGATGCTGCCGCCCAGCAGCGCACTGGGCAGGCTGCCCAGCGCCGCCACCGACACCAGCAGGCCCGCCTGCAGCGGGGTAAAGCCCGCCACCAGCTGGAAGCGCTGGGTGGTGACCAGCTGCAGGCCGGCCATGGCGAACAGGGTGAACACCGCCGACAGCGTGCCGGCCAGGAACGCCGGATTGCGGAAGATCGCAAAGTCCAGCAGCGGGTACGGCAGCTGTCGCTGGCGGCGTGCGAACGCCACACCCGCAATGACCGCCAACAGCAGCGCGCCCGCGCCCAGTGCATACGACGGCGGCGTGGCGATCAACGACTTGATTGCCAGCACCAGGCCGGACAGTGCGGCCAGTGCCAGCAGCGAGGACACCATGTCCCAGGGGCGCGAGGTGTCGCGCTGGCCCTCCGGGGCCAGCAGCAGCGTGGCGACGAAGGCCACCACCACCACCGGCACGTTGACCAGGAACACCGAGCCCCACCAGAAGTGCTGCAGCAGCCAGCCGCCGATGATCGGGCCCAGTGCCGCACCGACGATGGCCACCGAACCCCAGATCGCAATGGCGATGTTGCGCTCGCGCTCTTCGTGGAAGCTCAGGCCGATCAACGCCAGCGTCGCCGGCATCATCGCCGCCGCGCCGACTGCCAGGAACGCACGTGCGGCGATCAGCTGCGCCGCTGTACCGGCGAACGCCGCTGCCAGCGAGGCGATACCGAACACCACCAGTCCGATCAGGAACATGCGGCGGTGGCCGATGCGGTCGCCGAGCGTGCCGGCACCGAGCAGCAGGCCGGCCATCACCAGCGGATAGGCGTTGATGATCCACAGCGCCTGCCCGGCACTGGCCGAGAGTTCCTCGGTCAGGGTGGGCAGTGCGGTGTAGAGCACGGAGTTGTCGAGCGTGACCAGCAGCAGGCCGGCGGCGACGGTGAACAACAGCGCCCAGCGACGGGCACGCGACAGGGCCGGAGCACCGGCCAACGGCTGGGACAAAGCCATGGGGGAACCTGGTGGGGATGAAGTACGGCCATAACTATACAGGATGTCCTGTATAGTTATGGGGACAGCACCACCCGTTCAGATTGGGGCCCGGGCAATGTTCATGTTGCCGTGCCCCTCACGCCGGGTCGTGGCCGGCATCAGGGGATCATCACCGGCAGTCTTCCGGCAGCGCGGCAATCGCCGACACCACCGCACTCTGCATGCCCTGCCCCACGGCCATGTCCAGTTCCCCGCCCGTTCCCCCATGCTGGCGCCGCAGTTCGTCCTCGCACAATCGGCGCACCCGCGAGCGCGCGTTCGCGCGCAGGCTGCTGCAACGCCAGTCGGTGCTGCCCAACGGCAGCACCGAATACACCACGCTGTTGCAGGCGTTGCTGGCACGCTGCTGCAGCGACAGGCCGCCGAAGTCCCGCGGCTCGCTGCTGCGCTGCGGGTCGAAGTAACTGTCCGGGAAGGTGCGCGCGTACTGCTCGATGTCCACCTGCATGCTGCGCCCACCGGCCAACGGCATCTGCAGCGGCTGGCCGCAGCGCGTGGCATCGGCGCGATGCTGGATGTACTGGTAGATCGGCCGGTCCAGTGATGGATCCTGCTGGGTCACCGCGCTGACCGCCGCCAGCACCGGCAGCGATGCACGATTGGCCATGCGCGCCAGCAGCCCTGCCTGCGCCGGCTGGCAGCGGTCGCGCAGGGTCGCCGCCAGCAGGAACAGCACGTCGTTGCGGAAGGGATGGTCATCGGCCAGGCGCTGTTCGATGCGCTGGCGGGCATCGGCCGCAGGTGCCGGAAATGCGATGGCGGGTGGCGCGATGGGTGCCGCTTGCCGCTGCCACCACACCAGCAGCGCTACAGGCAACAGCAAGGCTGCTGCAACGATGATCCAGCGCGCACGCATCAGTTGTGGATCGCCGTCAGCGTCGCCGCTGCGGCATCGTAGGATGCGCTGGCGATATCCGCATCGAAGCGCTTCACCTGCAGGCGGCCGGCAAGCCGGTACGGATCCCAGAGGTCGCCCAGTGCGATCGGCGTGGCCAGGGTCACATGGATGATCTGGTTCGGTGGTGGCGGCGGCACATGGATGCACGCGCCGTAGAACGGCACGAACAGCAGCTCATCGACCAGGCCGGCATCGTTGGTGCCCAGCGGCACCACGTAACCATCCAGATCCACTGCGCGACCGTCGACAGCGTCGACCACGCGCGAAGAGCCGAACTGCTTGGCGCGGTCCGGGCTGGAGTGGTCGATCTCCTGCCCCGGTGGCGTGCCCGAGCCGGTGTCGTCGATCAGCCCGCCCACCCCGTCCATGCCGTTGCGTAAGAGGCCGATCTGCGGTGGCGGGCGCTGATAGGTCACTTCATCGGGCCGCAGCGCATCCCAACGGTCGATGGGTGCTTCAGCCGCCGCCGGCTGTGCCGGCGCGGGGGCCGGTGCAGCGGCGACGGTCGTGGCGTCCCCGCCTGCCTGCGTGCACCCCAGCAAGCCCAGGCAGCACGCCACTCCCATCAGGACATTACGGTTCATACGGCCTCAGCTGAGCATCGCGCATGGTGTAGGCCGAACCGGCCAGGTCGTCATCCAGCCGTTCGGCGCGCAGGGTGCCGGCCAGGAAGAACGGCGAGTACATGTCCGGCATCGCGATCGGGCGCGGCAGCACCACGTGCACGATCTGGTTCGGTGGAGGTGGTGGCACGTGGATGCAGGCGCCGTAGTACGGCACGAACAGGAACTCGGTCAGGCGCCCGTCCTGCGCGTTGGCCAGTGGTACCACGTAGCCCGGCAGGCGCACCGGCCGCTGCAGTACCGTGTCCACCGTGCGGAAGGTGCCGAACTGCGGCATGCGCCGGTTGCCATTGTGCTCGACCTCCGGGCCCTCACCCCGCTCCAGCGCGGCCAGCTCGTCCTTCGGCATCATCTGCAGCCAATCCAACTCCTGCTCTGTCGCGCCTGCAGGGCTATCGCGTTCAACCACCGGCGATGGCGGCAGGGCCTGTACGCCGGTATCCACCGGCCGCTCGCAGGCGGCCAGGACCATAAGCATCGGCAACATCGGCAGCCAGCGCATGCTCAGCCTCCCGGTGAAAGGCCATCGGCCAAGGTGCGCCGGTAAGCAAGCAACGCCGGCACCAGCCCGGCCGCCGCGCTGATCGCCAGCACGCCCGCCACCCACGCCAGTTCGCGGCCATCCGGCCACACATGGGTGATCGACAGACCGAAGGTCGCCAGCACCCAGCCACGCCCGGCCACGCTGGCGGCCACCAGCAGCGCCAGTGCCAGCAGGCAGGCCACGGCACTGGTCGCCACCGCTTCCACCACCAGCAGGCCGGCGATGTACCCCGGCCGCGCGCCGGTCGCACGCAGGATTGCCATCTCGCGCCGCCGCTCCTGCAACGTCGAGACCAGCAGCGCCACCAGCGAAACCATGCCCAGCAGCACCACCATCGCGCTGATCAGCTGCAGTGCCCGCTCGGCCGTGCCCAGTGACTGCCACAGCTGCTGCAGGGTCACGCCGGGCAGGATCGACAGCATCGCCTCCTCGGGATATTCGTTGATCCTGCGTTGCACCGAGAAGGTGGCGATGCGCGAGTTCAGACCGAGCATGAACGCGGTGATGCTGGTCGGGGTCAGATCGAGGTGGCGCGCCTGCTCGGCACTGACGCTCTGCCTGCGCAGCTGCACGCCCGATCGCCAGTCGACATGGATCGCCTCGATGGCCGGCAGTGAGACCAGCAGCGACGAATCCACCGGCGTGCCGGTGCGCTGCAGGATGCCCGCAACGCGGAACGGCTTGTCGGCATGCGTGGCGAGCGTGACCGCGCCGGTGCCGTGCGCCAGCACGATCTCGTCACCGAGGGCAACCTTCTGCGCACGTGCCACCTCTGCGCCGATCACCACGTCGTACAGATCGTCGAACGGCCGCCCCTGTGCAAAGGCCAGCTCGTGGCCGGAACCATAGCGATAGTGTTCGAAGTAGCCGCCAGTGGTACCCACTACCCGGTAGCCGCGCCAGGAATCGCCCAGCGACAACGGCACCGCCCACTTCACCTGCGGCAAAGCGGACAGCGCCTGGTAGGACTGCCAGGACACGTTGTTGGTCGGGTCGCCGATATGGAACACCGAGTACAGCAGCAGGTTTACCGGCCCCGAACGCGCACCGACGATCAGGTCGGTACCCGATACGGTGCTGGCGAACCCCTCGTGCGCCTGCGTGCGCACGCGTTCAACACCCAGCAGCAGGACCACGCTGAGGGTAATCACCAGTACGGTGAGGCTGACGCTCAACGCGCGGCTGCGCAGGCTGGCCCAGGCAAGCTCAAGCATGGCCGGCACCTGCCTGGTTGATCTCGGACAGTGAAATGGTGCGATCGAACAGTGGCTGCAGGCTGTCGTCATGGCTGACCACCAGTACCGCGGTGCCGGCCGCCTCGCACTGCGCGGACATCAGCTTGAGGAAGGCGGTCGCTGCTTCGCGGTCGAGCGCCGAGGTGGGCTCATCGGCCAGCAGCAACGCCGGACGGCCGATCAGGGCGCGTGCTGCCGCCACGCGTTGTTGCTGGCCAACACTGAGCGTACCCGCGCGCCGCGACATCAGCTCGGGATTGAGCTGCAGGGCCTGCAGCAGGCGGGCGATCTCGGCATCCAGCGGCCCACTGATGCGCGCGCTGCGCAGGCGCGAAAAGCGCAGGCCCAGCGCGATGTTGTCGCGCACGCTGAGGAACGGCAGCAGATTGAACTGCTGGAAGATCACGCCGAGGTGGTCGGCACGGAATCGATCCCGTGCGGCCCCGCGCATTGCCTGCAGCGCGTGGCCGGCGACCTCGACACGGCCCTTGCCGGGCAGCAGCACACCGGCCAACAGGCCCAGCAGCGTACTTTTGCCACCGCCGCTGATTCCGCGCAGCAACACGCTGCTGCCCTGCTCGACCCACAACCGCGGGATATCCAGCACCAGCTGCATGCCGTATCCGAACTGCACGTCTTCCAGCGAGATCACCGGTGCCGCGCTCACGGTGCCAGCACCACGCGCAGGTTGTTGGGCGTGAGCACGCTGCGATCCTGGCCATTGGCGGTTGCACTGTTGACGATGACTTCGTGCAGGCCCGGGAACAGTATGGGCAGGCGCACGACGATGGCGCGCAGCTCAGCCGGTTTCGCGCAGTAGTACTGCAGCGTTGCGCTGAAACCTGCGTGCCGGTGCTGTCCCGGCGGCGGCGCGGCGGCCGTCGCGTCGAAGCCCTCTGCATCGGCTTTACCGGTGGCCAGACGGCACCCTGCAGCGGTGGGCAAGGTGACCCAGCTGCCGCCCTTCAGCAACGAGGTCGCCCGTGCCAGCGCGGCCTGCTCGGCTGCATTGGCCGGCGGTCGCTCGTAATCAAGGATGCCGATGCCGGGGGCTTGAAGGGCGAATTCCAGCGTTTGCTGGTCCAGTGCAACGTCCACGGTCGCCTGGCCATGAACGTGCGGTGCGTGCTGGCGCATGTCATGGGCCTGTGCGGTGCTGGCAGCCAGCAGCAGGAAAAGAGCAGCAGGACGCTTCATGGGGGAGTCTCCAATTGTTACTATGTAACATTATGGACCACATCCCCACGACGCCCGCAAGGGCCCCGGCCCAGCCGCCAACTTCGGCACGCTGGCACCCCCGTTTCGATCTTGCCGGTGCCTGGTTGTCCCTGGCCTGCGCCGCCCATTGCATCGCCCTGCCCCTGCTGCTGGCGTTCGTGCCGGCAGCGATGATGGCGCTGCGCTCGTTCCAGCACCCCGGCCATGGCGCGATGACGTTGCTGTTGATGTTGTCGCGCTGGGAATGGCTGTTCGCGCTGCTGGCCTCGTCGCTGGCATTGGCGAGTACCTCGGCCGGGGTGCACCGGCATGGGCGCTGGCGGCCCGTGCAGTTGGCCTGCGCCGGCGCGATCCTGCTGTTGTCCGCCTCGCTCTACCTGCCGCTGAATGAATCGCTGCTCTGGCACGGTGCAGCGACGGCCAGTGGTGGCGTGCTGCTGGCCTGTGCGCACATCTGCAACCGGCGCGCATTGCGCCGGCGCCCCACGATGCCGGCCAGTGGCCGGCACGGCGTTGGTCAGAAGCGATAGCCCACTTCCGCCCCGAGGATCCGCGGGCTGTCGACCGGGCCGTAGTAGTTGCCGTCGCGGCCGAATGCCAGGTTGTCGAAGATCAGGCCATTGATGCGACGCCTGTTGGTGAGGTTCTGCACGAACACCCGCGCGCTCCACGGCCCGGCCTCATAACCCAGCTGCGCACCCAGCACGGCGACGGCCGGCTGGAAGGCACGGTTGCGTTCATCCAGTGCGCTGGAGCCGGTGAACTGCGATTCCAGCCGTGCGTAAAGTCCAGACTCGAACTGGTAGCGTGCGGCCAGGTAGCCGGTGTAATGCGGGGTCAGCTTGACCCGCTTGCCATCCAGATTCTGGTCCACGCTGACCCACAGCTTGGTGTACTTCGCATCGACGTAGCCCACATTCGCCATCAGCGTGAAGCCAGGCACTACTTCGAACACACCCTCCAGTTCTGCACCCCGTGACCGGATCGAGGCGTCCGATCCCACGTAGTCCGACGAAATCGGGCGACCGTTGCCATCGGTGGCCACCTGGATCTCCTGCCAGTTGTCCGAGGTGATGTGGAACACCGCCCCACCGATATGACCACGGCCGCCGCCCAGATTCATCTTGAAGCCAAGCTCGTGGCTCCACATACGTTCGGATTCGTAGCGCAGCACCTTGTCGTTGACCACATCGCTCTGCGCTGCGGCCAGATTGAAGCCGCCCGGGATGTAGCCCTTGGCTGAAGCGGCATAGAAGGACAGGTCGTCGGTGGCGTCGTAGCGCAGCGACACCCGCGGCAGCGTCGCCGTGAAGGTATGCGCCAGCGCGGCGTCGCGGTACAGCACGCGGCCACCGGCGCCCAGGTCCAGCGCACCGGCACGCTGCTCGGTGGAACGCCGCGCCTGCTCATGGCGCAGGCCGGCGCTGGCGGTCAGCCTGGGCAGCGCGGGGAAGGTGTAGCTGGCGGTGGCGAACACGCTGTAGTCCTCGCCCTTGGAGGTCTGCCGCGGTGCCAGGTTGTAGCTGTCCAGCCCATGCAGCGCAGGGCCGACGAACGTCCCCAGGATCGAATCCTTGCTGTTGCGATAGGTGGACACACCGGCCATCCAGGCCAGGGCCTGGTCACTGGGCGAACTGAAGCGCGCCTCGGCCGTCCATTCCTTCTTCCTGTCGTAGATGCGGCCTGCCAGGGCCGGGCTTTGGGTCATGTCGAAGTCATAGCCGGCGGAGGTCACTTCCTCGCCGCGCCAGGAGGCGGCCACGTCCAGCGTGCCGGCCTGCAACTGCCACTGCGCGCTCAGGCCCGCAACCGACTCATCCTTTTCGGTGCGCTTCGGTGCGTCATTGATGTAGGTGAAGTCACCGGCACGACGGCCGCCATTGAGCGAGGTACCGTAGGTGCGGTTGTAGAGGCTGGTATCCAGCGGCAGGTATTCATACTCGAACATGCCGGGCGCGCGTGTGCGCAGGTGGTAGGCGAGCGCGTTCACCGAGACATAGTCGCTTGGCCGCCAGCGCAGCTTGCCCTGCAGATAGCCTTCGCCCACCCTGCCGCGTGCACCGGAGGGCGTGAGGTTCTTCAGGTATGCATCTTCGTCCGAGCCCATGAACGCCACCGAGCCGGACAGGCTGCCCGCCGTGTCCAGCGGACCTGCCAGGAAACCATCAAGAGCGGTGCCATTACCGTTGCCAAACCAGGTGCTGCGCACATTGAGCTCGCCCTCGCGCGCATCGGCCGGGCCGCGTGTGCGCACCAGCACCAGCCCCGACTCGCTGTTGGCACCGTACAGCGTGCCCTGCGGCCCGCGCAGCACTTCCACCGACTCGACCTGGTTGAGCACGGCGTTGCTCAACTCCCGGAACGGGATGCCATCGATGTAGACCGAGGCGCGGTTGACCAGGAAGGGATTGGACTCGATGCCGCGGATCGAGATGAACATGTTGCTGAGCTGCCCCATCGCATTGAACTTCACGTTGGGCGCAAGCTTGTCCAGGTCACGGAATTCGGTGACGCCGGCCTCTTTCAGCGCTTGCCGGTCGAGCACCGTCACCGACAGATCGCTCTTCAGGTACGGGGTATCGCGCTTGGAACCGGTGACCCGGACGCCGTCGAGCGTGGCCGGGTCAGCCTGCTGGGCGAGAGCGGGCATGGCAGGGATGATCAGGGATGCCGCGACAAGCGCGGCGACAGGCGTGGACGGCTTCAACGGATGAACCTCAATGGTGAAATGGCAGGCGCGCAGGCGGCGGCAGCGCGGGACAAGAGTGTTATCCTGTAACATTCACGCAGTGCCGCCACTCCATTCCTGGCAGCACTGCTCCATTTCCGGATCCGTGATGCGTGCTTTCCTGATGCGAGCCCTCGCCGACCAGCTGCTGCAGGAAACCGGACCGCAACCGCCCGCGATGGTGGCCAGCGACGATGGTGCGGTGGTGTTGCTGCGTCATCGCTTCGGGCCAAGCGAAGGCTGCATGGGCCATCCCCACCAGCTGCGCCTGGGCATGGCCATCGGTGGCGGCGGGCGTCTGCAGCAACGCAGCCATAGCGGCCTGCTGCAGGGCGTCTGGCAGCCTGGCCAGTTCAATGTGGTCCTGCCCGGTGACATCGGTACCTATGCCAGCCCCGCAGTGGACGTGCTGGGCCTGGCCATCGACACCGGCCTCCTGCAGCAGGAGGCGCACCGGCTGCATGACCTGCAACCGCTGGCGGTGCGCCTGCAGCGCGACCCGGTGGTCACCTCGGTGCTGCAGGCGTTGTGGTGCAGCGCGCAGGCCGATGCCTGCCTTCCCGGATTTCTCGAGCACGGCGCACGCGTGCTGCTGCACCGCCTGCGACAGCTTGCCGGGCTCGGGCACGCGACGCCGCCGAGGGCCACTGCGCTGTCCGTGCGGCAACTCCAGTACCTGCAGGAGTACATCGACGCGCAGTACGGCCAGCCGCTGGCGGTTGCGCAGCTGGCGGCAGCGCTGCAGATGGACCCATCGACGTTCAGCCGTGCGCTGCGTGCCACCACCGGGCTGCCACCCTATGCGTTCCTGACCCGGCGCCGCATGCAGTGGGCGTGCGCGCAGCTCGCGCAGGGACGCAGCGTCACCGACGTCGCACTGGCCTGCGGCTACGCCAACCCCAGCAAGTTCAGCGCGGCCTTCCGGCGTGTAGCCGGCTGCTCACCGTCCGCGTGGGCCGCGCAGCACCGCAGCCCGCGGTAGCGCCGGCCCTGCCCGTCCAGCGCTGGCGACTCACTCGTCGAACGGGCGCTGCCCCAGCGTCTGCGTCACGTGGTCGACGAAACAGGTAATGCGCGCGGCCAACGCGGTGTTGCGGTAGTACACCGCGTTGATCGGCTGCCGGACGTCCTGCGTCTGCCTGGCGAACAGCTGCACCAGGCGACCGTCGCGCCGGTCCTGGCGGGTCAGGAAATCGGACAGGCAGGCGATGCCCAGCCCGGCCACCGCCATCTGCCGCAGCGTCTCACCGCTGGACGAAGCGATGGCCGGCTCGATCACGAACGGCCCGCCATCGTCATCGTGCAGCGGCCACTCGTTCAATGAACTGGGCTGGGTGAAGCCGAGCAGGTCATGCGTGCGCAGCTGCTCCACGCGCGTGGGCGTGCCGTGCCGGCGCAGGTACTCGGGGCTGGCCACCACGCGGATGCGGCTGTGGCCGATCGGCCGCGCATGCAGGGTGGAATCGCGCAGCACGCCGATGCGGAACGCCACGTCGGTGCGCTTCTCGATCAGGTCGGTGATGCCCTCGTTGGAATTCAGCTCCAGCTCCACCTGCGGGTAGCGCGCGCGGAAGCCTTCCAGCAGCGGCACGATCACGTGCAGCATGAACGGCGTAGCCGCATCCACGCGCAGGCGCCCGACCGGTTGCAGGCGGCGCGCGGCCATCTGTTCCTCGGCCTCGTCGACCGTGGCCAGGATCGTGCGCGCGTACTCCAGGAACGCGGCGCCTTCCTCGGTCAGTTCCAGCCGTCGCGTGGTCCGCCGCAGCAGCGTGGTCTGCAGCTTGTCCTCCAGCCGCGCCAGGGTGCGGCTGGTGGCCGAGATGGTCAGCTCCAGCCCTTCGGCCGCTGCGGTGATCGAGCCACTGTCGACCACCGCCACGAAAGCCTTCAACTCATCCAGGGTGGTTTTCATTGTTTACCTCGGCGCAAAAGCATTTCCCGTATACACAGCTTAATCAACAAATGTAAAGCGCCCACACTTCGCCCAGTCCCGAGCCCACCGGCTCCCAACGAAGTCCCTGGAGTCCACCATGAGCGTTCCTTCCTTTGGCGTCGGCACTTTCCGCCTGACCGGCCAGACCGTCATCGACTCGGTGCGCAACGCCCTCGAGGTCGGCTACCGTGCAATCGACACCGCGCAGATCTACGGCAACGAAGCCGAGGTCGGCCAGGCCATCGCCGAATCCGGCGTGCCGCGCGACCAGCTGTTCCTGACCACCAAGATCTGGGTGGACAACCATGCCGCCGACAAGCTGATTCCGAGCCTGCGCGACAGCCTGGCCAAGCTGCGCACCGACCATGTGGACCTGTTGCTGATCCACTGGCCGGCACCGGGCAATGGCGTTGAACTGCGCGAGTACATGACCGCGCTGGCCGAAGCCAAGGCGCAGGGCCTGACCCGCCAGATCGGTGTGTCCAACTTCAATATCGCGCTGACCCGGCAGGCCATCGAGGTGGTTGGTGCCGGTCAGATCGCCACCAACCAGATCGAACTGAGCCCCTACCTGCAGAACCCGGCACTGACCGCTTTCCTGCACGACCAGGGCATCACCGTCACCTCCTACATGACCCTGGCCTACGGCAAGGTGCTGAAGGACCCGGTGCTGGCCGCCATCGCCGGCAAGCACCAGGCCACCGTGGCCCAGGTCGCGCTGGCGTGGGCGCTGCAGCGCGGCTACTCGGTCATTCCGTCGTCGACCAAGCGCGAGAACCTGGCCAGCAACCTGCTCGCCCAGGACCTGCGCCTGGATGCCGATGACATGGCCGCGATCGCCGCGCTTGAGCGCAACGGCCGCGAAGTCGATCCGCCGGGCCTGGCCCCGGCCTGGGACTGAGGCGCAACGCCATGGTCAGTGCGTTGGCGCGGCTGCAGGCCAGTGGTTTCAGCATCGGCATCGAGGCACCGCTGGACAATGACTGGACGCCGCAGGGCGAACAGGCACGACGCGCCGCGCGGCGCCTGCCCGGCCAACCGGACCTGCAACGCCATGCGGAACTGGCACGGTTGGCCGACCGCCTCGGCTTCCGTGCGCTGTGGGTACGCGACGTGCCGGTGTACGACCCGGCCTTCGGCGATGCGGCGCAGGTATTCGAGGTATTCAGTTACCTCGGCTACCTGGCTGGTATCACCGAGCACATCCTGCTGGGTACCGGTGCGGTGGTGCTGCCGATCCGCGAGCCGTTGCTGACCCTGAAGTCGGCGCGCAGCGTGCAGCGGCTGAGCGGTGACCGCCTGCTGCTGGGCGTGGCCAGTGGCGACCGCCCGGTGGAGTACCCGTTGTTCGGCCGGGACTTCGACAGCCGTGGCAGCCGCTTCCGCGAGCAGGTCGCACTGCTGCGCGAAGGCGCCGCCGCGCACCTGCCGCAGGGCTTGGACGTGCTGCCTGCGGACGGCCCGCCCGTGCCGCTGTTCGTGGCCGGCCTGGCCCAGCAGCAACCGGCGTGGATCGGCCAGCACATGGACGGCTGCCTGGCCTACCCGGGCACGCCGCAGGACCATGCACAACGCGTGGCGGCCTGGCGCGCCGTGGCCGGCAACAAGCCGTATGCCAGCTTCATCCACCTGGACCTGGTGGCCGATGCCGATGCCCCCCTGCAGCGCTGGCGCTTCGGCCTGCGCGGCGGCCGCAACGCCCTGCTGGCCGAGCTGCACGCCATGCAGGCGGCCGGTGTCGACCACATCGGCCTGCAGTTCCGCCGCAACGAACGGCCGTTGGCCGAGACCTTCCACGAAATCGCCGAGTACGTGCTGCCGCACTTCCCGGCCCATGCCGGCGCGGCCGCGTCGCATGCCCCGCTTGCCGCCCCCGCGACGGCCTGACAGTTACCGGAGCTTTGCCATGAAAATGAAGACCCTGGCCGCGCTTGCGCTGGCCACCCTGCCGCTGTCCTTCCAGGCCACCGCCGAGGACTGGTATCCCTCGGCCTACGGTGCCAATGACGAGATCGGCGCGGCCAACCTGCTGACCGCAGACGTGGTCAAGCACGCAGTTTCGCTGGTCAGGACCGGCAAGACCTATCCGCTGGCGGTGCCGGTGGACAAGAACCTGCCCGCGTTCCGCCACCGCAGCTTCCGCCTGTACAACGTGCAGGTCGGCCAGCAGGCCGGCAAGTCGCTGGGCCCCAACAGGTTCACCTTCAACGATGAACTGGTGAACGCCTGGACCGGCGTTGGCACCCAGCTCAACGGCATCGGCCATATCGGCATCGACAACGTCTACTACAACGGCAACAAGGCCGCCGACTTCGTCACCGTGGACGGTGTGCGCAAGCTCGGCGTCGAGAAGGCGCCGCCGATGGTCACCCGCGGCGTCGTGCTGGACATGACCGCGTACTACGGCAAGGCGATCGTGCCCGGCGGTACCGAGTTCACCGTGGCCGACATCCAGGCCGTTCTGAAGAAGCAGGGCCTGAGCCTGCGCAAGGGCGACGTGGTGCTGTTCAACACCGGCTGGCTGGAACTGATCGGCAAGGACGACAAACAGTTCCTGGAGGTGGAACCGGGCATCGGCATGGAGGCCGCGAAGTGGCTGGCCGACCAGGGCATCGTCGCCTTCGGTGGCGACACCTGGGCCTCGGAGGTCTACCCGAACCCGAACGGTGCCGAAGAGTTCCCGATCAACCAGTACATGCTGGCCAAGCGCGGCATCTACAACCTGGAGCTGATCGACAGCCGCGCGCTGGTGCGCGACAAGGCCTGGGAGTTCCTGTTCGTGCTCGGCCAGCCGCTGTACGTCGGCTCGACCCAGGTGAACATCAACCCGGTGGCGATCCGATGACCACGACCGCTGACCTTCCCGAATTCGCCGGCCGCCGCTTCCGCGTCAGCTATGACGGACTGGCCGCCGACAATGTCTACAGCGCCGATGGCCGCCACGTGCAGTACGCCATCGTCTCCGGCGCCTACGCCGGTGCGCGGGGTGAAGCCGCCTGTGAGTGGCACAGGATCAGCGACGGGGTCTATGCCATTTCGTGGCAGGAAGCCGATGGCGCTACGGTCGTGCATGTCGATGATTTCGTCGGCGGGCGTTCGCTGGGCTGGTTCACCGCCACCGATGGCAGCTTCCATCGCATGCAGGGGCCGCTGGCAGCGCTGTGATGCCGGCCGGCACCACCAGCCCATGCGGCGTCTCAGGAACGTCGTTCCTGGTCGAACACCCCGGCCACCCAGTCGATGAACACCCGTAACCGTGGCGATGGGGTGCGGTTGCGTGGGTAGACCAGGCTCAACGGGCTTGGCGTCGGCGGCGCCTCAGGCAACAGCTCAACCAGCAGCCCGCGCGCGATGTACGGGTCCATCCGGTAGCGCGGCGCCTGGATGATGCCCAGGCCCGCCAGCGCGGCCCCGAGGAACGCATCCGCGCCGGAAACACGCACCCGCGCCGGCAGCGGCAGGTAATGCACCTGCCCACCCTGCTGGAACTCCAGCGGAATCAGCTGGCCGGTTGCGCTGGAGCGGTAACCGACCATCTGGTGGCCGTCCTGCAGGGCATCGATGCTGCCCGGCACGCCCTTGGCCTGCAGGTAATCCGGCGAGGCCACCGTCACCTCGCGCAGCAGGGTCAGCCGTCGCGCCGCCAGATCGCTGTCGGCCAGCGTCCCCACCCTCAGCGCTGCATCCACGCCTTCGCGCAGCAGGTCGACATAGCGGTCGCCCTCGCTGACCTCCAGGTCGATCTCCGGGTAGCGCTGCAGGAAGTCCGGCAGGTGCGGAAACAGCAGGTGCCGGCCCAGCGTGCCATGCACTTCAATGCGCAATGGGCCGCGCGGCGGCACGTCACGGAACGCGGCCTCTGCATCGTCCATGTCGGCGATCAGGCGCAGGCAACGGCCATAGAAGGCCTCGCCTTCCAGCGTCGGCACCACCAGACGCGTGGTCCGGTGCAGCAGTCGCACGCCCAGCCGCTGTTCCAGCGTCTTGATCGCGTCGGTCACCGTGGCCCGCGGCAGGCCCAGGTCCTCGGAGGCGCGGGTGAAGCTGCGGCGCTCGACGATACGGACGAAGGCGCGCATGGCCGTGAAGCGGTCCATTGTTCGGCTATCCGGATGATGTTGGCGGATTATGCAGGATTATCCGAAAGGACAATGTCGCGAAGATGGCCCAGCGCCACTCCGGCGTGCCCCACTGGACGCCAGCATGACCCCCTCCCCCACCTCCTCCGTCGCCCTGGTCACCGGTGGCTCCCGTGGCATCGGCGCCGCCATCTCCCGCCGGCTCGCCGCCGATGGCCACGCAGTCGCCATCAACTATGCGGGGCGCCGCGACGACGCCGAAGCGTTGGCGGCCGAACTCAACGCAGCCGGTGCGCAGGCCATCGCGTTGCAGGCCGATGTGGCAGACCCGCAGGCGGTGCGCCAGCTGTTCGAGGCCATCGAGGCCCGTTTCGGTGGTCTCGACGTCGTGGTCAACAGTGCTGGCGTGCTGCAACTGGCGTCGCTGGCCGACACCGACGACGCCCTGTTCGACAGGGTGATCGGCATCAACCTCAAGGGCGCGTTCAATGTGCTGCGCGAAAGTGCACGGCGGGTCCGCGACGGTGGCCGCCTGATCACCCTGTCCACCAGCGTGGTCGGCATCCGGCTGGAGAACTACAGCGTGTACGCGGCCAGCAAGGCGGCCGTGGAGACAATGGGCGCGATCCTCAGCAAGGAGCTGCGTGGGCGCAACATCACCGTGAACGCGGTGGCACCGGGCCCCACCGCCACCGACCTGTTCCTGGATGGCAAATCGCCCGAGCTGATCGAGCGCTTGGCGAAGATGAACCCTCTGGAACGCCTGGGTACGCCGGAGGACATCGCCGGTGCGGTAGCGTTCCTGGCCGGTGCTGATGGTGCGTGGATCAACGGCCAGGTGCTGCGCGCCAACGGCGGGATGGTGTAGATCGCGCATCCACGCATGGCCTGGATCCACCGTGCCGGTCAGCCGCCGCGGGCCTCGCGGCGGCGATGCACCCAGTAGTACAGCGTCGGCAGTACCAGCAGGGTCAGCAGCATCGCCGACAGCAGGCCGCCGATCACCACCACCGCCAGCGGCTTCTGGGTCTCTGCACCGATCGCATGCGAGGTCGCCATCGGCAGCAGCCCGAACATCGCCAGCAAAGCGGTCATCAGTACTGTACGCAGGCGCTGCAGCGAACCCTGTACCACCGATTGCAGCAGGTCCATGCCCTGCTCGCGCAGCTGGGCGAAGCGACTGAGCATCACCACCCCGTTCAGCACCGCTTGCCCGAACAATGCAATGAAGCCGATCGCCGCCGACACTGACAGCGGGATGCCGGTCAGCCACAGGGCCAGGATGCCGCCGATCATCGCCAGTGGCACGTTGGCCAGGATCAGTGCCGCACTGCTGATGTCCTTGAAGGCATCGAACAGCAGCACGAAGATGATCAGCACCGACAGCGGAATCACCCAGCCCAGCCGCTTCATGGCACGCTGCTGGTTCTCGAACTCGCCGGACCACTCCAGCCGGTAGCCTTCCGGCAGCTGCACGCTGGCGTCCACGCGCTTGCGCATGTCGGCCACCACGCTGCCCATGTCGCGCCCGGCGATGAAGATGCTCACCGCCTTCACCCGCTGTGCGTTCTCGCGCGAGATGTTGATCGCGCCGCTGGCCATTCGGAAGTCGGCCACGTCGGACAGCGTCACGGCGTGGCCATCGCCGATGCCCACCGGCACCGTGCGCAGCCGCTGCAGGTCACGATCGGCATCGTCCAGGCGCAGGGTGATCGGGAACTTGCGGTCGCCCTCCCACAGCTCACCGACCTGGCGCCCGCCCAGTGCGGTCTCGATCACCTCGTCGATGTCGCGCACGTTCAGCCCATAGCGTGCGGCGCGGTCACGGTCGATCTCGATCTGTAGTTGCGGCAACGACCCGTCGCGATCAATGAAGGCGCTCTCCACGCCCTCCACCCCGCGAACCTGGCCCAGAATCGCCTGCGCCTGCTGGTTCAGCACGCCCAGATCCGAGCCACTGACCTTGATCACCACCTGGCCCTTGATCTGCGAGATGCTCTCCAGGATGTTGTCGCGCACCGGCTGCGAGATCGAGAACTCCGGCCCCGGAATGCGCTGCTCCAGCGTGCGCTGCAGGTCGCTCACCAGCTGCCGCTTGTCCACGCCCTTCGGCCACTCCTTCTCCGGCTTCAACGCCACCAGTGCTTCGATCTGGTTGGCGCCCTTGGCATCGGAGCCATCTTCCGGGCGCCCCAGCTTGGCCACCACCGTCGACACCTGCGGGAAGGTGCCGACCAGTTCGCGGATACGCCGCGACTGCTGCTGCGCTTCGGCCAGGCTGGTGCTTGGATCGAGCGTGGCGGTCAGCCAGATCGATCCTTCGTCCAGCTCCGGCAGGAACTCCGAACCCAGGCGGCTACCCAGTGCCAGCGTGCCGACCAGCAGCGCAACCGCGGTCAGCACCACCGCGCGCGGGCGGGCCAGCGCGTGCTCCAGGATCGGCCGGTACCAGCCGGTCAGGCGGTCCATCAGCGGGTTGCCGTCGCGCATGCGGTCACGCCGCAGCCACCAGTAGCAGAACAGCGGCACCACGGTCAGCGCCAGGATCAACGCCCCGATCAACGCCGAGGTCACCGAATAGGCCATCGGCGCGAACATGCGGCCTTCCTGGCGCTGCAGGGTGAAGATCGGGATATGCGCGGCGATGATGATCAGCATCGAGAAGAACGTTGGCCGCCCCACCTCCGATGCTGCCGACAGAATGGTCGAGAAGCGCGTCTTCCTGTCTGCCGTGGGTGGCAGCTTGGACAGCCGCGAAACGATGTGCTCGGTGACGATCACCGCACCATCGATGATGATGCCGAAGTCCATCGCGCCCAACGAAAGCAGGTTGGCCGGCACGCCCCACAGATGCAGGCCGAGGAAGGTCGACAGCAACGCCAGCGGCATCATCGCCGCCACGATCAGCGCGGCGCGGGCGTTGTACAGGAACAGCCACAGCACCAGGAACACCAGCACCGCGCCTTCCAGAAGATTGCTGAAGACGGTTTTCAGCGTGGTCGATACCAGCCACGAGCGGTCGTAGAACGGCTCGATGCTGACCCCGGCCGGCAGCTGGTTCGCCTGGATCTCGGCAATGCGCGCATGCAGGGCGTCGAGCACGTCGGACGGATTCTCGCCCTTGCGCATCAGCACCATGCCGAACACCGCATCGTCATTATCGTCCTGGCCGACCAGGCCCTGCCGGGGCAGGCCGGTATCGGCGATGCCAGCCAGGTCACGCACCAGGATCGGCGTACCGCCGCGCTGCGCCACCACCACGTTGCCGATGTCGGCCGGCGAACGCATCAGGCCCACGCCGCGGATCAGGAACTGCTGCTGGCCGCGCTCCACGTAGCCACCACCGGCATTGGCGCTGCCCTTTTCCAGCGCCTCGGCGAATTCACCCAGGGTGATGCCGCGGTCACGCAGCTTGTCCAGGTCCGGCTTGACCTGGAAGGTACGCGCAAAACCGCCGAAGCTGATCACATCGGCCACGCCCGGCACGGTGCGCAGGCTGCGCTCCATCGTCCATTCCTGCACGGTGCGCAGCTGGGTCGGCGTCATGTGCGGGCCCTTGAGCACGTAGCGGTAGATCTCGCCCACCGCCGAGCTCATCGCCTCCAGCTCCGGGGTCACCCCTTCCGGCAGCGCCACGCCCTGCAGGCGCTCCAGCACCTGCTGGCGCGCGAAATAGTCATCGGCCTTGTCGTCGAAGGTCAGGATGATCATCGACAGGCCGAACTGCGTATGCGAGAACACCCGCACCGAATGCGGAAGGCCGGACAGCGCCACTTCCAGCGGCATCGTCACTTCGCGTTCCACCTCTTCGGCGGCACGGCCCGGGTGCAGCGACACCACCGTCACCTGGGTGTCGGACACGTCCGGGAAGGCTTCCACCGGCAGCACGCGGAACGCGGCGATGCCGGCACCGATGAACAGCAGCAGCGCCAGCATCACCATCAGCGGCTGGCGCAGGCAATAGGCAATCAGGCGATCGATCATGGGGCGGCATGCCCCGTGCCGGTGCTGGCGCCCGGTCCCGCACTGTCGACCAGCTGCTGCAGCAGCAGGCCACCTTCGACCACCACCTTGCTGCCCATCGGCAGGCCCTCTCGCACCCACAGGCGCCCGTCGCCCAGCTCCTCTGCGTGCACGGCATGGCGCACGAAGCGGCCCTTGCCCTCCTCCACGAACACCACCTGTGTACCGTCGATCAGCAACACCGCGGCATCGGGCAGCGAGACTCCGCCCTCGGCCGGCAACGCAACCTGAGCACGCACGTACTGGCCGGCCTTGAAGCCACGTGCATGGTTGTCCAGCTCGGCGCGCGCCTGCACCACGCGGCGCTCGCTGTCGACGAAGTCATCCACGTGCTGCAGGGTCGCCTGCAATGGCTGGCCATCGGCACCGGGCACGCTCACCTGCATGCCCGCCTTGAGGCGTCCCGCCAGGCTCTCGGGAACATCGAGCAGCAACCACAGGCGGTCCGGATCGCCGATCACCGCCAACGGCTGTTCGCTGTCGGGGCTGACCGACATGCCCGGGTTCATCCGCCGCTCCACCAGCACGCCATCGATGGGCGCGCGCAGTGGCAGGCGCTGGTCGACGTGCTGGCCGTTGCCATAGGCCCTGGCGAAGGCGGTCGCACGCGTGTGATTGGCCTGGCTGCCGGCGAAGTTGGTCTCGGCCTCGTCCAGCTCGCGGCCCGACGCCACCCCCGCCGCGTGCAGTTCGCGGGTGCGCTCCAGTTCCCTGCGCGCCTGCTGCAGCTCGGCGCGGCCTCGCACGCCCTCCGCCTGCGCCTGGCCGAACTCGGGCGAGGTGATCCAGGCGATCACCTGGCCGGCCTTCACTTTCTGCCCCGGCTGCGCCTCGATGCGCGCCACCTGCCCCGGCAACGGCGTGCGCAGTGCGCTGGAGCGCGTCTCGTCCCAGACCACCCGGCCCGGCAGCTGCAGGCTGGCGCTGGCGCCGGCACTCACCGCTTCGCTGCGCAGCACGTCCAGCTGGCGGCTGCCGGCGGGAAACTGGATCTGGCCGGCGCTGACCTGGGGCGCGTCCTCGGCATAGGACGCCGGCTCGCGACCGCAGCCGCCCAGCAGGACCAGCGCCAGCAGGGCGGGCAGCATGACGTGCCGCGCCCGCGGGCGATGGGCGACGATCGACTTCATCGGGATTCTCCTTCAGCAACGGATGTGGCCGCTTCCCAGCGCGCCAGGGCAATGGCATGGTCGGCACGCGCTTCGATCAGCGCGGCCTCGAAGTCGCGCCAGCTGCGGCGTGCATCGAGCAGATCGGTCAGGCTGGCGGCGCCACGGCGATAGGCCAGTTCGATGCCCTCCACCGCCTTGCGGGCAGCGTCGGACTGCAGCCCCTCGTAGTCGCTGCGGCGCTGTGCGGCGGACTGCACGCTGGCCTGCAGCTGGTCCATCTCGGCGCGAGCTTCGCGCTGGAGTACCTGCAGCTCCAGCGCTGCGCTGTCCCGGTCGGCCTCGGCACGCTGGATCGCGCCGCGTGCGCGCGACGGCCCGCCCAGCGGAATGGTCAATGACACGCCCCAGGTAACACCGCTGATGTCGGTCGGCTCACGTTCGGCCTCCACGCCCAGCTGGATATCGCGACGACGCTCGCTGCGCGCCAGTGCCACGCCTGCGTCGGCCGCGGCCAGCCGCGAACGCGCGGCACGCAGGTCGGCGCGCTGCGTCGGATCGAACGCGCGCACGTCGGCCACGCTGCTGGCATCCGGCCAGGGGTCATCGGCACTGAGGTCGCGGCTGTCATCGCTGCCGAGCAGCAGGCCCAGCGCATGCCGCGCATCGCGCAGATCGAGTGCCGCCTCGCGCGCCGCGTCAGCCACCGCCAGATCGTCCACCGCCAGCCGCGCGCGATCCACCGGCGCCATCGCCCCGGTCGCCACCTGCTTGTCGGCCGCCGCCATCTGTTCGGCCGAGCTCTGGCGATTGGCTTCGGCTATCTGCACCCGCTCCTGCGCACTCTTCAGGCCGAAGTAGGCCTCATGCAGCGCCACCTGCTGGCGGCGCCGGGTATCGAGCATCTCCAGCCCGGCCACTTCCAGCAGCGCATCGGCCTGGCGAATGCGCAGGGCGCGCTTGCCACCGAGTTCCCAGGTCCAGCCCAGGCCCAGCGTGCTGTCCACCCGCTTGTCCTGCCAGCGCCCTGGGCCGATGCCGTGCCTGGGGCTGACCTTGCTGGTGCCGATCGACAGCTCGGTGGCCGGGCGCAGTGCCGCGGTCTGCGCATCGCCCTGCACCCCGCGCAACTCCAGTGCCGCCGCACGCAGGTCCGGATTGTGTGCGTCCATTGCACGCTGCGCTTCTGCCAGGGACAGCGCCGAAGCCGCAGGCGCGCACGAAAGGGCAGCCAGCAGGGCCGCAAGACGGTGGGCGAAATTCATGCACGTCACGGTAAGGTGACGCACTTGCGCCAGACTTGCCCCAACCTTGCACGAAGCTTGCAATGCGAATCCTGCTGATCGAAGACGACGCCGCCCTGGCCGATGGACTGATCCGCGCCCTGCAGGGCGCCGGCCATCTGTGCGACCACCTCTCGCGCGGGCTGCACGCGCCGGCTGCACTGGCCAGCGCGCCGTATGACGTGATGGTGCTTGACCTTTCATTGCCCGACGTCGATGGCCTCGACCTGCTCTCGCGCCTGCGCAACGATGGTGTGACCCTGCCGGTGCTGATCCTGACTGCACGCGATGGCGTGGAGGACCGCATCCTCGGCCTCGACCGCGGCGGCGATGATTACCTGGCCAAGCCTTTCGCCCTGGGTGAACTGGAGGCGCGCCTGCGCGCGCTGTCACGCCGCCGCAGTGATGCACCGGCGCAGAAACGTCTGGGCCGGTTGTGCTTCGACAGCATCCGCAACGAAGTGCAGGTCGAAGGCCAGCGCATCGAGCTGACCGCGCGCGAACTGTCGCTGGTCGAAACGCTGATGCAGCATCCCGGCCGCACCGTCACCAAGCAGCGCCTGTTCGACGCGCTGTACAGCTGGGACCACGAGGCCAACCTGTCGGTGATTGAAGTGCATGTCAGCCGCCTGCGCCGCAAACTGGAGCAGGCCCGCGCCGGCGTCGGCATCCGCATGCTGCGCGGCCTGGGTTATCGGCTGGAGGCCATGGGTGACTGAGCGCGTGCTCAGCCTGCGTGGCCTGCTGCTGCGCCGCCTGTGGCTGCCGCTGCTGGTACTGCTGCTGTGCAGCGCGGTTGGATCGTTCGCATTGGCCCGCTTCTATGCCGGCCAGGTCTACGACCGCTGGCTGCTGGACTCGGCGATGTCATTGTCCGAGCTGGTGAAGGTGCAGGACGGGCGTGCCTCGATCGAGATCACCCCGGCGGTGTCGCGCATGTTCACCTGGGACACCGCCGACGAAGTGCATGGCGAAGTGGTGGATGCCGATGGCGGGCGCCTGTATGGCGACCTGCCCGAAGCCCTGCCACGCCCCGCAATCGCGGCTGGAAATGATGACGATGCCGTCTACTACGATGCACGTGTGCGTGGGCAGCCGGTGCGCATGGTGGAGGTGGTGGTCAGCGCCGGGCCGGGCCACGATATCCGGCTGCGCGTCGCCGAGACGCTGCGCAAGCGCCATCGCCTGGAGCGCAAGCTGCTGCTGACCAGCATCCCGTTCCAGGCCGCGATCCTGGCGCTGGCCGCATGGTTGGCCTGGTCCGGTACCGGTGCTGCCGCACGGCATGCCAATCAAGTGGCGCGGAAGCTCGCCAGCCCGCGGCCGGATCCGTTGGCGCCGCTGGAGCCCGCGCAGGAAGCCCCCCGCGAACTATGGCCAGCCGTGGAGGCGTACAACGCGCTGCTGCAGCGACTTGACGCCATGCAGGCTGCGCAGCGCCGCTTCGTCAGCAACGCCGCACACCAGTTGCGCACGCCGCTGGCGGCGATGCAGGTGGAGTTGGAGAGTTCGCTGCGCCAGCATGATCCGCAGGCGCAGCAGCTGGCGCTGTCCGGCACGCTGGCCGGGCTGGCGCGGCTGCAGCACCTGGTCAACCAGCTGCTGATGCTCAGCCGCTCCGAGGATCCGCATGGCAGCGCACTGCCGCTGCAACCGCTGGACCTGGCCGCGCTGGCGCGTGGCGTGGTGGAGCGCTACGCCGATCGTGCGTTGGCGGCGGGCGTGGACCTGGGCTACGAGGGGCCCGATGACGGCGTGCAGGTACAGGGTGCCCCCCAGCTGCTGCGCGAGGCGCTGGGCAACCTGCTGGACAATGCGCTGCGCTACGGTGCCGTGCCCGGTGTGATCACCCTGGGACTACAGCAGGATGCCGAGGGCGTGCAGGTATGGGTGGACGATGACGGCGCCGGCATCGCCGAAACCGAACGCACGCGCGTCACGGAACGTTTCTATCGGGCCAGCAGCGAAGGCGACGGCTGCGGACTGGGCCTGGCGATCGTGGCCGAGATCGCGCAGCGGCATGGTGCGATGCTGGTGATCGCCACCGCCCCCATCGGTGGCGCGCGCGTGGGGTTGCGGTTTCGTTCCCGCTGACGTGCCGCGTGCCAACCAAGGTTGGCACCTACCAGGTGCGGGGCAATGGCGGCGGCAGGACGGCGCCGCTCCGCATCACCGGCTCATCGAATACGGCGCCTGCGCACCCTGCCCCGGCCAGTCCTTGTTCGGCTCGGCCTGCATGCTGAAACGCAGCTCGCCGCCGGCCAGGATTTCGTCGTGGCGCAGGAAGGCGCGCTGCAGCGGCTTGCCGTTGAGGCTCACGCTGCCCACATAGGTGTGCTTGTCGTCCAGGCCATCGGCCACGATGGTGAACGTCTTGCCGTTGGGCAGGCGCATCGCGGTCTTCGGCAGGAACGGACGACCCAGGATGTACTCGCCCGAGCCCGGTGCCACCGGGTAGAAGCCCAGCGCGGTGAACACGTACCACGCCGACATCTGGCCGACGTCATCATTGCCGGCCAGGCCATCGGGGCGGTCGGCGTACTGGCTGTCCATGATCTGCTTCAGGCGCGCCTGCGTGCGCCACGGCTGGCCGGCATGCGAATACAGATAGGCCACATGATGGCTGGGCTCGTTGCCATGCGCATACCAGCCGATCAGGCCGGTGATGTCTTCCATGTGCTCGAAGATGGACGGATCGACCTTGGCGTTGAACACCTCATCGAGGCGCGCGAGCAGCTTGTCGCTGCCGCCGTGCGCGGCGGCCAGGCCGGCCACGTCCTGCGGCACGTACCACGAATACTGCCAGGCATTGCCTTCGGTATAGTCGGTGCCGTAGCCGCTGGCGCTGGGATCGAACGGCGTGCGGAAGCTGCCATCGCGCTTGCGCGCTCGCATGAAGCCGGTGTCCTTGTCGAACGCGTTGCGCCAGTTGCCAGCACGCTTGTCGAAGGTGGCCGCGATATCGGCCTTGCCCATCGCCTGCGCCATGCGCGCGATGGTCCAGTCGTCGAAGGCATATTCCAGCGTCTTGCTGGCCGCTTCGCCTTCCTCGTCGATCGGCACATAGCCCAGCTCGCGGTACTGCGCGATGCCGTCGTAGGGACCGTAGTTCGCGGTCTCGACCATCGCCTTCAGCGCCTTGTCGGCGTCGAAGCCGCCGATGCCCTTCACGTAGGCGTCGGCGATCACCGGCACGGCGTGGTAGCCGATCATGCACCAGTCTTCCAGGCCGTGGAACGACCACACCGGCAGCATGCCGTACGGGCTGTGCTCATGGTGGGCCAGCATCGAATTGACGAAGTCGCTGTTGCGCTTCTCCGGCTGCACCAGGGTCAACAACGGATGCAGCGCGCGATAGGTATCCCACAGCGAGAACGTGGAGTAGTTGGTATAGCCCTCGGCCTTGTGCACGGCGTTGTCCGGGCCGCGGTACTGGCCATCGGCATCCATGAACAGGGTCGGCCCCAACATCGTGTGGTACAGCGCGGTATAGGCGCTGCGTCGCGCATGTTCCGGCGCATCGATATCGAGCACCGACAGCGCCTGCGTCCATTCCTGCTTTGCCTGCGCGCGAACGCGGTCAAAATCGAAGTCGGCCACTTCCGCGTCGAGGTTGGCGATGGCACCGGCTTCGCTGACCGGTGAAATGGCCACCTTGACCACCAATGGTGCGTCCAGCTTGCCGAACGCGAACGTACCGACCAGCTGCCGCCCTTCGATCTGCGCACGCTGCGCTGGGTCCTTCTCACCCGGTGGCGGGAAGCCCTTGTAGACGATGTCCTGTTCGGTGTTGTGCAGCTCGTGCCCGGCCAGCGGTCGCGAGAAACGCATCGCGAAGTACAGCTGGCGGCCCGGCGCCCAGCCACGCGTCTCGCGGAAGCCGGTCACCGTACCGTCGGCACGCACCCGCACCCGCGACCACAGCACCTTGCCCGGGTAGTCGTACATGCTGGTACGCATGTCCAGCAGCACCTTGGCGTCGGTGCCCTTGGGGAAGGCATAGCGGTGCACGCCGACGCGCGCACTGGTGGTCAGTTCGGCGCGCACTTTGTAGTCGTCCAGGGTGACCGCGTAGTAGCCGGGCTCCGCCTTCTCGTCGTCATGGCGGAAGCGCGAGGCATAGCCGCTGCGAGGCTTCTGCGGATCGCCGCGCTCGAGGCCCGGCTCGCCGGTGAACGGCATCAGCAGGATGTCGCCCAGGTCGGAGTGACCGGTGCCAGAGAAATGCGTGTGCGAGAAGCCGACGATGCTGCTGTCGTCGTAGCGGTAGCCAGCTGCCCAGCCGTAGGCCTTTTCGCGCGGCTGGATGCGCGTGTCCGGGCTGAGCTGGACCATGCCGAACGGCACCGTGGCACCCGGGTAGGTGTGGCCTTCGCCGCCGGTACCAATGAACGGGTCAACCGAGGCATAGGCCTTGTCGGCGACCGATCTGGCAGGAGTAGCAGAAGCCAGGCCGGAAGCGAACATCGCCGTGGCGGCGACAGCGATCAGGAGACGACGGTCCAGCGTGGGCATCGGCATTTGGATCGATTCAGGTGGTGGTCAGATCCTAGCACTCACGTATCGGCGCCGCATGTTGCGCTGCGGCTGAACGATTCCACTGGCGCAGCCTATGGCAAGCAGAGATTGCAATTAATTGCATGGATCGATCCAGACACGCTTGCCACACTGTCCCCAAGCCTGGCACAGCGGTGCAAAGCCTGTGGCGGCATTCGCAGTACTCATGCGCCCCTCCCCCACTTTGCAGCCACGGGCTGGCAAAGGCACCGAAATCACTTCGCCCCCGCGTCATCCCGGCCTTTTGTTCACAGCGACGAAGGGAATGCGATCCCTTTCCTGAAGTTCGATTCCTACAGGAGTTCCACGATGAAGATCGCAGTTCGTCATTCCCTTGCACTGGCCATCGCCGCCGGCATCGCCCTCGCGCACACGGCGCAGGCCGGCAGTCTTGGACCTGGTCAGGGCGCCGAGGTCAACCCGGGCGACACGCCCGAAACATGGGTCCTGAACGGCGCAGGGTTGAATGCCAAGCCAGGCGCCCGTCTTCTGGGGATCAATGCAACCAACAGATCCGACATCATCGCAATTGGTACATCCATTGAGGGGCGGGTCAACCTGACCAACAGCTCAATTACGCTGATCCAGGGCACCCTACACAACACCGCTGGCCCCGCCCTGAGCCTGACCACCTCCGGTGGCGGTGCCGGCTGGTCGATCGCATTCATCGAGCGCAGCACAGTGTTCGGTGCCGGCTTCGGCGGCAGTGCCACACAGGGGGCTGCCCTGACGCTGGACGCAAGCCGGCTTGAGGGTACGTTCAACTCCAGCGGTACCTTTGACCGCGGCATTGGATTCCTGCTGGCCGACCCGGCCCACCTGCTTGCCCGGAATGGAAGCACCCTCATTGGTGACGACGCTGGCATTACGGCAACGTATCAACTGGCCGCGCCCGGTGATCGAGGCAATGTGGAAATAGACGCCTCCCGCGTCGAAGGTCGAAACGGCGCGGGTATACACGTCGTGCGCCTTGGCAGCGGGCCTTCTGTCGTCGCGACGTTCAATTTCCGCAACGGCAGCGAGTTGATCGGCGGCAGCGGAACCGCACTCCTGGTTGAGGATGCGGGCGCAGTGATCGACCTGAATCTGGATGCCTCGCGCGCGACCGGCGGCATTGTCAACGCAGCCGGTGGCACGGTTAACGTCGCACTGTCCAACGGCGCGAGCATCACCGGCGTCATGACCAGCGTCACCAGCGCCACGCTGGACTCGGCCACCTGGAACATGACCGGAAACTCCACGGTCGGTGCTCTCAGCCTCGGCAATGGCACCGTCTCCCTCGGCGACGGCTCCGCCTTCCACACGCTCAACGTGGCTGGCAACTTCAGCGGCGCGGATGGCACGATCGTGTTCAACACCCTGCTGGCTGGCGATGATGCGGCCACCGACAGGCTCGTCATCGGCGGCGACACCAGCGGCACGGCCAACGTGCGCGTCAACAACGTAGGGGGTGCCGGTGCGCAGACCCACCAAGGCATCCAGTTGATCCAGGTCGGCGGTGCCTCCAATGGCCAGTTCAACCTGGCCGGCCGCGCGGTGGGCGGTCAGTACGAGTACTTCCTGCACAAGGGCACTGGCACCGACGGCAACTGGTACCTGCGCTCGCAGCTGCCGACCGTGCCGGACCCGTGTGTTGTCGATCCCCGCCTGCCGCAATGCCGACCGGTCGACCCCGTGGATCCCGTGGATCCCGTGGACCCCGTGGACCCCGTGGACCCCGTGGATCCGATTGAACCGGAACCGGTGCTGCGCCCGGAACCGGGTGCCTACCTGGCCAATCTGCAGGCCGCGCAGAACATGTTCCGCCTCGGCTATCACGACCGGCATGCCGGCCAGAACAGCGGCCGCGCCTGGGCGCGCGTGGATGGTTCGCGCAATGGCTTCGATGCGGTCAGCAAGCAACTGGATATCCGAGGCAACAGCCAGGCGCTGACTGTCGGTGCCGATCTATGGCGTCACGATTCGGGTAGCAGCGCGGGTGTAATGCTGTCCAGCGGTAATGCCACCAGCACCTCCACCAATGAACTGACCGGCTACTACGCCCGCGGCAAGGTGAAGGGCGAAGCACTGGGCCTCTACGGCACCTTGCGCGGCGGCAATGGATCCGATCCGTATGCAGGTTTCTACGTGGATGGCTCGGTGCAGCGTGCGCAGTTCCGCAACCGCGTGGAGGGCATCGGCCTTGCAGCCGAGCGCTACGACAGCCGCGCCTGGCAGGGTGCGGTGGAAACCGGCTACGCGTTCCGTGTAGGCGGCGCCCGCAATGGCGGCCTCTATCTGGAGCCGCAGCTGCAGGTGGGCTACACACGCTGGGACAGCAACCGCCACACCGAAGCCAACGGCACGGTGGTGGGTGCGGAGAACGCCAACGGCCTGTTCGGCCGTGCGGGCCTACGCCTGTCCGGCGTGACCCGCTGGGGCAACGGGTCCACCGAGGTGCAGCCGTACCTGGCCGCCCACTGGCTGCATACCCGTGCCGAATCGCAGATCCGCTTGGATGACGAGGTGGTGGATGCCCGCATTCCGCGCAGCCGTGGCGAGTTCAGTGCCGGTGCGTCGCTGAAGTTCAGCAACGGCATCGGCGCCTGGGGTGGGCTGTCGCTGCAACACGCCAGTGGCTATCACCAGACCAGTGCGCAGGTGGGCATGAGCTACCACTGGTAAGGCGTTTTGGGCCTGGAGAAGGCAGCTCCGGCGCAGGCCCGGGCCGCTCTTTGCTGTTGGGCGGCATGAAGGGTTGCACGACGCGCGGGCCTCGTTGCATTGAACCGTGCGGCACAATCGGGCACGGCTTTGCTGGACGTCCGTGGAGCTTGGCTCCACGGCAATCAGTTGAGCGTGGCGCGACGCCGCATAAGGCGGGTGCCGATCAATCGGGTAGCGCGCTCTCCAAGGTTGCCAGATCTGCGCGTTCCACCGGCCGCACCACCCGCGCCACTTCCTGGCCGTCACGCAGCAGGACCACGGTTGGCCACAGCTTCACTTGGAACGAGCGGCCCAGCGGCTTGCCCTTGCCATCCTCGATCTTCCAGTGCGGCAGGTCGTGCGCATCCACGACTGCCTGCAGCGCCGGTTGCGCAGCCTGGCAGTGGCCACACCACGGCGCGCCGAACTCCAGCAGCAGCCAACCGGCCTGCGCATCAACATCGGCGCGAACCGGTTCGGCGGCAACATGGTCACGCATGAAAGGCATGCGCGCTACGCCGCCAGCGCTTTCTGGATGTCTTCCAGCGGCGCGTTGGTCAGGTCCTTGGCGATATCACCCAGCAGGCGCGCCTGGACCTCCTTGTGCAGCAGCGGCCGGATGCGCCCCAGCGTGGTCGGGTCGGCCACCAGTACCAGGTGCGCATAGCGGTTGTTCAGTGCATCCTCGTTGAGCTGCTCGGCGACCTGCTTGGCGAACGTCGCTTCGTTGAGCTGGGAGATGGACATGTCCTTTGGCACCGCCCCGGCCGGGCCCTGCCCGGATACACCCTGCTCGCTGATGTCCTGCAGCCGCAGCTCGCCTTCCTGCTTCAGGGCCAGCTGATGCTCGCTGCCAACGTTGGTGAACACGCGGGCCGAACCACCATCGGCGACGATGATCAGCGTACCTTCGGGAATGCGACGGGTCATGCGATGCTCCTTCTCGATTGCGTTCACCCCCACCGTAGACAGCACGGTGTGAGCGCTGCGGCCAGAGTTCGTTCAACACATGTCATTGCGTTGCATTCGCGCATGAACAGGCGCGATGGAACACAGCGTGCAGATCAGCCCGCTTCGCTGCATGCTCACGCCAATGCCGTTATGATGAACGGATGATCGACACGACCCACTACGTGACGGGCGCACCTGTTACGTGGGAAGCACTGCCGACCGGCGCTTCGCTTGCCACGAATGCTCCCGCCCTGCATTTCCATCGCCTCGCGCTGGATCCCGGCGGATGACGCCCGCAGGCCCGTTGCCTGCACTCCCTACGCTGATGTGACCCCCGGCCGCTGACTGCGCGGCCGCTGTGATTGCGTTGCTGCGTTTCCGCCATGGCAGCGGTGCTTTGCCGTGCGCGGCGCGTTGCGCCTGCACACATTCCCCGGCCTCCACGCCACTCACCGATGCCCCTGCGCCCCCTGCGCCTGCATCGCCGTTTCCGATTTCCGGGACCTGTCTCACCGCACATTTCCCCTCTTCTACCTACAAGGGAGCCCCCATGCAGGACACCCCCGATGCACATGCCCATTTCGGCTGGTTCAAGCGCCGCCGCCACCTGAAGGTCGATGAGATCACCGTCGTCGACAAGCCCATGCTCAAGCGCGCCGTCGGCGCCGCCGCCCTCGGCAATGCCATGGAGTGGTTCGACTTTGGTGTCTACGGCTATCTGGCCGTCACCATCGGCCAGGTGTTCTTCCCGTCCAGCAATCCCACCGCACAGGTGATCGCCGCGTTCGCCACCTTCACCGTGGCGTTCCTGGTGCGCCCCCTGGGCGGCCTGGTATTCGGCCCGCTGGGTGATCGCTACGGCCGCCAGAAAGTGCTGGCATTCACCATGATCCTGATGGCGCTGGGCACCTTTGCGATCGGCCTGATTCCCGCCTACGAGCGCATCGGCATCTGGGCGCCGGTGCTGTTGCTGCTGGCACGCGTGGTACAGGGCTTCTCCACCGGTGGCGAGTATGGCGGCGCGGCCACCTTCATCGCCGAGTACTCCACCGACCGCAACCGCGGCCTGATGGGTAGCTGGCTGGAGTTCGGCACGCTGGGCGGCTATATCGCCGGCGCCGGTACCGTAACGGCACTGCACATGCTGTTGAGCAGCGAACAGATGCTGGACTGGGGCTGGCGCATTCCGTTCCTGGTGGCCGGCCCGCTGGGCCTGCTCGGCCTGTACATGCGCATGAGGCTGGAGGAAACCCCGGCATTCCGCGCTTTTGCCGAAGAAGCCGAAAAGCGCGAGCACGACCGGCCCGGGCTGGGCGCGCTGTTGCAGGTACATGGCCGCCAGCTGCTGGTCTGCATGGGCCTGGTGCTGGTGTTCAACGTGACCGATTACATGCTGCTGACCTACATGCCCAGCTACCTCAGCGTCACCATGGGCTACGCCGAGAGCAAGGGCCTGCTGCTGATCATCATCGTGATGCTGGTGATGATGCCGCTGAACATCGTCGGCGGGTTGTTCAGTGACAAGCTGGGCCGCCGCCCGATGATCATCGGCGCCTGCATCGCGTTGCTGGTGCTGGCGGTGCCGTGCCTGCTGCTGGTCGGCAGCGGCAATGATGGGCTGATCTTCCTCGGGCTGATGCTGCTGGGGCTGGCGCTGGTGTGCTTCACCAGTTCGATGCCATCCACGCTGCCGGCACTGTTCTATACCCCGGTGCGCTACAGCGCGCTGTCGATCGCCTTCAACGTGTCGGTGTCGCTGTTCGGTGGCACCACGCCGCTGGTGACCGCGTGGCTGGTGGAACGCACCGGCGACCCGCTGGTACCGGCCTACTACCTGATGGGCGCGGCGGTGATCGGCCTGGTGACCATGCTGTTCGTGAAGGAGACCGCCGGCCTGCCGCTGCGCGGTTCACCGCCGGCCGTCGGCTGCAGGAAGGAAGCCGCTGCGCTGTTGAAGAGCGATGTACCCGTGACGGTGGATCCGAACCTGCCACCGCTGCCGGACGTTGCGGAACCCGAGCAGGTGAAGCCGGCCTGAGGCTGAGCGCAGAACGCGATCCTCGCTTGGCGTGGATCTCAGGGGACAGTGGCGCCGGGTGCATACACCCGGCGCTACGTTGGCGTTACTTCTTGATGCGGGCCAGCTTCCCCGGCGTCCAGCGCAGCGTCCAGGTGTAGTGACCCTCCGGCGGGCAGACGTGGCGGTTCGGGCTCTTCCATTCGCAGACTGTTGCCCCGGCAGTGACTGTGAAAGCGACAATGATGCGATCACCCTGGATGCGGATGGCGCGGATGGCGCCAGGAATCTGTTCAGCCGTGCAGCCGAGGCATCCACGCATGGCGTGGATCTACGGCGGGGTGTCCAACTCCATCGCACGCATTACGATGGGTTTGGCCCAGTCCGGCGTATGCAGCAGTTCGGCCACCGACACCGGATACTGCAATTGGCCATGCGCCATCGCCAGCACCGGCAGCGGTTCGACGCAGCCCTCGGCGTCGGCCGGGGCGCTGTTGTCGTAGACATGCAGCTCGGCCAGGTGTGGCAGCAGTTCCAGCAGGTTCTCGCGCGCCGAATCAAAGCGCGCGTGGATCTTCTCCACCGGGATGTCATGGCCGCCGGCAGCCACCCGTGCCGCAACGCGGGCGATATGCAGCTCAACCGTGGCCAGGCCACAGAACCAGATCGCCACCTGATGCCGTTCGCAGGCCTCACGCAGCAGGCGTGGAATGGTGTTGCCGCCCAGCGTGGTCTCGAAGGCGAAGTCGGTGCCATCGGCCATGGCCTGGCGCAGGCGGCGGGTGCCTTCCTGCCAGGCCTCGGCGTTGGCCTCCGGCAACGGCCAGCCGGCCTCCACCAGGCGGCGGGTGAACGAATCGGGGTTGAACCAGCCCAGCCCTTCGGCTTCCAGCCAGGTACCCAGCAGCGAACTCTTGCCGGCGCCGTTGACGCCGGCCAGCACCAGGATCCGCCCCATCGGTCAGAGCGGACGGCCGAGGGTGACCTTGCGGCCGCGGCGGATCGGCTGGCCCAGCACCTTGCCCAGCCCCTCACCGCGCTGCAGGCCGGCCAGGGTCTGGTCGAACTCACCGCGCAGGCGCAGCAGTTCTTCACTGCGCTCACCGGCGTCACCGCCGGCGGCCTTGGCCAGCAGCTCCTGGTACGTGCGGATGTCCACGATCACCGCTTCCGGATGATTGTGGTTGGTGATGACCAGCGCCTGCTTCTCGCGCACGGTGCGCATCAGGCTCGGCCAGCCCCGGGTCTTCACGGACGAAGCCGGGGCCTTCTCGAGGCCAGGCAGGTCCAGCGGCAGGGTCATGGCATGGCTCCAGGCAGGGGTGATGAGAGCCACTATACCCAATTTGGCCAAATTGGAGATAAATTCCCTTTTACCCGTTGGGCCGGGTATCCGGGGCGTCAGTCTGCAGCAGGCTGTCGCGCTCGCGCAGCGGGAAGCGGATCCAGGCGTCCAGGCCTTGCGGGCCAAAGCGCAGCTCGCCGCTGCCGGCCAGCTCGTACGGCACGCGCTGCTCGATCAGCGCCCGGCCAAGGCCACGCTGGCGGGGCAGCTCCCAGTCCTCCACCTCGGCATGGCGCTCGCACCAGTGCAGGCCCAGCCATGGCTGGCCGGCCTGAACCTGCAGATCCCAGGCCACCTCGATCCGGCCATCCTCATGGGTCAGTGCGCCATGCCGCAGGGCATTGGTCGCCAGCTCGTGGATCGCCAGGGACAGCACTTCGGCTGCTTTCGGCGGCAGCAGCACGTCCTCGCCCTGCAGGCGGTAGGCCGCCGCTGCCGGTGTCTGTGCCGCGATCTCTTCGTCGAGCATGCCGCGCAGGCAGACCCCCGCGTTGGCACCACGGGTCAGCAGGCTCTGCGTGCGCGCCAGCGACATCAGCCGCCCGCACAGGCGTTCGGCGTACTCATCCACGCTGCCAACCGACTCGCGGGTCCGCCAGGCAATGGCATGGATGGTCGACATGATGTTGCGCACCCGGTGCTGCAGTTCGGCCAGCAACACCGACTGGCGCTCGGTGGCGCGCTTGAGATCGTCGATGTCCACGGCGATGGCGAACACGCCGGTTACTTCGCCGTCTGCATCGCGCAGTGGCGCGGCGGCGACGCGTGTCCAGCGTGCGCGCCCGTCATCATGGGTGAACTGGAACTCCAGGCCCGGAACCACCGTCTCGCCCCGCAACGCCCGGGCGATGGCGAAGTCCTCGGGGCCGATGGCCGAACCGTCTGCATGCCAGCCGCGCCAGCGATGCTGGTTCTCTGCATCGGTCGAGGGCACCTTGCCACTGGGCAGGTACGCACGCATCTGATCATTGGACAGCTGCAGGCGGCCTTCGGCGTCGACAATGCAGACACCCACCGGCAGCACCTTGAATGCCAGCGCCAACCGGCGATCGCTTTCCCGCCGCTTGCGCTCCTCGCGCTCGCGGGCCGCCTGCGCAACGTGCGCCGCGGTGGTCTCGAACATGGTCACCAGCACGCCGTTGATGCGGCCTTCCTCTCCGCAGATGGGGCTGTAGGTGATGGTGAACCAGACATCCTCCAACCGCCCCCGCCGCGCCAGCGGATAGAGCTTGTCCTCAAAGGTGATGGTCTCGCCCTGCCAGACCCGCTGGTAGATCGGCCCGTTGATGTGCCAGACCTCGGGCCAGCACTCGCGGGTCGGCTGGCCGAGTCCGCCAGGATGCTTGTCGGCGAGGATCTCGGCATAGCCGTCGTTGTAGAGCTGCACCAACTGTTCGCCCCACAGCACGATCATCGGGAAGCCGTGGGCCAGCATCAGGTCGACGGTGGCGCGCAGGTGGGGCGGCCACTGCCCACAAGCGCCCAATGGCGTGGACGACCAGTCGTGGCGCGCGATGCGCGCGGCCATGCCATCGTGGCGCGCCTGCAGGCGCGGGGCCGGCAGCATTCCGCCCCTCGGGCCGGCGGCCTGGAGGCCTTCGATGCGGCGCGACATGCCGCGCAATCAGGCGACGCCCGCAGGGGCCTGCGGCGTCGCCACCAGGCCCGCCAACTGCTGGACCAGGGCCTCGATGTGATAAGGCTTGGTGCAGCGGGGCGCGCTGGCGAAGCGGCTGGGCAGGTTGTCGTCGTAGCCGGAGGTCAGCATGAACGGCGTGCCCGCTTCGGCCAGGCGATCGGCCAACGGGTACACCTGCTCGCCGCCCAGGTTGATGTCCAGCAGGGCCACATCGATGGGGTTGTCATCCACCAGCCGCCCCAAGGCCTGCAGATCTCCGGCCGGCCCAACCACCTGCGCGCCCTTCAGCTCCAGGTAGTCCACCAGGAACATCGCGATGGCGAATTCATCCTCCGCCACCAGCACTCTCAGCCCTTTCAGGCCCTCTGGTTTGTTGCCCGCTTCCAGCACGACCGACGCTCCTCGATACACGCGGCCCACCTCTGCCGCAACGCCCGCAGGATGCGCGAACCGGGCTACAAGGGCGCGTGATGATCGATGAAGAGCACCGCCACGGCGCATTCACTCCGGCATTGCAGCGGCGCGTTCAGAACGCACGCTCCCATTTCAGGCTGAGCAGGCTGCGGTCGTGGCTGTACAGCCAGCCGACGTTGCTGTCGATGCGGGCGTAGCGCAGGCTCAGGCTGGGCACCAGCCCGGCCACGGCCAGCCGCTCGCTGCGTACGATGGCGATCAGGTTCTGCTCATCGTCCTGCCTGCGCGCCTCCAGCAGCGGACTCCAGGCATCGTAATCGCGATGGCGCAGCGACACGAACACCGTGGCCGTGGTGCCACTCCACTGCCGTGCCGCGCCCAGCCGCAGGCCGCGCTGGCGGTAGCCGTTGGCCGGGTCGGCTGCGCTGCTGCCGGTGACATCCAGCCCGGCGAACACCGTCCAGCGCGGATTGAACGCGCGGAACCAGGTGGCATACAACGATGCCAGCTCGCCGTCGTAGTTGCTGGCCAGGCCCTGCTGGCGATACCGCTGGCGCTTCCAGTCGGCCTCCAGCTTGAGCAGGCTGCGCGCATCCAGAGCGTACTGCCATTCCCCGTGCACGCCGCTGCCGCCCTGCAGCGCATGGTTGCCCAGGCCCTGGTAGTCATAGCTGGGGGCCAGCATCACGGTCTGCCGTGCGCTACGCCAGCTGTAACCCGCCTGCACGTTGGCATTGAGCTCGTTGTAGGCACTGTGCCCGCGCCATGCCTGACCGAAGGCGAGACCGCGCACGTACAGCCCATGATGCCCGCCGAGCACCCAGCGCCGTTCCAGGCTGGCGTCGTAGTCGAGGCCCGCCGCGCGCTGGGCGTCGGGCAGTTTCCGTTCGATGATGCAGGCGTCGCCCACGCCGAACAGGCAGGTACGACTGGCCGAGCTGCGGTTGATGTTGTCACTCCACGCCGGGCCGGCGGACAGCGCGCCTTTCCAGCGCTGGCGCGCCTGCAGGGCACCCAGGTAGCCGTCCACGCGGGCACGGACGCCGGCGGTGGCTGGATCATCGGCATTGATGCCTGCAGCGATGGCCGTGAACAGCGCAACCGCATCGCGATCGCGCTGGTCTTCCGCATAGACACGCGCCAGCTCGAGGCGGGCTGGCAGGAAATCCGGCTGCGCCGCCAGCAGCAGTTCGTACTCCTTCGCCGCGCGGCGATGGTCGCCGGCCACCCGCGCCAGCGCCCCCTGCGCATAGTGGCGCAGCAGAGGGTCATGCCCCGGCAGTTCGATGTACTCCTCGAGGAACGCAGCGGCGGCCTGCCATTGCTGATGCTGCAGCGACAGGTAGAGCGCCTGGCCGAGATCGTCGACGGTGCGCTCCACGCGCAGCGTCTGGCCGTCGATGGTGATGGTCGGCCGCGCCGACTCGGCCTGCTGCAGGCGCTGCTGGTCCTGCTGCTGGTGGCGAAGGTCGGTGCCCTGTTCAAGCACGCGTCGAAGATCGTCCTGCTGGGCGCGCACATCGGTGGCAACCAACAGCAGTACGACAAGGAAGATGGAGTGGCGCATGGTCGATCCGTGGTGGTGCATGCAGCGGGCCGAAGCAGGGACTGGCGGATCGCGGCTTGTCCCTGCCCTGCCCCGTCAGGGGCGTGGCGATCAGTTCTTGCTGCCGCCGAAGGCGGTGTCGTACTGGCTATTGCCGGCGAACGTGGCGATACCGGCCAGGGTGGCGGCGTTGGCGCCGAAGAACTGGCCCTGGGTGGCACCGGCAACGGTGCCGTTGGCGGTGGCGGTACCCGCGAACGAGGCGTTGGCGGCGTTGATGTTGGCGTTGACGTTGATCGCCAGGCCGCCACCGGTCAGGCCGCCGAGCAGCTTGCCGCTGCCGAAGTCCGCACGGAAGGTGCCGGACAGCAGGTTGCTGCCGTTGAACTTGTTCAGGCCCGCGACGCTGTAGGTGGCTACGCCGGCCGGCAGCGTGGTGCCGGCACGGTCACCGACGAAGTACACCTGGCGGTTGTTGAAGCCACCGGCGGCGCCATCCTTGGACCATTCGCCGAACCACACATCGCCGCTGCCGACCTTGACGAAGTTGAAGTGGCCCATGCCGGCATGGCTGCCTGGTGCGCCGGTGATCGGCATGGCCAAGGTGCGCACGGCGGTGCCATTGACGGTGGTGGTGCCCGAGTACAGGCTCAGGCCCTGGAAATCGACCGGCTTTGCGTTGGACACGGTGCCGACGCCGATACCGGCCTTGCCTGCCTGGTGCGGGCCACCGTTGACCTGCGATTCGCCGACGGCGACGTACAGCTCGGCGTCGGTCACCGGGCTGGCCGCACCGACGATGTCAGCGGCATGCGCGGCGCCGGCCAGGGCAAAGGTGGCAGCAACGGCGAGCACCGAGCGGGAGGTCATCTTCATGGTATTGCTCCTTGGGTTGTGGGAACTACGGGTACAACGCTTGAAAGCCGGAGGTCAGAAGCGCGCGGTGATGCCGAGCTTGAGGGTGCGGCCCGGCGCCGGCAGCGTGGAGCGCGTGGCCGGGTCGACGTAGTAGCGGTTGCCGAGGTTGCTGCCCACCAGCTCGACGCTGGCGTGCTCGTTGAAGCGCCAGCGCGCGTATACATCGACGGTGGTGATGTTGCCCCAGGTGAACGGCACGTTCTGCCACAGCAGGCTGCTGCCACCGGCCAGCAACCGGTCGCGGTAGGCCTGCAGGTCGGGGTTTTCGTGGCGCTGGTAGTGCACGATGCGGCTGCCCAGTTCCAACCGTTCATCGAACAGGCGCGTACCGAGCGACAGGTTCACCGACAACTTCGGAATCGCCTGGGTCAGCAGGTAGCCACTGACGAAGCCGTCCTGCACGCAGTTCGGCACCAGGCCACGGTTGGCGTCCAGCAGCACTGCCGTGCTTTCGTCGCACACCTCGTTTTCCAGCGTGCGCGAAATACCCAGGTCGGTGAAGAACCGCCGGTTGTCGAAGCGTGCCTGCAGCTCGATGCCGCGGATGGTCTGCTTGTCGATGTTGTCGAACAGGAAGTAGGCGTCGCGCTCGATCACGTTGCGGGTCTTGTGCACGTAATAGGCCAGTTTGACGTCGGCATCGGCGGTGTTGCCGAACAGGCCCGACAGGTTGTGCACGTAGCCCAGCTCGTAGTTGTAGGCATGCTCGGGCTTGAGCGTGTACAGCGGATTGAGGCTGCTGGAGAACGCGATGGTGCTTTCGAACATGCTGGGGAAGCGCACTGCTTCGCTGTAGCGCAGGTAGACGCGCGCGGCCCTGGACAGGTTCACCGTGGCCGAGAAAGTGGGCAACCACGCGTGATCGCGGCGGCGGTCATTGCGCCCGTCCACCGGCCGCGACTGCATGGTGTTGCCGATATTGCAGACCAGGTCGCTGCCGGGGTAGATCGGCAGCACGCCGGGTATGGCCGCCACCTTGCCGTTGAGACAGGGGTTGGTCGCACGGGCATAGTTGCCGTTGGCATCGGGCAACCACGGAAGCCGATGTTCCACCGCCTGCGGCGTCTCGTAGTACGCCAGCAGACCATGCAGTGCATCGTCAATCACCGAACCCATGCCGATGCTCTCCCAGAACTCGCGTTCGGCCTCCAGTGCATCGATCTCCGCTTGCAGGCTGGCCGGCCGCTCGGGCAACTCATTCGTCCGGTAGGTCGCCTCCTTGTTGCCCACGCCCTTCGTCAGCAGCTCCGGATGCGCCTGCAGGAAATCATCGAAGGCCCAGTAGCGGCTGTAGCGCACGCCGGCGTTGAGGGTCAGGAAGTCGACCGGACGCCATTCGAGGTTGAGATAGCCTTCGCCCTCCTGGCGCCGGCCAGCACGTGGAAACATGCGCCATCCATCGGTCGTGCCGAAGTACGGGTCGCGCGAACCCAGCTTCTCGTACTGCCAGTTGCCGCCCACGGTCAGGTCCAGGGTGGAATGCAGCGCAAAGCGGTTGCTCAGGGTCAGGCCGGTGCGGTCATTGCGCGCATTTGCCAGTGCGGTGTTGCGCAGGATCGGGCTGACCCCGGGATTCCACGCCGGATTGCCCGGTGCGAAATTGGGAAACCCACCGGCGGTGTAGGTATCGCTGTCTGTCTCGGTGCGCCACAGGTTGGCGTACAGATCAAGCCAATGACTGTCGGCGGGCTGGAAACGGTACTCGAGGTTCCACGCATCGGAATCGACCCGGCTGAGCGGCCACTGGATGCGACCATAATCCGGCGCCGACAGGATGCGCGACGGCATGATCTCGCCGTAGTGCGACAGCGTGCGCCGCCAGGTCGCCTTCAACTGCTGGTCATCGTTGATCTGCCAGCTGCCCTTGACCAGCCAGGACTCCTGTTCGCTGGAGGTATTGGGCACTTCATCGCCCGGCTTGAAGTAGCGCGCCAGCGTCGTGATGTAGTCGATGCCCTGGTACTCGTACTGCTCGCGCCGGTCCTGGTCGTAGTACGCGCTTCCCTTGCTGCCGGAGAAGTAGTTGCCGCGCTTGCGCCAGGCGTAGGCGGCCATCAGGTCGACGTTGTCGCCACGCACGCCCAGCGCCAGGCGCCAGGCCTGGTCCTCGCCATCGAAAGGGTTGTTGCCACTGCGCGACTTCACCGGCACCACCAGGGTGCGGTCGTCATAGGGCGAGTTCGGCGAGCCCTGCGGGAAGCCCGGTACGTTTCGGTAGTCCTCGCCGGTGTGCAGGCGAGGCAGGCGTGGGGCCACCGCATTGCTGCTGCCTTCGATCTTCAGCTCCCCGCCGAAGCGCTCGCCGGCAGCAACAATGTCGTCAACGTCGATGGTCTTGATCACCAGCGCACCACCGATCCCGCTGTGCACATCGCGCACCAGCCCTGGCCCCTTGATGACCTGGATGCCACCAATCAGGTTGGGATCGATGTAGTTGCGGTTGCTGACGCCGTTGTAGCCGCGCCAGACCGTGAGCGCCTGTTCGCCACCGTCGATGCTGACCGGCACCCGCCCCGGCCCCTGGATGCCGCGGATGTTGATGTCCAGCGCGCCGCTGTTGCGCGCATCGCCACTGAACACGCCGACCAGATCCTTGACCACGTCGGCCGGGTTGGAGCCGCGGTAGCGCTCCACCCGGTCGCGCCCCGAATACGCCGTGGTCAGGTCCAGCGCGAACACATCATCGTAGCCGCGCCGATCGCGCGCCTCACCCCCTTCCGACTGAAGGCGACCGGCCACGTCCAGTGTCTCGGTCACCCGCACCCCTTCCCCTTCACCCGCCTCCGCTGCGGCCCGCAGGCTCCAGGTGCCGTCCATGCCGCGCTGCGCGCGCACGCCGCTGCCGCGCAACAGCTGCTGCAGGGCCTGCATCTGGCTGTACTCGCCACTCACCGCGCTGGAGCGACGGCCTTCCACCAGGTCGCTGCGGAACACCACCTGCACATCGGCTTGGCGGCCAAAGGCACGCACGGCATCAGCAAGGGGTTGTTCCGGAATGGTGTACTGGCGCAGCGGCGCGACGATCGCCGGTTGCGCCTGCACGGCCGGCACCCAGGCCAGCGGCAGCAATGCGGTGGAGATGGCCAGGGCCAGGACAGTGGCGCGGCGATGACAGGCGGATGCCGTGGACGGCATGGACAGGAACTCCTCAAGCGGGGCGGGACCACCGGCACATCCGGTGCCGGTGGCGTGTCTGGCTTGAGGAAAAACGGTGTTTCGCTCTGGCTATACCTCTATAGACAGCGGGGCACAGCGAGTGCCCACGGTTTTTTCATGTTTTTTTTCATGCCGCGGTTTCCGCCAGGAAACGGCGGCACCTCACCACACCACCAGCGCGCCGCCGGGCAAGCGCTGCACGCGCAGTCCTGCCTGCGCGGCCACCGCGTCGATGGCGGTCTCCGGTTGCTGCAGGTGGAACAGGCCACTGACCCGTACGCGTGCGCCCTGCCCGCCCAGCACCCAGACCGGGGCACGACGGTAGCGTGCCAGATCGGCGATGGCCTGCGTGGCCGGCTGATCGTCGATCACGACCTCTCCCCGCCGCCACGGTGCCATGGACCCGGGATCTTCCCGCTGCACCGGCTGCAGCCAGCGCCCGTCACGGAACACACGTGCCTGCCCGGCGTGCAGGCGCTGCACGCTGCCATCGCCCGGGCGCACATCGACCACGCCCTCGCTGACTTCGGTGGTTATGGTGGCGTCCTGCATCGACACGCTGAACGCCGTGCCGATATCGCGGATCTGGCCACCGCCGGCCTCGACCTGGAACGGTCGCTGCTCATGCGCCACCTGGAACCAGGCCTTCCCGCGCAGCAGGCGCACGCGCCGCTGCTCGCCGTCGAACGCGAGTGCCAGCGCGGTGCCGGCATCGAGTACCGCCGTGCTGCCGTCCTCCAGCTGCACCACGCGCGGTGCATCGCTGCTGCGCAGGTCACTACGTGCCAGCAGCAGCGCGTGCGGCGCAGCGGCAACCATCAGCACCACCGCGGCAGCACTGGCCAGCAGCCACGGCAGGCGGCGGCGCGGCGCGATCGGACGCAGCCCTTGGCGATCCGCCGTCAACTCGGGCAGCGCGGCCAGCACGTCGGGCCCGGCGGCATCCAGCCCCTGCCAGAAGGCCTGCTGCCGACGCCAGGCCAGCGCATGGCGGGGATCGGCCTGCAGCCAGCGCTGCAGGGTTCGTTGCTGGCGTTCCGGCAGCGGGCCTGCACTGCACCGGATCACCCAGCGCAACGCCTGCCTGGCCTGACGCGGCGAGGGTTCGGACGTGGTCATGGTTGTGGCCTGCCGCACCACGAACGGGTGCGCTTTCCTGTTGTGACAACGGCGGGCGCGATCTGCCCACGGCAATCGCCGCTCATCGATGCATTCCCTGCTGGTGCTGCTGGATCAGCAACGCAGCGCGCAGCACATGCTTGCCGACCAGGCTCTTGGAAATGCCGAGCCGGGCGGCGATCTCGCGCTCGCTCAGGCCCAGGTAGCGGTTGAGCACGAAGCATTCGCGTACCTGCGCTGGCAACGCGAGGATGGTCTGGGTGATCTCGCGCAGTTGCGCCTGGTCCAGCGCCTGGGCCTCGCCGTCGTGGCCCACCTCCGCCATCTCGGTGGCGTACTCGGCCATCGCACGCCGCTCGCGGGCGTCGGCCTGGCTGCGGTTGAGCGCGTGGTGGTAGGCCATCCGGTACAGATAGCCGCGCGGCTCCAGGATGGGCGGGTCGCCGGGCACACTGCTGGCCTTCAGGTACAGGTTCTGCAGGGTGTCCTCGGTACTGGCCGGGTCGAGGTAGCGCGCGATGAAGCGAGACAACGCACGGCGCTCGCGGATCAGCAGCTCGACCAGCGCCAGGGCATTGGGAGACATAGGTGCCAAGGCCGGACCGGGGAATGATGGGCGTGATGGCGACGGTCCGAGCCGGGATTGTAGGCGTCCGGCCGCGATACCGCACCCCCGTTCAGCGACGTCGCCACAGGCAGGACCTTCGGCCTATGAAGATTTCGTGAAGATGATGCTATGTTATATCGTCCCATTTGTAGCGACCCCTTCCCATGTCCCGTTCCGTCCCCGCCCGCCGACTGTCCGGCGCGATCCTCCTCGCCCTGGCCCCCGTACTGGCAGCGGCGGCAGAGGCACCTTCGCAGCTGGATCCGATCGTGGTGACCGCCACTGCCACCGATCGCCTGGCCAGCGACGCCCCCGCCTCCATCAGCATGATCACCCGTGAGCAGATCCAGCTGCGGCCGGTGCTGGATCTGGCCGACGCACTGCGCGGCAGCCCGGGCGTCACCGTGGCCGGCGTCGGCTTCGGGCGTCGTGGCATCCGCATCCGCGGCATGGACCCTGGCTACACACTGGTGCTGCTGGACGGCCAGCGCGTAAGCGCGTCGGCCGATGCCATCGCCCACTCGGATTTCGACCTGGGCTGGCTGCCGGCTGCGGCGATTGAACGCATTGAGGTGGTACGTGGCCCGATGTCCTCGCTGTATGGCTCGGAGGCACTGGGCGGCGTGGTCAACGTAATCAGCCGCCGCGCCACCGACGACTGGCAGGGCAACCTGGTCTACAACGCTGGCGTGGTGGGCGGCGACCGCGGCGGCAACACCGCACAGGCCGGCGTCTATGCGGGTGGCGCACTGCTGCCCGGCACGCTGGGCCTGAGCGTATTTGCCGAACACCGGCAGAAGGACGCCACCCGCGACCCAACCGACGACCGCCTGGACGAGCAGGAGGGACGCCGCGCCAACACCGGCCGCGCGGTACTGACCTGGACCCCGGACGCACACCAGCGCATCGACCTGTCGCACCTGCAGGGCCGCGAGGAACGCCGCCGCCATGCGCTGCAGGCCGGTGCCGCACCCTATGTGTACGAGACCATCGACGACATTCGTCGCCGCCAGACCACGCTGAGCCATCAGGGCGACTGGGACTGGGGCCAGACCCGGGTCAGTGCCTACCGAGCGACGCTGGACCGCGACAACCGTCGCGACCGCGGCGAGGCCTCGCGGCCGCAGCAGCTGACCGACCAGATCGTCGATGCGCGCGCCACCGTTGCGCTGGGTGCACGCCACCGCGTCAGCGTCGGCGGCGAATGGCGGCGGCAGGAACTGGATGATGCGGCGGGCGCACGCAGTGGTCACCTGCAGTCCAACCAGAGCGCGCTGTTCGTGCAGGACGAGATCCAGGTGAGCGACGCGCTCTCGCTGGTGTTCGGCAGCCGCGGTGATCGCCATCCCGAGTTCGGCTGGCACCACAGCCCCCGTGCGTATGCGGTGTGGCATGCCACCGACGCGCTGACAATCAAGGGCGGCATCGGCAGCGGCTTCAAGGCCCCGAGCCTGAAACAGCTTTCGCCGGAGTACTCCGCCGTGGGCGGCGGTGGGCGTTTCACCATTGTCGGCAACCCACAGTTGAAGCCGGAACAGAACACCAGCGCCGAGCTGTCAGTGGCCTGGCAGCAGCAGCGCTGGTCGTTGCAGGCCACTGCCTTCCAGAATGACCTGAAGGACCTGATCCAGACCACCTGCGTGCGTGCCTGCGGCGTGCGCGGCCGCGAACTGCGCAACTACACCAACGTGGCCCGTGCACGCATCCGTGGCCTCGAGCTGGCCGGTACCGCGCCGATCAGCGAGCATCTGTCCTTCGAGGCGAACTGGAGCTGGCTGGACCCACGCGACCGTCAGGCCGACCAATGGCTGCCGGAACGTCCGCGCCGTAGCGGTGCAACCGCGCTGAACTGGCAGCGCGGCCCCCTGCAGGCCGCCGTGCGCGGCGAGTACATCGGCCCACAGCAGCAGGTGGCCGGCAGCAGCCAGGTGACCCTGCCCGACTACTGGCTGTGGTCGCTGGACGCGCGCTGGCGCGTGAGCACGGCGGTGAGCGTGGTGGCCGGCATCGACAACCTGGCCGACACGCGGCTGGATGAAACCGGTGCGCTGTACCCGTACCCGGAAACCGGCCGCTACGTGCATGCCGGCATCGAACTGGCCTTCTGACCATGCGCAGCGGGTGGACATGGCTGCTGCTCGGGTGGCTGATGCTTGGCACATCGGCCCGTGCCGAGCCCGCCCCCTTGCGGGTGGAGGTGGTCAGCAGCAGCTTCGTGCTGCCCGGCAGGATCGCCCGCCTGGACGCGCTGGGTGCGCCTGCAGGGGTGCGCTTCCAGCAGCGCGTGGTCGACCCGGCGGCGGCGCTGCCCGCTGGCTGGCCAGCGGGCGCCGACCTGGTGCTGCTGGACACGCCGCGACCGACGGATGTCGAAGAGGTCATGGCGGTGGTCGGTGGCCCCTTGCAGAACGGCAAGGTACCCTGGCTGCGCGTGGGTGGCGGCGCACCTGCCTCCGGGCAGCTTCCGGCCGAAGCCGCGCGCAGGATCGCCGGCTACTACGGCAACGGTGGCGAGGCCAACATCCGCACGCTGGCGGCATACCTGCAGGCCTGGCGCAGCGGTGCCGGGACCGACGGACTGCCGCTGCCGCAGGTGCTGCCGGCCACCGGCTACAGCACGGGCGGCAGCCACTGGCTGGACAGCCCACACGCATTGCAGGCGCAGTGGCAGCGCGACAATCAGGTGACATGGCCGAAGGTGGCGGTGCTGATTTCCGGCAGCATGCTCAGCGGCATGCAGACCCAGGTGCTGGACGCACTGATCGAGGCAGGACGCGTGCGCAAGGTTGCGCTGTTCGGCGTCTGGTTCGATGCCGCCGCCGAGGACGGCCTGCAGCAGGCGCTGCGCGGCATCGAGGTGGATGCGCTGGTCAACCTGACCCATCTGCAGAACGGCAGCGCGCGTGCCGCCGAATTTTCCGCACTGGACGTGCCGGTGCTGCAGGCACTGAACCACCGGCAAGGCGGCGCGGATGACTGGCGCGCGGCGACCACCGGCATCCCGATGGCGACCCTGGCAAGCTTCGTCGCCGTGCCCGAAGCCTGGGGCGCCAGTGATCCGATCGTGGTCTCGGCCAATGCGCGCGGCGAACTGCAGCCGATTCCCGAACAGATCGATGCACTGGCCGCCAAGCTGCAGCGGCTGGCCGCGCTGCGCCACACCGCCGCGGCCGACAAACGCGTGGCGCTGCTGTTCTGGAATGCGCCGGACGGCGAACGCAACCTGTCCGCGTCGCATCTCAACGTGCCGCGCAGCATCGAGGCGCTGCTGCCACGCCTGGCACAGGCCGGGTATTCGACGCAGCCGGTGGATGAAAGGACCCTGATCTCGCAGCTGCAGGCGCTGCTGGGAGGCTACTACCATCCCGAGCGGTTGGACGCGCTGCTCGATGCCGGGCTGGCCGATACCCTGCCGGTGGCCGACTACCGCCGCTGGCTGGCCACCCTGCCCGCTTCGCGCCGCGATGAACTGCGCACACAGTGGGGCGATCCTGCACACCACCCCGCGGTACGCCAGCGGCACGGACAGGCCGAGTTCGTGCTGCCGCGCCTGCGCCTGGGCAACCTGCTGCTGATGCCGCAGCCCCCGCGCGCGGGCCGAGTCGGCGAGGCCACCCACGATATGGCATCGGTGCCGAGCCATTACTACCTGGCGGCGTACCTGTACCTGCGCCAGCAGTGGAGGGCCGATGCGCTGATCCACTTCGGCACCCACGGCACGCAGGAATGGACGCCGGGCAAGGACCGCGGCCTGTGGATTGCCGATTATCCGTGGCTGGCGGTGGGCGAGCTGCCGGTGTTCTACCCGTACATCCAGGACAACGTCGGCGAGGCGATCCAGGCCAAGCGCCGTGGCCGTGCGGTGGTGGTCAGCCACCAGACCCCGCCGTTCGCGCCGTCCGGCCTGTACGACGAGCTGCGCGACCTGCACGCGGTGGTGCACGAACTGCAGCAGCTGGACCAGGGGCCGGTGCGTGATGCCACCGCCGCACGCCTGCGCACCCTGGCCACCGACAGTGGCATCGCCGCCGACCTGGGCTGGAGCGCGGTGGACATGCAGGCCCGCTTCGAGAGCTTTCTGCCGGTGCTGCACGACCACCTGCACGAACTTGCCCGGCGCAACCTGCCACTGGGGCTGCATACCTTCGGCGAACCGGCTTCGCCCGAGCACCGCCTGCTGATGGTGATGCAGCAGCTGGGGCCGGGCTATCTGAAAGCGCTGGGCGAGGATCCGATGGAGGCCACTGCGGTGGACTACCGGCAGATCCAGCAGGGCCTCGGCTATCGCACGCTGCTGCACCACCTGCGCGAAGGTGCGCCGATCGGCAGCGTCGCCACCCCTGACCTGCGCGCAGCGCTGCAGCATGCCGTGCAACTGGATACAGCTCTGGCCGATACACAGGAGATCAAATCGCTGCTGCATGGCCTCGGGGGTGGCTTCGTACTGCCCGGCGCCGGTGGCGACCCGATACGCACGCCGGAACTGCGCAGTGGCCGCAACCTGTTCGCGTTCGAACCCGACCGCATTCCCACCCGCGCAGCGTTCGACACCGGCGAGCTCGCCCTGCAGCAGCTGCTGCAGGCCTATCGTGATGATCACGATGGGCAGCTACCACGCAAACTCGCCATCAGCCTATGGTCGAGCGAGGCCATCCGCCACCTTGGCGTGCTGGAGGCGCAGGTACTGCACGCACTGGGCCTGCGCCCGCGCTGGGACAGTGGTGGCAAGGTGATCGCCCTGGACATCGTGCCCGATGCAGAACTGCAACGCCCACGCATCGACGTGGTGATCCAGGCCACCAGCGTCTACCGCGACCAGTTCGATCCGTTCCTGCGACTGCTGGCTGGCGCCATCGAGCAACTGGCGGCGATGCCGGCCTCGCCCGGCAACCCGATTGCCGCCAATGCACTGGCGTTGCGACAGCGCCTGCAGCGTGACGGCGTCCCTGCGGACGAGGCGCAGCGCTTGTCGCGCCTGCGCATCTTCAGCAATGCGCCCGGCGAGTATGGCAGCGGCCTGAACCATGCCGTGCTGGCGCGCGGCAGCGCGGCGGGCAAGGACGATGCGGCGCTGGCCCGCGGCTTCCTGGATCGCCTGCAGCACGGCTACGGCAGCGATGGCCAGGCGACCACCCTGCCCGGCGGCAACCTGTTCGCCGAACAGCTGCGCGGCGTGCAGGCGGCGGTGCTGTCGCGCTCCTCCAACACCCATGGGCTGCTCAGCACCGACCATCCTTTCGAGTACCTGGGCGGGCTGGCGCTGGCCGTGCGCCACCTCGATGGCACCAGCCCGGCACTGTACGTCTCCGACCTGCGCGAACCGGCACCGCGCACGCGCAGCACCGCACGCTTCCTCGCCGATGAGCTGCGCGCGCAGACACTGAACCCGCAGTGGATCGGTGCGATGCAGGCCGAGGGCTATGCCGGCACGCTGGAAGTACTGAAGAACGTCGACAACCTGTTCGGCTGGCAGGTGACCGCGCCAGCTACCGTCCGCGCCGACCAGTGGCAGGCGGTGCATGACACCTTCGTGCGCGACAGCCGGCAGCTGGGCCTGGCGCAGTGGTTCGAGCAGCACAACGCCAGCGCGCAGGTGCAGATGATCCAGCGCCTGCAGGAGGCGATCACGCGCGGCTACTGGCAACCCGATGACCACACCCGCGCGGAACTGCAGGCACGCCTGCAGCAGCTGCAGGCTTCGCCAGCGCCGGGGCCGGCACCAACGCAGGCACGCCCGGGCTATGGGCTCGGCCGCGCCGCCGCCACACCGGCAACCCGCGCTGCGGCCTCCGCGGCTCAACAACCCGCCACCGTCGAAGCGGCCGCCACTCCTTCGCCGAAGGTGCGAGGCCAGGTGATGCGGCAGGTGCCGCCGCCGGCTGCGCACTCGCCTGCCACGCGCTGGGCGCCCGGTGTGCTGCTGGCCCTGCTCGGTGCAGGTGCCGTGCTGCAGTCACGGCGCAACGCACGGCGCGCCGGTCCTTCCCGTTCCCCTTCCAACACGGCTTCCGCATGAACGCGCTTGAATCCACGCTCTACGATCTCTCCCACCTGTTCCTCGTTCCGGTCCTGCTGCTGATCCTGCTGTCGCTGGCCTATGCCTTCCTCAGCTTCGGTGCCTTCCTGTGGGAAGGACTGCAGCGCCGCCGCGGCCGCCACCGGCCCGAGCTGCTGGCCTGGCAGGCCCGCCACGGCGGCTGCAGCGACGATCTGGAACTGCATATCCTCAAACGCCTGGAAGGCCTGCGCATCGTCTCGCGCACCGCACCGATGCTGGGCCTGGTCGCGACCATGATCCCGATGGGCCCGGCACTGCTGGCGCTGACCCGCAGCGACGCGCAAGGCGTGGGCGAGAACATGGTGGTGGCTTTCTCGTCGGTGATCCTGGCCCTGGTTGCCGCCAGCCTGACCTATCTGGTGCTGACCGTGCGCCGGCGCTGGCTGCTGCAGGAACTGCGCCTGTTCGAACGCCAGCAGGAGGCGCACTGATGCGCTTCCTGGATGACGACGAAGCCGACGACCCGATCCTGTCGGTGGTGAACCTGATCGACCTGTTCCTGGTGGTCACCGGCATCCTGATGATCGTGATCGTGCGCAATCCGCTCAATCCGTTCGCCAGCCAGGACGTCACCGTGATCGAGAACCCCGGCCAGTCCGACATGCGCATCACCGTGAAGCAGGGCGAGGAGCTGACCCGCTACGAGTCCACCGGCGAGATCGGCGAAGGCGGCGGGGTCAAGGCCGGCGTGACCTATCGGCTGCCGGACGGACGCATGGTGTATGTGCCGGAGGGGACCACCCCGGCCCGGTAGATCCAGGCCTTGCGGGGTGGGCCTGCGCGGGCCACCTCCACGCTCGCCGCAACCTACGGTTCGTCCAACGCCTCGAAACGCTCGGCGAGGTAATCGATCAACGCACGCACCGCAGGCAACAGGCCGCGTCGCGACGGGAACACCGCGTGCACGATGCCGTGCCTGGGCACCCACTCCGGCAGCACCGGCACCAGCGCCCCGCTCTCCAGCTCATCGGTGATCATCATCCGCGGCAGCATCAACAACCCGACCCCGGCCACCGCGGCGGCGCGCAGCGCGATCATGTCGTCACTGACGAGGCGCGGGCGGTGATGCACGCTGGCCTGCACGTCGTCCGGCCCGGTGTATTCCCAGGCATGCTGCTGGCTGGGCGATGCCAGATCGACGGTCGGCATCATCGCCAGGTCGGCCGGCACCAGCGGCGTGCCGAACCGTTCCAGCAGGGCCGGGCTGGCACTGGTGCACCAGACCCGGCGCGCCAGCACGCGCACCACCAGGTCGCTGTCCTCCAGCGGCGGCGGCCGCACCCTTATCGCCACATCCACGCCCTCGCCCACCACGTCCACGCGGCGGTTGGTGGCATCCAGCTGCACCGTGACCTGCGGGTGCAGGGCCAGGAAGTCGGCCAGCATGGGCCCGATGCGCGCGTGCAGGATCGCGATCGGGCACGCCAGGCGGATCGTGCCGCGCGGCTCGGCGCGCGACATCGCGATGGCTTCTTCGGCTGCTTCGGCCTCGACCAGCATCGCCTTGCAGTGGCGGTAGTAGTCCTGGCCGACTTCGGTGACTGAAAAGCGCCGCGTCGAACGCTGGATCAGGCGCACGCCCAGGCGCTCCTCCAGCAGCGCGATGCGCCGGCTCAGCTTCGACTTGGGCATGGCCAGCGCCCGGCCAGCCTGCGAAAAGCCGCCGTGCTCGACCACCATGGCGAAGTAGAACAGGTCGTTGAGGTCACAACGGCGGATGTCTGCGATGAACACGGGCGATCTCCTGCGGCGGCGCAATGCCTGCACCATTGTTCACCCGATAGGACTATGACGGCAAATATTGGCGTCTACCGGCCCCATTGTCGCGGCGATACCTTCTTTGCAACGAAGAACAGCGGCCGGCAGCCCCGGCCAGGAGATCGCCATGAAGCGTGTCACCGGTACCTACAGCGCCCCTCGCCCGCATTGGGTTGGCGACGGATTCCCCGCCCGCTCGATGTTTTCCTACAACACCCATGGCCAGCACCTGAGCCCGTTCCTGCTGCTGGACTATGCCGGTCCGTACACCTTCGCCCCCAGCGAGACCCCGCGTGGGGTCGGCCAGCATCCGCACCGCGGTTTAGAGACGGTCACCATCGTCTATGAGGGCGAGGTCGCCCACCGCGATTCGACCGGGGCCGGCGGCACCATCGGCCCGGGTGACGTGCAGTGGATGACGGCTGCCTCCGGCATCCTCCACGAGGAATTCCACACGCCGGCATTCAGCAAGCGCGGCGGCACGCTGGACATGGTGCAGCTGTGGGTCAACCTGCCGGCGCGGGACAAGATGGGCGCACCGGGCTACCAGACCCTGCTCGACGCAGAGATCCCCTCGGTGGATCTACCCGATGGCGCCGGCCGCGTGCGTGTCATCGCGGGCCGCTTCGACGGCCACGCCGGTCCGGCACGTACCCACACGCCGATGGATGTCTGGGACATCCGCCTGCAGCAGGGCCATCACGCCGAACTGCCGGTGGCCGATGGCCGCACGCTGGCGGTGGTGGTGCTGAAGGGCACGGTCCGGATCAACGGCGGCCAACCGGTCGGCGAAGCACAGCTGATCACCTTCGACCGCAACGGCGAGGACGTGTTCGTCGATGCCGACAGCGACGCCACCCTGCTGCTGCTCAGCGGCGAGCCGATCGACGAGCCGGTGGTGGGCTACGGCCCGTTCGTGATGAACAGCCAGGCCGAGATCGCACAGGCGGTCAACGACTTCAACAGCGGCCGTTTCGGCCAGATCGCGCACTGAGCGCTTCCGCGCGGCGGGCGATGACCCGCCGCGCCAATGGGCCATCGCCCACCTTCCCCAGGAGACTGACCATGAGTACCCCCGCCAACTTCAACGGTGCCCGCCCGGTGATCGACCCGGACAACGCCGCGATGCTGCTGATCGACCACCAGAGCGGCCTGTTCCAGACCATCGGTGACATGCCGTTCACCAGCGTGCGCGCCCACGCCACGGCGCTGGCGAAGATGGCCACGCTAGCCAGGATGCCGGTGATCACCACCGCCTCGGTCCCACAGGGTCCGAACGGGCCGCTGATTCCGGAGATTCACGAGGCTGCACCGCATGCGCAGTACGTGGCACGCAAGGGCGAGATCAACGCCTGGGACAACCCGGAATTCGTTGCCGCAGTGAAGGCTACTGGCCGCAAGCAGCTGATCATCGCCGGCACCATCACCAGCGTGTGCATGGCATTTCCGTCGATCGCCGCCGTGGCCGACGGCTACCAGGTGTTCGCGGTGATCGATGCCTCGGGCACCTATTCGAAGATGGCCGAAGAGATCACCCTGGCCCGCGTGGTGCAGGCCGGCGTGGTGCCGATGGACACCGCCGCGGTGGCCTCGGAGATCCAGCGCAGCTGGAACCGCGACGATGCCCAGCAATGGGCCGAGGTCTACACGAAGATCTTCCCGAACTACCAGCTGCTGATCGAAAGCTACCTGAAGGCGCAGGACGTGCAGAAGAACCACGAGCAGCTGGATTCGCAGCGCAGCTGAGCTGCCCCCGGGGTGCCGGCCCGCTGCCGGCACTCCTCCCAACCAGAGACCCATCATGTCCAGTGAACCGATCCGCGACCCGGCCAGCGACCACCTGCTGACCCCGCAGAATTCCGCCTTCATCATCATCGACTACCAGCCGGTGCAGGTGAACTCCATCGCCTCGATGGACCGCCAGCTGCTGGTCAACAACATCGTCGGCACCGCCAAGGCCGCTGTGGCTTACGGTCTGCCGATCGTGCATTCGACGGTGAACGTCAAGACCGGCCTGAACGAGCCGCCGATTCCGCAACTGCGCAAGGTGCTGGGCGACTACCCCACCTACGACCGTACCACCATCAATTCCTGGGAAGACGTCGAGTTCCGCAAGGCGGTGGAGGCCACCGGCCGCCGCAAGCTGATCATGACCGCACTGTGGACCGAGGCGTGCCTGGCTTTCCCGGCCCTGGATGCGTTGAAGGAAGGCTATGAGGTGTATGTGGTGGTCGACGCCGTTGGTGGCACTTCGCTGGCGGCGCATGATGCCGCGTTGCGCCGCATCGAACAGGCCGGGGGCCAGCTGATCAGCGTGCCGCAGCTGTTCTGCGAGCTGCAGCGCGACTGGGCCCGCTCGGAAACGGTGCCGGCTTTCATGAACCTCTTCATTGAAACCGGTGGTACGGCAGGCATCCAGTTCTCGTACGATCGTACCGAGTGATTGGGTTGCGGCGCCGGTTCTGGCTGACGCCGCGTTTTGGAGCAGTCGAGCATGGCTCGACGCTATAGACAGATGGAGACTTCGATGGCCTACGCGCGCATTGTTTCGACCGGCGACAACTACCTGCACCACGTCAGCAATGGCAGCTTTGATGTGGATGCGGACGAGCCTGCCTCGCTGGGCGGCCAGGGCAAGGGCTTCGCGCCCTTCGATCTGTACCTGGCCTCGCTGGCCGCCTGCACCGCCATCACCCTGCGCATGTATGCGCAGCGCAAGGGCTGGGAACTGGGTGAGTTCCATGCCGAGCTGCGTTCGGAACGTGACGAAGATGGACGCTTCCACGTGCACCGCGTGCTGCATGCCAGCGCCGAGCTGAGCGATGCGCAATGGCAGCGCCTGCTGGAAGTGGTGGAGAAGACTCCAGTGACCCTGGTGATGCGCGAGGGCGCGCGCATCACCAGCGAACGCGGGGTGGCAGCGTAACCCCATGCACGCAGGGCGTGGATCTACATCAGCGCCGCGAGTGCAGCACGGTGCGCTGGCGCATCGCGTTGAATTCCTGCTCCACCTGCTGGATGTCTTCTGCCTGAAAACCGGCCGCATCCAGCAGCTGGTCGGCGGCGGCGGCGGCCAGCGGATCATCGTCACGCTGACGCCAGCAGCGCGCCGGCAGGAAATAGCCCACTTCGCTGCGCCCGCGCATGATCACCACCGGCCGGCCCGCATACAGCAGGAACTCGGCCAGGTGCTGGCGCAGCCCCTCCACCGAGACGTAGGCGGGCCCGATGCCCAGGGACTGGCTGGACGGTTCGGGACTCTCGAACAGCTTGCGACGGCTCATCCACTCCTCCTTTTGAACAACGCGTGGTCTCCTTTCCTTAGACGGGCGCATCGCTGCGCCCCCGCCACGCGCTACGTGAACCGAATCACGCCCGCCACTCAGAAGCCGGTGTTGAACTCCAGCTGGAACACGTCGATCGACAGCGGTGCCCCCGATACTTCCTTGGCCGCCATCCATTTGCCGCTGATCCAGCTGCGCGCATCCAGCGCATAGGCGCCGCCCACGTAATAGCCACGGGCGTTGGTGCCGCCCAGGTGGAAGTTCGAATCGTTGTAGGCGTCGGGCAACGCGTCGGCCTCGATGTGCTTGTAGCCCAGCAGCGCCTGCCATTGGCCCTTCTCCTTCAGCTCGGTGGCGCCGAAGGTGGCCTGCAGCATCCAGGCGGTGTCGCCGCTGCGGAAGGTATCGATGCTGGCGGTGCCGCCGGCGCCGTAGTTGTTGACGATGCCGCCGTTGGCGCGGTTGAACATGGCCTGCTTGTCGTAGGCCAGGTTGCGGATGTAGTCGCCATCCAGGCGCAGACCGACGCCCTCCGCCAGCTGCGTATCCCAGCGCAGGTTGAGCGTGGCCAGGCGGAATGCCGAGGCCAGGCCGACATACTGCGGGGTTGGCGTGTTGGCCGGATCCAGCGGATTGCGCGCGATGTCGCGGATCAGCATCAGGGTGTTGCCCTTCTGCATGAACGCCGGGCGCGACCAATCGGTGTCGCAGCCATCGACGCCCGAGAACAACGCGCACGGCGACGACAGCCGACCACTGATGTTCTTGAAGTCGTAGTAGCCCAGCGCTGCGCGCAGCGAATTTTCGTCGTTGAAGCGCCAGTTCACGCCCACCTGCGCACCGGAAAGCCACTTGTTTTCGTTGGGCGTCTTGACCTGGTTGCGGTTCGGCGAATTGTCGGAGGTGTACTCCAGCGGCACCACCGCGAGGTTGCCGAACAGATCAACGTCGCCACCGTCGAAGTCATGCTTCAGGTTGGCGGCAAGGCCGTCGAAGTTGAGGTCGTTGGAGAACAGCGTATCGCTGGTCCAGAACGGATTGCCGAAGCGGCCACCGCGCACCGTCACCCAGTCGGCCGGAGCATAGGCAAGCCAGGCCTGGTCCAGCCACACGTCCTTCTTGCTCAGGCCACCGCCCAGCTGCTCGGTGGTCGACACCGGGCCATTGCTGCTGCCGCTGGCCAGGCGCACGCCGGCCGTGGTGTGCTGCCCGATCATCGCCTCGATGCCGAGGCGGGCGCGGATTCGCCACAGGTTGCGGCGGTCCTGGCGGGTGTTCAACAAGGGCGGCAACTGCAGGTTGGTGTTGCTGTTCGTATCGAAGCCGCTGCCGGAGTTGATCGACGCCCAGTTGCTCACGATATCGCTGTTGCGCTCGGAGTAGAAGCGCGACTCGCTGCGCACGCGCACATCACCGGTGACCTTGATGCGCTTGGTCCACTCGGCCACTTCGTTGGGTGCCGCCCAGCCTTCGGACTTCGCCTGCGCCATCACGTCCTGGCGCACCTCGTCACGGATGCCGTCACGCACGCTCTGCGGCACGTAGGGCACGCGCACGTCGCCGGCTTCCAGGGCCACGCCACCACTGGCGGCCGCGCTGCCAGTGGCTGCAGTGCGCTGTGCGGCCGCGGCCTCGGCTTCGGCCTGCACCAGCAGTGCCTGGCCATCTTCGGGTTTCAGTGCACCGCTGGCGATCAGGCCCTTGATCAGCTTGACCATGGTGGTTTCGGCGGCCATCGCACCGGCCGGGGCAGCCAGGCTGAGCAGCACGGCACAGCACAGCAGCGCCCGTCGGGCCGGCCGCGGGTGGCGGGAGTCGGTTCGTGCGCGGACGTGGTCGTTCATCACGGTTCTCATCGAAAGAAGGGAAATCACGGAGGTCGGGAATCAGGCCCCGGGCCGGCGGCCCTGGATCAGCACGCGGGCGGGGAAATCGAGCGACGGCGGCGGTGCCTGGTCGACCTTGCCGATGCGGCGCAGGGCGTCGAGCACGGCCGCGTCGGCCTCCTCGTTGCCACTGCCGCGCACCAGCTCGACCTTCTCCAGGCGGCCGTCATTGGCCAGCCACACGTTCACCTGCAGCTGGAACGCCAGGCGCTTGACCTTGTCGTCGCGCGAGATCGCCTGCTGCATCAGGTAGCCGAGGTAGCGCCCATAGGTGGCATTGCCGGCGCCACCACGGCCAACGCCGGACGATCCGCCACCACTGCCGGACTGGATGCCGAAGTTGTCACCGCCGGCCTGCGCATCGGCGTTCATCGTCACCGGATCGGCGTTGTCCGGCGTCGGCGTCGGCTCTTCGGCCGGCGTCGGCTGATCCAGCGGCTCCGGTTCGGGCATCGTTTCTTCCGGCGGCGTCTCCGGCTCCGGTGGTTTTTCCGGGGGCGGCGGCGGCGGAGGAGGGGGCGGCGGCAGCGCCAGCATCGGCGGCTGCACCACCGGCCGGCGGGTACTGGCAGTGTCCTTGAACAGCAGCCACCACACCGCGATGCCGAGCACCAGCAACGCAGCCAGCACCAGCGCGACGGTCACCAGCAACTGGCGGCCGCGCATGCCGGGCTCGGGCCGGGGGGGTTGATGGGCCGTCATGCCTCAGCCCTGTGCCTTGCCGGTGACCAGGCCGACCTGGGCCAGCTCCAGCCGCCGCAGCAGGTCCAGCACCTCGACCACGCGCGCGTACTGCACCTGCGCATCCCCGCGCACGATCACCGGGAAGTCCGGCGTGGTCGCGCGCTCGGTGCGCAGGCGATCCTCCAGCTCGGCCATGGTCACCGGATACGCATCCAGGAACACCTGGCCGCTGGGGTCGATGGTGATTGCCTTGGTCTTCGGCTTCTCCAATGCGACGCTGTTGCTGGCCTTCGGCAGGTTGACCTCGATGCCGGGGATGGAGGCGTTGCTGGTCAGGATGAAGATCACCAGCACCACCAGCAGCACATCGACGAAGGGCGTCACGTTGATGCCCTTCTCGCGCTTCTTGATGCCGAACTTCGCCTTCTGGCCCATGGCGCGCCCCTCAGCCCTGGACCGCGGCCGGGCCGCGCCCGTCCTGCTCTTCGGCCAGGCGCGCGGCGAACTCGTCGATGAACACCGCCATGTCCGCGCCGATCGCTTCGGCACGCGCGCCCAGGTAGTTGTAACCGAACAGTGCCGGGATCGCGACGCCGAGGCCGGCGGCGGTACACAGCAGCGCCGCGGCCATGCCCGGCGCCACCGAGTTGATGTCCACCGCGCCGGCCATCGCCGCCACCACGAACACCAGCATGATGCCGATCACGGTGCCGAACAGGCCCACGTACGGCGCACCCTCGATGGTGGTCGACAGCCAGTTCATGCGCCGCGCCATCGCTTCCTGCTCGCGCACCATCACTGCATCCATCGAGGCACGGATCGCGGCGATGGTGGCGCCACTCAGGTAACCGCTGTTGCCGTCGCGCTGGTGGCGCTGCTGCATTTCATCGATGGCCACCTGGTAGATGCGCCACAACGAGCCATCGTGCATGGCGGTCGGTGCCTTGCCCTGGCGATCCATGTCCGACAGGGTGCGCAACGGCACGCCGGACAGCTTGCCGAAGCTCTCGGTGAATACCGCATTGGCCTTGCTGGTACGGCCGAAGTGGCGGCTCTTGGCGATCATGATCGCCCACGACAGCAGCATCATCAGGCCCAGGATGGCGACCACCACCCACGCATCGAACGGCATCGCCTTGAGGATGAAGGCGAAGTGGCTCTGGCCGGCCGACTGCTCATCGGCACCGTAGCTGATCAGGCGCGAATCGGCACCCTGCGCGGTGGCGTCGGCCAGCAGCAGCGCCGCCGGGCGTGCCACACGCGAGACGCGCAGCTCATCCAGCGCCCCCTCGAAGTTGGCCAGTGGCTGCGCCGCGCCGGGGGCGTCGGCACCGACCACCGGCGCGCTGCCCAGCGCCGGCAGCTCGCCGCTCAGCTGGGCCACCACGCGACCGTTGAGGTACAGCTGCAACGCGCCCTTCTCCGCGGTCAGCGCCACATGCGCCCACTGCCCTTCCGGAATCGGCTGCGCCGGCGTGCTGCGCTGGCCATTGAGCTGCACGAACGGCACCCGGTTCTCGATGCCCAGCACCAGTTCCGAAGCGCCGTCTCGACGGGCGTAGATCGCCTGTGCGGCGTTGGTGCTGCCCGGCTTGATCCAGGCTGAAACGGTGAGCGGCGCGCCGGCTTCCTGCGCCAGCGACGCGCTGGCAGGCAGTGGCAGCGGGCCCGCACCCAGCTGCACGCCACGGCCGATCACCGAGCCTTCGGACGGCGGCACGACGGCCCCGGCATTGTTGCCGTAGGCCGTGGTGTCGCGCGCCGGCGCATTGGCTTCGGCGAAGTGGTAGACCAGCGTGTAGTCCGGGTCGAATACCTGCTGGCCATTGCCGCTGGCCGGGGCCTTCTCATTGCCGTAGTACATCCAGATCGTCTGCGGCGCGGCTGCGCTGACTGCCGGCACGTCCACCCAGACCAGGGCCAGGCCCAGCTTGGGGTCGAACTGTTCGATCTGGTGGGCCAGCACGGTGCGGCCATCGCCCGACACGAAACGCAGGTCGTTGCCCGCATCCTGGGTACCGTCGAAACCGAAGTTGCCGGTATGCAGGCGCAGCAGCAGCGGCGTGCGGCCCGGGTCACCGGCCAGGCCCGCGCCCTGCGGGCCGGCGTCGACGGTGATCGGCTTGCGGTACTTCCATTCGGCCTGCCACCAATTGGCATCGGCCGCAGCAGCAGGCAACGCAACCAGCGCGGCCAGCAGCAGCAACACTCGGGAAAGCAAACGGTCCATGCGAGGGGTCTCCGGAGAACGCATGTTCAAGGGAAGGGTCAGTAACTGGTGCTGATGTTGAAATGCAGGCGCGGATCGTCCTTGCGCGTGACCGGGCCATCGGCATAGGGCCAGGCGTAGTCCAGGCGCAGTTGCAGGTGTTCGCCCAGGCGCAGCTGCGCGCCCAGGCCGACCGAGGCCAGGTTGTACTTGTCACGCTGTTCGGGCAGTGGTTGGCGCAGGCGCAGATAGGCCGCGTCGGCAAAGCTGTAGACGCGCAGATCGGTGCCGTTCCACAGCGACCACGCCGGGGTGCGCCATTCCAGGCTGGCCAGGCCGCCGTAGTCGCCGATCGCCTCGGCCGACAGATAGCCACGTACGGTATACATGCCACCGGCGGCGAACTGCTCGGCCGACACCAGCGGCGCGTCGGTCACCTGCAGCGAGCCGCGCGCGTACCACTGCCAGTCGCTGCCGAAGGTATGGGTGTTGGCGACATCGGCCTTGAACGCCACGAAGCTCGGGTCGGCCCAGTAGCGCTTCTGGCCGAAGGCGGTGGCGTCGCTGCCGTAACCGAACAGGCGGCGGGTGCCGGCCACCAGCTGGGTGTTGATGCTCAGCTGATCGTGCTCGCCCTGGCGCACGCCGACGAAGGCCAGCGTGATCGGCGCATATTTCAGCGGCGTCTTCAGGCTGTCCTCGCCCATCTGCGTGTCTTCCTCGGTGTCCTTGAAATCCACACCAAGGCTGAGCTGGCGCCACCACTGGCTGCTGCCGGCAAGGCGGTAGTTGAGCTTGAGGCCGATCGAGTGACCGTTGCCGATCACATTGGTTCCGGTGCCGGTACCGACCTGTCCGCCCGCGTTCAGCACGCGGCTATCGGACGTGTAGCCGGACGCTTCCAGGCTCCACGGCGTGCCCTCGAACGGCATCATGTACGAGGCCGAAAACACCTTGGCCTGCCTGGTATCTTCCGGCGCCAGGTACACGCCGATGGTGGCGCTGTGCCCGCGCTTCCACAGGTTGTCGTAGGCCAGCGACGCACTCAGGCGCAGCTTCTCGGTGTCGGCACTGTGGTCGTTGTTGAGCGCCGCGCTGGCGCGCCACGGCGACTTCTCCTCGACCTGCAGGTCCACATCCATCGTGCCCGGCACCTGACCTTCGCGCACCAAGGGCATCACCTGGCGACGTCCACCTTCATTGAGCGCGGTCAGTTCCTTCTGCGCCTGGTCGAAATCCGGCACCTTGCCCTCGGCCAGCGCCGGCACGCGTTCGCGGATGCGTTCGGGCGATTCGTGCTTCGTTCCCACGACCCGCAGCTGGCCGATCGGTGTCTGCTGTACCTTCAGCAGTACCACGCCTCCACTGACCTGCTGCTCGGGCAGTTCCACATAGACCGACTGGTAGCCCGCCTGCTGGTACAGCGCATTGACTGCATCGCGCGCCTTCTCGACATCGGCCAGGGTCTTGCCCGGGCCGAGGAACGGCTCCACCGCGCGTTCGATCTGGCGCGGATCGAGCACGGTGTTGCCGCGCACAATGTATTCATTGATGTTCACGCTGGGCGCAGGTGCAGCCGCCTGCGCGAACAACGGCAGCGGCATCGCGGCCAGGGCCAGCACCAGCGGATGCAGGTGCAGCGGAAGGCGGACGGCTCGGCACGGAACAGGAGTCATCGAAGGCATCGCGTCGTATCGAAGGGAGTGGCCAGGGAGCGGCGCGTGGGTCTACCAACAGGACGTGCACGTCGCGTCAAAACCGCCAATAGTTTTGTGACAGCACTGTCATCTTTTGACCCTGCCGGAACGGTGGCGGGCGGAGACTGCCTTCGCCACACGTCTTCCTTGCAGAACGCCGGTTGCCGCGGGAGATTGGAAATGAGTGCACTATCGATAGCGGGCATCCGCCCTGCCCTGGCGCTGGCATTGCTGCTGGCGTTGCCATCGCTCCGTGCCGAGGAGGCGAAGAAGCGGGAAGAGGCCGTGCCGTGCATTGAAGTGCAGGTCAACGGCGAGCGGATTCCGGCGTGGGACTGCCTGCAGCGCAAGCTGGCACCGGCGGCGAAGCCAGCCAAGTCACCGGCGCTGCCTGAAGCCGAACGCTTGATGCGGCAGCCCGGCAACCAGCTGATGCAGTACAACCTGGAAGGCACGCGGCAGCGCATGGGCGATGCCTTCGGCCGCTCGGTGGTGCCGCAGCGCCCGGCGCGCTGAGCCTGCGAAGCTGTAGAGCCGGGTCCACGCCCGGCTGCTCCAGCGCGCCCTTCAACGTTCATGCAGAAGCCGCCGGGCGTGGACCCGGCTCTACAGTGAGCCACCGTTCGAGGGCGCAGGCACGATGCCATCGGTCGGCACCGGCGGCAGCTCGGGCACCGGCACGCTGCGCGACTGGCCGGCCTGATTCAGTTCCACTGCACTGGCACTGATGCTGGCCAGCACCGTGCAAGGCCCCAGCCGCTGCCCGGGTGCGTACGCTTGCGCAGGACGACCATCCACCGACAGCAGCGCCAGTGGCGCGTGCTCGCCGGCGATCACGCCGAGCACGACCACCTCGGTCCGTACCGCACCGGGGGACAGCAGCCGCACCAGCGGCAGGCTGGCCATCGCATCGAACAGGGGCCGTACCGGCGCTTCGGCCTGCGCTTCACCGGCCGCCACCGCTGGCGCCACCGCAGACAGGGTGACACTCCAATAGGCCACTACGGCCAGCAGCAGCATCGCTGCCAGCAGGGTCAGCATGCGATTGCGATCCCAGCGCCTGCCATCCATGTTCCGCACCATCGCCACGTTCGTGTCCGCCTACGCTAGCAGCTGCGGCTGACGCTTTTGTTTCATCGTACAGGCCTATGCTGGCGCGTATCGGCAAGGACCGGAGGCAATGTCGGTGCAACGCATCCCGCGCGGTTTTACCCTGCTGGAGCTGATGGTGGTATTGGTGATCATCGGCATCTGCACTGCCGGTATCGGCCTTGGCCTGGGCAGCCTGCTCGATCCGGCCCGGCAACTGCGCCAGGAAGCCGAGCGGTTGGCGCAGCGGCTGCAGGTGGCACGCGACGAAGCCCGAATCGATGGCCGGCCCCTGCGCTGGCAGTCCGATGCCAAGGGCTATCGTTTCAGCCGCCGCGAAGGCGGCCGCTGGGTGACCGTGGAACGCGATGACCTGTTGCGGCCGCAGCAGTGGCAGGCCGCTGGCATTGCGGTAGTGCCCGCCAGCGCCATCGAACTGAGCCCGGAATGGATCGGCACTGCCTGGGAGCTGGGGCTGTCGCTGGAGGGCCGCACACTGCGTCTTCGTGATGATGGCAGCGGACAATTGCAGGTCGTGCAGTGAAGCAGGCGATGCGAGGATTCACCCTGATCGAAGTGCTGATCGCGCTGGCGATCGTATCGATTGCGTTGGCGGCGGTGATGCGTTCGGTGGCGGTGGCGACCGACGATCAATCGCGGCTGCGCGATCGCCGCCTGGCGCTGATGTGCGCGCAGGACCGCTGGCAGGAACTGCGTCTGACCGGACAGGCAGCGCAGGATGTCCGCCAGCGCTGCGTGCAGGGACGCGGCAGCTTCCTGGTGCTGCAGCATCTTGGCACGGGCAGCGACGGCCAGCCGCAGCTGGAACTTAGCGTGGTGGCCGAGGACGCACCGCGGCGACCGCTGGCGCGGATGCAGCTGCCGTGGACGCTCGCACCGTGAAGCGCGCCGTGCGCGGCTTCACCCTGATCGAGGTGATGATCGCGATCACCATCATGGGCGTGCTGGCGCTGATCTGCTGGCGTGCGCTCGACAGCGTGGCCAGCAGCGACCAGCGCCTGCGCCAGGCCGATGCCGAGACCACCACGGCGCTGCGCGTGCTGCAGCAGTTCCAGCGTGATATCGACATGCGCGCAGACGACGCGCTGATGAATGGCGCCGTGCGCCCGGCGGACCAGCCGCAGCGACTGCTGCCACCTTCGCTGGTAAGCGAACGGCACCCGGATGGAAGCTTCGCGCTGGAGATCACCCGCAGCGTCGGCAGCGACGGGCTGCGCTGGCAGCGGGTGCGCTGGTGGCAACAGGGCAACACGCTGTGGCGGGCCAGTGGCGAGGCGACCGACCGGTATCCGCTGCCAGCGCCTGAGCAATCCAGAGGCATCGCGGTGGCCCAAGGTGTGCAGCGGTTCGAGGTGCGGGCCTGGCAGCCCGGTGCCGGTTGGGCGGTGCTGCCGAGCGAGGGCGAGGTTTTGCCGGCGACGGGGCTGGAGCTGCGGCTGGGCCTTCGCGATGGGCGTGGGCCGCTGAGCTACCGGCGGGTGCTGGAGTTGTAGGGTTCGTTCGTGGCGCCGCATCCACGCATGGCGTGGATCTACTGCTGAGGCTGCTCTGGTGATGGCGGGGATCTACCCCCGAGCCTGCTCTGGTGGGTGCCGACCGTTGGTCGGCACTGATGCTGGCCCAGGCATCTACGCATGGCATGGATTCCCTGCCCTCCTGCCGCCGGGTGCTCTCCTGCACCCGACGGCGCTGTGTCGGTGGTCCTCACCGCTGATGGCCGCTCCCTGCCCTCCGTGCCGTCCTGGCTGGGGCCGCCACCGTTCCGTGGCGGCTGGCCCGATGCTGCAGCCCGATGCGCTGCACCGGGCAATGCGTGCCGACCAAGGTCGGCACCTGCCGGGGCGTGGAATGCCTAGCGGCGCTCGGTGCCCTCGTCCCGGCTGGCCTGCGGGAACTGGAAGGCGCTGTTGGCGTCGTAGCCACTGCCGGCGGTCGTGCCACGCGCAGGCGGAGCGATGCTGCTTGTACCACTGCCAAAGCCCAGAATCTGCACGCTGATCACCGATGGCTGGTTGCGCCGTGCATCGTCCTGGCTCTTGCGCATCACATCCTGTGCGGCCTGGCTGGCACTGTTCGCCGCCGCACTGGCCGAGGCCAGCGCATTGACGTTCACCGTGGCCAGCACCGGCAGGCCCTTGCTCTCGCCCTGTACCTGGATATTGGCGGCGTTGAGCACCTGCAGCGCCGCCAGATTGATGTTGCCCGAGACGCGGATACCGGCCTCGCCCGCATCGATGGTGCCCAGCGGCGCGATCAGGTCGACGTCGCCCGGCGGCACTTCGGCGATGGGGTTCAAGGTCGCAATGCCTGCGCCACTGGCGGGAGCCTGCGGCGACAGGATCACATTGCCCCAGCCGTCATAGAGGCGACGCGGTGGCGTGTACAGCAGCGTCGTCTGCGAACCGCGACCGGCATTGATGTCACCCTGCTCCGACCAGGCCAGGATGTCGCCGCCGAACGTGGTCATCACCCGCGACAGGCCCAGCAGCACGCTGTCCTGGCTGAACAGGCGGATATCGCCCTGCCCCTGGGTGACGAGGCCGGCGCTGGCAGGCGGCACCACGCCCTGTACGCCGACCACGATCTGTCCGCCCGGTGCCATCAGTTCGATGTTGCCGCCCGCCTCGGTGCGCACGCCGGAACCGCCGTACATCACGATATCGCCGGTACGGTCGATCGTCGCACCGGCCGCATTCCTGTCCGGCATCAGCGTGGCGATGGCTTCGCGCCCGCGCAGGTAGGAGCCGAAGCGGGGCCCTTCTGCATCGGTGTACTCACGCCCACCTTCACGCAGTTCGGCGTAGTACACCTGACGCAGGAAGATGCGCTGCTGTTCCTGCGGCAGTGCGTCGAATGCAGCCAGCGCCCCGTCGCCGTCGGCAGCCACGCCGAAGCGCTGCTGCAGCCACTGCTTCAGCTCCTGGTTGTAGACCTTGACTGCCTTGCCCGGCTGCGACGCGAGCGATTGCGCGGGATCGGCCAGATTCGCAGGATCCAGATAGCGGGCACGCAGGGCCGCGAAATCGATCTGCTGGTTGCCGGCCGTCAACGCGATGCTGGCGCCGGGACGGGTATCGCCCTGCACGATGCCACCGAGGCTGACGATGCTGCCCGCATCCTCCTGGCGCAGCTGGCGGCCGGCACTGATCTCGGTGTTGCCGGGGCCGGCGATGGTCGCGTTCAGATGCACGATGTCGCGGCCCGCCGCCACCACCGTGAAGTCGGTGGGCGCGGTGTTCAGCGCGGTCATCGACACCCCGAGGATGTCCCGGCCTGCCCGCAGTTGCACGGCGCCGGCGGCCTCGAACCAGTTCAGCTGCGTGCGCTGCCCCCCGTTGGGAGTCAGCGTGCGTTGGGCGCCGGTGGCCAGACCGATGATGTCGCCCTGCACCGCGTAGAAGCGGCTCGGCGCCAGGGCCGCAGACACGGTGGACAGCGGAGTATTCGGACCGAACGCAAACAGCGGAAGCGACGCCTGCGGCGATGCAATGTTGCCGTCGACCGACAGGTTGTGACGCGAGCGGGTCACATTGCCGCTGGAATCCCCCTGCTCGGCCATGAATGCAGGGTCGAAGGGTCCCGGCAGGCGCGCGTCGCTGGCGGAGCGCGCGATCTGGGTCGCGCCACGCTGGGCGAAGATGCCGCCACCGGCCAGGACGTCCAGCCGTCCTGTCGCCGATGGTGCCAGCAGGATCACATCCTGCGTCCCCGGCGTGGTGCTGATCCGGTCCAGCTTGACGTCGCCCTGCGCAGCAACGGCGCTGAAGCGCGAAGGATAGAGCCAGTAGTTCAGCAGCTCCTCCCGGCTGCCCGGTGCCAGCGCAACCTGCTCGGGCCACAGATTGCTGCCGGTCACGTTCTCCGGCCCGGCCAGGCCCGGCGCCAGGTCGCCACCGGCACTGAACAGGTCCACGGCGGTCGTGTCGGTCCACAGGGAGAACCAGGTGCTGCCCGCAGCGCGGCTGCCGTTGTCCTGCACCACCGCGCTGTAGTTGGCCAGTGGAACCCGACCGGCATCGGCGACGCCGCCGAGCACGACGTCACCCCGCGCCTGCAGCTGCGCGACCGCATCGCCCAGCACCAGCACCGGCCCGCCCATCGGGCGAGCGGCGTCGGCGGCGAACAGATCGGCCGCACGCAGCTGGCCCAGCGTCGCGTAGCTTTCCAGGGTGACGCCCATTGCACCGATGCGTCCCGCATCCAGCTGCAGGCTGCCACGCAGATTGCTGAAGGTACCGTTGAGGTCGAGATTCTGTCCCGCCCTGGAGGCATTGAGGCTGGAGAACGTCGCCCGCAGATTCGGATTCAGTGCGCCACCGATACGCAGTTGCAGGTCGCCGCCGCCGGTCAGGTGCAGCTGGCCATCGCTGACCCGGCCGGTCGATCCCACCGCCGCGATGATCGCACCCGAGCGCGGTGCGATCGTCGAGTCCAGCGCGTCACCTATCGCATCGCGCACGCCGGCGTCACGCCCGGCCTCCAGCGTCAAGTTGCCGCCGCCCAATGTACCGAAGCCGGTGAAGCCGACCATCCGCGGAGAGGCGCCAGCAGCAGCGGACACGTTGGTGTAGGCGCCAAAGTTCACCCACCAGCTGGTCGGCACCGGCTCCACGCCGGTGGTGCTGCCGGTTCCCTGCCGCCACAGCCAGTTGCCGACCGCGGCACTGGAGTACAGCGCCCAGTCACGCTCGCTGGTGCCCGACTCTGCGCGCCCGGTCCAGACGTCACCGACGATATCTCGCCCGGCTTCGACGCGCAGGTTGCCGCCATGATCGGGATACCAGGCCTGGTAGCCGGCCAACGCGGCATCATAGCTGCCCGGCACCAGGTTCGGACCCAGCAGTGCGGTGTTCCTGGGGGCTGCTGCACGGGGCGAATTGAAGGCAGCGTCGCGGCCCTCGCCCAGCGTGGTGGGAGTGCCCGCCGTGTACACACCGAAGCCGGACTTCATCACGACATCACCGGCAGCGAGCAGTTCCAGGTCCCCCTTGCCGGTGCGCAGCACGCTCCAGGCCGGCGTGCCCGCGCGCTTGCCGTAGGTGGTCACTTCGGTCTGCGTGCCACCGCCGGCGCAGTAGCTGGGTGCGGTGCTGCAGAACTCGTCTTCGGTCATGCCGAACATCGCCGCGAAGTCCTTCGCAGGGGTGCCCACGTAGGACTCATCGCCCCAGTAATCCAGCGAGCCCTGCGCGGCCACCTGGCGGGGGGCCGGGCCGCAGTAGTCAGCCGACATCGCACAGAACTCATCTTCGGTGAAGCCGTACATGTCGGCCAGCTCCGCAATCGGACGGCCCGCATAGGAGGTGTCGCCGATCCAGTCCAGCGATGCCCGCTCAGTCAACACACGATCACCCACCCAGATGATTTCGGTCTTGACCGTACCGATTGAGCCCTGGTGGGTATCGGCCAGCACCACGCTGCCTTCGGCGCCCCAGCGCCGGCTGCGTGGATCGGCCGCCCCGGAATCGGCACCGGCAACCACGGTCAGGTCCCAGGAGGTGGTGCCCTCGGCCAGCATCGGCGCCAGCGCCCAGTTGCGCCCCTGGTTGCCGTTGGCATCGGCCGGCCGCAGATTCACCGGCCCGTTGCCGGGCAGCTCCACCTTGGTCAACGATGGGATGTAGGCGCCCACCTTGAGCTCGACTTCGCGTGCCAGGCGCAGCGCAACCGGCAGCACCGCGCCGGCGGGCCACTCCTGTGCCGCCATCTGCACGGCGCTGCGCAGGCGGAAGCCGGCCCCCAGGCGCGCACCGGCCGCCAGCACCAGCGGCTCCTGCAGCACGGTGCCCGCCGCCAGCGTCTGCCCGGAGTCGGTGGTCACCGCCGCACCCAGCACCGTGCCCGCAGGCAGGCGCAGGGTCTGCGAGATCACCATCGGCGCGGGCAGCACGGTACCGACCGGAAGCGTTACCGATTCGACCGGCACGTCATAGTTCAGGCGGGTGCCGGCCTGGAACTCGGTGCCGGGCTGCAGCTTCACTCCGTCCACCGGCACCACCAGGTCGCCACCGAAGGGGGTGTGCCCGGCGCTGCCATTGCGAGCCTCATACAACTGCCAACCGCCCTCGTCCGGCGTGGACGGCGGCGGTGCGAAACCATCGTTGATGCTGCCATAGACGTTGATGTTGCCTTCGGCGCGCAGTACCAGCGAAGCCGATTCACCGAAGCCACGCCGCGATGGATCGGCGCGGTTGGCTTCGGGCCCGTAGCGGTAGCCGGACAGATCGATGTCGCCGGCAATGGTCAGGTCGCCCTCGGGATTGGCCTCGCTGCGCCGCGCCACCACCTGCACGCCGGGACGCAGGCGGACGTCGCCCAGCGCGGCGGTGCGCTGCTGCAGATCCGGATTGCCCAGCGCGCCATCGATCCAGGCCCCGCTGTGCGGATCGACCACCTGGTCCAGCCACTGCTGGGTGACCAGCTGCGCGCGGTTGCCGCGCACATCAGCGGTGGTGGCCAGGGGCGCATCGTCGTAGCGACGGACACCATTGAGCTGGATGTCGGCCGCGCCATCGATGCGCAGGCCGCTGGCCACGGCAATCGCCGCGTCGTTGCTGCCCAGCCGCGGCACATCGATCTTCAGCGAGCCCCGCGCCATGCCGTCGTTCTGTCCAGGGCCGTCACCGAGGGCAACGTCGCTGCCTGCACGCATGTCCAGGTGCGCCGCGCTGCCCAGACCAACGGCGCCTTCGGCGCTGCCCAGCGTGATGGTGGCCCGGTTCGGACTGTCGATGATCTTGCCATGGCTGTCCACGCGCAGGCCGGTACCGTGCGCGTCCAGCGTGCCGTCCACCTGCAACTGATCACGGGCGTACAGGCGGATGCTGCCGACCTGCTCGCCGCTGGCATCGATGCGGCCGGCCACGGTCATGCTGCCCGCGTCGACACTGATGTCGACCCGGCGCGCCTTCACTTCGTCGCCGATCCGCAGATCGCCTTCACCGATCTGGAAGCTGCGACCACCGACGACGCCGCCGGCGGTCAATCGCTGGTTGAGGCCGGTGAAGTCCTGCAACTGACGTGCCCGCACCACCAGTTCACCACCGTCGTAGGGCACCAGCGTGCCACCGGCATCGTAGCGGCCACTGGCGGTGCCCTGCAGATCACCGGCCAGATCGGCTCGGCCGGCCATTGCGGTGACCGTCATGCGCCCGCCGCGGTTGTTGCGGGCGGAAACATCGATGCGGGAGGCCGCATCGGTGCGGATGTCCCCCGTGTCGCTGGACAGCAGGACATCACCGCCCCAGCTGAACTTGTCCACGTCGTACAGCGAGACCTTGCGCCCGGCAAGGTCCAGCGCCGCCCGGCTGCCAAGCGTGATGCCCTCGCGCGCGTTCGCAGACAGCCGTCCTGACGCCAGCGCGATCGTGCTGTCCAGCGTGATCCGGTTGGCGTCGATGCTCAGCTCACTGCCCAGTGCATCGCCACCCGCCTTGCCGGTGCCCCCCTGCAGGCGGAAGTCGCCGCCGGTGCGCACGCGCAGCTGCGCGGCGGGATCGGCGGTCAACAGCGGTGTATCGATACCCAGGCTGCCTCCGCTGTACTGCCAGCCCTTGTCGGCCAGATAGTCGCCGCGCTGCTGGAACACGTCCAGCGTGCCCTGCGCGGAGAACGACAGCTGCTCCGAAGCACTCAGGTTCAGCGCACTGAATCCGAGTACCTGACGGTTGGCAGGCACCTCGGAGCTGGGACGGCTGAACGGGGCGCGCGCCAGCTGCAGGTTGCGGGTGACGATGTCCAGCTGCCCGGCGCCGAGCCGGTCCACCATCGGATCGGCCGGCGGCACCGACGCATCGCTGCCCGGCCCCTGCGTCGCCGCCAGCGAACCGTCCCAGACCAGTGTGTCCACCAGGATGCGCGCACGGTCGCTCGCCGCACCATAGCCATGGATGGCCTGCGCGCCCAGTACCAGCGTCTGCAGGCCACCGCGGCCGGTGGCACTGTCGCGCGCATCCAGGTCGACGCTGCCGAAGACGTTGACCGAATCCCGTGCGATTAGGCTCAGCGTATCCAGCGCCGGTGCGCCGGTGGCATCATTGCCGCGCAGCAGCTGCTGCAGCACGGACTGGTTCATGGTCATGCCACTGGCCAGCGCCCCTGCCGCAGCGGCCTGCGCGATCGCTTCGGCACTGCCGAGGTTCAGCGCCGCCATGCTCAGGCCGAGCTGACGGGTGCCATAGCTGGCCGAGTCGCGCATCTGCAGCGTGCCATCGGTCGCTACCGCGATACTGCCATCGGAAACCAGCCGGGTCTGGCCGTCGCACGCCGTCTGGCACCCCCCGATGTCGATTGCCACCGGACCGGCCTCCACGCCGGTGGTGCCGGTGATCAGGTTCAGGCGCTGGTTGGACACCGCCAGCAGGCCGCCGGAGACCTGGTAAGGCAGCGTCGCCCTGGCATCCGCGTTGGCGGATGCGAACGGCAGTGTATCGAGGGTCGCACCGGCCTCGACCAGCACGCCGCTGCCACCGGAGGCCGCTGCCACCAGCACTTCCGGTGCGTTCAGGGTGACTCCGGAACGGATCGCCACGCTGCGTGCCTGGCCGGTCACCGCCACCTGCGAAGTCACCTGGTTGAACTGCCCGCCGATCATCATCCGCACAGGCAGGAAGGCATTGAGCGCGTCGTCGCTGAAGGTGGCACCGCGATCACGCGCCTGCGATTGCGCACCGCCATCGACGATCTCCAGTGAACCGACCGCCGGGCTGGCCAACGTGGCTGTCAGCGTGCCGCCGCGCCCGTTGTCGGTGGCGGCGCCGAACCGCGCGGTGCCGGCGAAGCGGATGGCAGGCGTGTCTGCACGACCTGCGCCTTCGCCCAGCGCCAGGGTCAACCCGAGCGCATCGATGGTCTGCCAGCCGCGCGACTCGCCGCGGCGGTCGGCCACCGATTGCGCGAAGCTGTTGTAGGAGGTTTCGTTGTAGCCCGAGTGCCGGCGTACCACCGCGGCGGGGGTCAGCAGGATGTCGGTGAGCAACGGCGAGATTGCCGCGCCCAGCGCCGCGCGCTGCTGCCCGGACACACGCCAGGTGCCGGTGCCGGTCGCGATGGGTTGCGCGATGCCCGAGGTACCGGTGGCGCCCAGCTCCACCCGGAAGGCACCGGGCTGCAGCGCATAGCTGGCCGGCATCAGCGTGTAGGTGCCTGCCACCAGGCCGGGCACGCCCGCCGGCACGGTGATCTGCTGACCCACCCCCGGTGCGGCGAATCCTTCCTCGCCGCTGGGGGCGAATGTCCCGGCGCGTCCTGGCACGATTGCATACACCGGGTTGCCCGACGCACTGAATTCATAGCGCGGATTGGCGTCGGCCAACGCCGTGCGCAGCACGTCGACAGAGCCGCCGCGCCCGGACACGAAGGCCGCACCCGTCAACTCACCACCGCCGGACATGTCCAGCAGTGCCCCCGGCGCCACCTCGACCTCGTTGGCCTTCAGGGTCACCCCCATCGAGGAGATGCCGGCCGGCGTCAGCGAACTCACGCTGCGCGTGCCGACCCGCCAGTCGACACCATCGACGGTGCCACCATAGGGCAGCGACAGGCCGGCACCGCTGGTGGAGGTAACGCTGCCCGGGAGCAGTTCCACCCGGCTGCCGACGGTTCCGTTCTGGATCAGGCCGCCCAGCTGCAGCGTGCCCATCGGCACCTGTACGTTGCCGCCCTGCTGCACCGTGGCGGCCACCAGGCGAAGCGTGCCCCGCGCCGATTCCGGCGCCGGCTGCGTACCCGCACCGATGCCGTGGATGCGCAGCACGGCATCTGGATCAGCCCAGTAATCAGCGGTCTGCACGGTCTGCGCAGAAGCGCCGGCCACCAGCGTGCCGGCCGCACCCGTGGTGGGGTACAGGCGGGCAGCGGTCACATCCATCGAACCGGCCGTCATCAACGCGCTGGTGTTGCCATTGCTGGCAATGCTGTTGGTCAGGCGCACATCACTGCGGCTTTCCAGCGCCACGTGTTCGAACCCGGGCAGCCAGGTGACGTCGCGGATGTCGATCAGCTCGGCCTGCACCGCCAGCGCATGCTGGTCCGGCGCCGCCGAGGCAACATCGGCCGTGACCAGCAGGTTCTCGCCCGGCAGCTGGCGCCAGCGTGCCTGCGCCAGGCGGACGTAGGGCGCACTCAGTCGCAGCCCCGAGGACGGCCCGGCATCCACGGCCATGCCCAGGCTCGACGTTCCCTGGCCGTGGAAGCGCAGGCTCTGGGCCAGGCGCAGGTCGACATCGCCGGCGGCGCGGATGTCACCGAACACGGACAGGCTACCGAAGCCGCCGGCCTGCAGCTGCTCGACCGACAACGCGGCGTGGCCATATTCCAATGCGGCCGGCAGTGGCTGCGCCGGTGCGTTGTGCTGGCTGAGGCTGATCGCACGCGCCCGCAGTACCTCATCGCTGGCGCCACGTGCATGGATGCTGCCGCCAAAGGCCAGGCCAAGCGTGCCGCCGCGTGCGCCGGCACCACCGGCGGCCGCGTCCATCCCGCCGTCCAGGTACAGTGCATTGGCAGAGCGCAGCACGATCTGCCCGCCGTCGCTGTCCACGCGCACACGGCCCTGGCCGTCGATGTCCAGTTCGGCCGACGCGCCCCGCGCCTGCAGGCGCGCACCGCGTTCGACCACCACGAAGGCTTCCGGTGGACGGTTGTCGACGAATGCTGTGCTCTCCCAGTCCAGCGCCCCACCAATCTCGATGCGTCCGCCCGCGCGCACCTGCCCGCGCAGGCGGCCGCTGGCATCGGGCAGCGAAATCGCGTCGGCATCGGCATCCAGCAGCGCGCCTTCGGCGAAACGCCAGGTGCGTTCGGTGCGCTGCCCGGCGTACAGCGCGTTTTCCGGTCGCACATCGTCGATCAGGATGCGGCCGCCCTTGGCGCGCAGCGTGCCTTCAACATCGATGTTGCCTGCACCAAGCAGCGAGATCGTCTGCCCTGGATCGACCGCCACCAGTGCATCCGTGCCGACCCGCAGGTCACCGCCCACGCTGTTGCGGTCCGAACGCAGGCTGATGCTCGCGCCTGCGCGCTGGCTGACGCGCCCGCTCGACGGATCGGCGCTGTACAGCGGCGCATCCCACGCCGCCAGCGCGCTCGCCCGATCAGTTGCCATCCGAGCGCCCTGGGTCAGCTGCAGGCCCGGCAGGGCAGCGACCAGCTGCGCGCCATCGGTCACCTCCAGGCCCTGGTGGCCATTGATGTCGTACTGCGCAAAGCCACTGCCGAACAGGCCGGGGTCCAGTCGCAGCGACGCGCCCGCCGGGTCCGCATCGCCCACCCGAACGTGGCCACCGGTTCCCAGCGAGAAGGAACCACTGCCCTGTCCTCGGCCACTGAACCGGCTCCCCTCGCCCAGCTGCACCCGTCCACTGCCGTCGGTCGCAACCGTGCTGCTGTTCGCCTGCAGGCTGACGCTGCCCCCTTTGCCGATGCGGCCCTTGCCGCGCAGGTCCAACGCGGCGCCGGCCTCCACGTCAACCGCTGCCTCGGCGCCCACGACCACGTCATGACTGTTGCTCAGGCTCAGGCGACCGCCATCCGTCCAGGCACCGCTGGCGTCGAGCGGCATCGCCAGTGACGCATTGCTCCATTCACCGGAGAGATCGATCCGCGTGCCGTCGGCAATGGCGGTGCGGGCGCGGCCATCGTGCAGCAGCGCCGTCGGCCGGCCCTGGACATCCAGCAGGTTGCCCGCCGACAGCTGGCCGCCGGCAATGCCGATGTCGCCTGCCAGTTCCACCTCGCTGCCGGTCAGATTGAGCTGTCCGCCTGCCTGAAGGCGAAGGCTGCCATCGATGCGGATGCGATCGGCGGTCGCCAGGTCGATCCGTCCCCACTGCTGGGCACTCAGCTCTGCGGTATCCAGCCACACTGTGTCACGCCGCTCCTCGTTGACCGGCGCCAGCAGCGACCACGCCGCCTTCGTCGGAGCCTTGTCATCCAGGCGCACCTCCGAGCCGAACACACCGCTGCGGCCCTGGCCGTCGTAGCGCCCCAGGTACAGCTGCGCGTTGCGTGCGGCCGCCGTCTGCGCCTGCGCATAACCCTCCAGCGCGGAATCCGGCCTGCGGTTCTGCTGCGCGCCCTGGAAGGTGGCAGTCTCAACCTGCCCATCCAGCACCGCGGTCGGTGCGGAGACGATCAGGCGTCCTGCGTCGCGGCCGACCGTGTACCCGTTATCGACACGCTGCGCCGCGAATACGATCGGATCACGGAAGGTCTCGGTGATGCCCCAGCGCTCCTGCTTTACTTCATGGCCGCTGTACAACCCATCGAACAGCATCTCCGCCGGCGCATCATCGAGGCGGTAGACCTGGCCATCGACGCCGCGCACCCAGCTCTGCCGGATCACGCCGCTCTGCACATCCAGACTGCCACCGGCAAGGTTGATGCGTGAGCCGCCATGCGTGATCACTTCCCTGCCGCCCAGCAGGACGGTGCCTCCCTGCGCGGCCCATTCGCCGATCGAGTGCCCCTGGTTGTCGAGGTAGCCGCCCACTTCCAGCAGGCCACCCGCCGCGTACCAGCGCTCACCCTCGTAGCCCCCGGTACCGGCCGGAACGTGGACCAGCCGGCGGCGGTCGACCCAGACCTCGCTGCTGGTCAGCTTGCCGCTGTCGCGGTTGTCCAGGGCATCGCGCAGTTCGTTGCCCTGCACCTTGACCTGGACATTGTTGCTCTCCATCGACACCTGTACGCCCACTGCACCGGAAACATCCACGCGTGCCGCGTCGTCTACGTAGCTGCGGGCCGCCGCATCGGCAATGATCTGGCCGCCCGTGGCAACCGTCAGCGAATCCGCACTGAAATGGATGTTGCCACCCGAGACGATCTCCACCCGCGACTGGTCCCGGCGATCATTGTGCTGGGACAGATTGTCGAAGGTTGCCGAGCGCGCGCCGGCGCGGATCGCGTCCTGCTCTGCCGATTCCTTGATGAGGCTGTCGCGCTGCGTATCCAGCACCGTAGCCTTGCCATCGTCCTCGATCAGCACCGCCGTGGTGGCTCCATCGGCAAGCGTGACGCTGCTGCCGGCATCACTGGCCGAGGCCAGAAGATGCACGGTGCCGCGCTGCGCAAGCGTGGTGCTGGCCACGGCCACACCGGCCTGCTCGACGCTGCGCCCGGCCAGGGTCACGTCACCCTCGCGGGCGCGCAGCAGGCCGGTGTTGCGCACGCTGCCAGCCGTGCTGCCAGCGATGAAGCGCGGCGCGATTTCATTGCCGCGGGTGGTGGAGCTGGTATTGGTCGCCGTACCCACGCCGCGCCGGATCACGAAACTGTCACCGGCAGCGAGCTGCACCTGGCCCTTGCGCGCCTCGATATGTCCTGCATTCTCCACGCTGTGCCCGGCCAGCAGCACGTAACCACCGCCGCGCGTCGCACTGGTCGGCTCATGGGTCGCGATGCGGGCGCCCTGCTCCACCATCACCTTGCCGAATGCATCGCTGAGCGCGCTGCTGCTGGCGTCGGGGCTGTACAGGCCGTTGTCGCGGAACTGCGCATCGCTGATCCGTGCTGCGGCTGCCAGCAGGTTACGTACATTGACCTGGCTGTTGTTGCCGAACACCACGCCATTGCGGTTGGCCACGAACACCGTGCCATTGGCGTTGAGCTGCCCCAGGATCTGGCTGGGCCGCGCACCCGGGTCATTGACCCGGTTCAGCACGGCCCAGTCAGGGTTCTGCAGGAAGTTCAGCGTGGTGTTACCGCCGATGTTGAAGGTCTCCCAGTTCAGGATCGCCTTGTCCGCGGTCTGCTCGACCGTGACCTGCACCCGCCCGTCGCTGCCCTGCGACTGGACCGCGTCGCGCGCGTTGAGCCAGCCACGGGTCAGCGGGTTCTGGTCGACGCTCAGGCCGTCCTTGCCGAGGCCATCGGCAACGATGAAGCCAGCCTCGCGGCGCGCCTGCCGCGCCTGTTCCTGCAAGCGCTGCTGCAGGGCAATCGCCTGCGCCGCGGTGCCGAGATTGTCGATCGACTGCTGCAGCTTCTGCCGTGCTGCATCCTGCTGCTGGGCCGGCAACTGGAACTGGATCGGCACGCCGTTGGGCATGCGGCCACTCTGTGCCGCGCTGCCCTGGGCCGCGCCGCGTTCGGCGAACCAGCCCGGACTGAATGCCTGCTGCGCCTGGCTGGCCGGGGCCACCATGCTGCCCAGGGCGACCGCGATGGCCCACGCCATCGGATGATTGCGGCGCATCGGCGCGGCCGGATGAACAGCGGACGGGAGCGGGTGCGACATCGGAACCTCATCAACCTGGTGGGCCGCGGCTGCGGCGACGATCGGGGAGGCACGCGCAACGCATGCCCTGCCCCTGATAGACGGTTCACGTGACACGAAGCCGACAGCGAAACACTGCAGTGGCGGCACCGTCGCGGAAATGGCGACGCCGGCCCAGGAGGCCGGCGTCGGGTCAAGCAGGACTCAACCAGTGCTGCGGATTACAGCGGACGACCGATGCCCGAGCAGGTGCTGGGGTTGTTCAGGCCGGCAGCGCTGCTGGCCAGCACGAAGCGGTTGCGGATCGCATCGCGCCAGGCCTTGGTCAGCGGGATGAAGCCGTGGTCGGTGATCGACTTCTCATACGCGACGGTGTAGGTCGCCGGATAGTGGCGGGCCAGGAAGCCGCGCAGGCTGGTGGCGACGCTCGAATCCTTGTAGCACTGGCCGATCACCAGGTTGGTGTAGCCGGCGATCGGATAGCCGGCCGACGGGTTGCCGAACACCGGCACCCAGTTGGCGGGGTCCTCGGCTGCGGCGCCGGTCGGCGGAGCGACGGTGTCCAGGGTAGCCTGCACGCTCACCTGGTCCGGCGAGAAGCCCTTGACCTTGGCGACCTTGGTCGCATCGGTCAGGCTCGGGATCACGTCCGGGCCGACGTAGCCGATACGGCCGTCAGCAGCGTAGACAGCGTTGTACAGCGAGGTGCCACCGGTGGCCGGGGCGGCCACCAGGAACGCCGGCAAGGCGCCGTTGTCATCGCGCTTGTACAGGTCGGCGAAGGTCGACTTGATGGCGAACTTGCCACCCACCAGCTTCGAGGTTTCAGCGTTCTCAGCGGCACAGGCGGCGGTCAGGAAGCGGCTGAACATTTCGCTGGTACCGCTGCTTTCCGGGCGGTACACCACCTGGATCGGGCCGCTGCGGTTGGCATCGATGGTCGACCAGTCGCTGATCGCACCCGAGAATACGCCGCAGATCTGCGCCACGCTCAGGTCCACCGCCGAACCGGCCTTGTTGAACGGAATGGTGACCGAGGTGGCCACCGACGGCACCTGGATCAGCGCGCCGTAGCGGTTGGCATTGGTCGGCTGGTTGAAGTTGGTGGTGTAGGTGCTCAGCTCGGTGCTGCTCAGCACCGAATCGCTGCCGGCGAAATGCACGGTGCCGGTGGTCGAGAACAGCGCCGAGTTGTTTTCCAGGAACGCCTTCTTGCCGGTGCCCGAACCGGTCACGGCGTAGGTGAAGTTCGCCGGCAGGATGCTGTCGGCCGAACCCTTGTAGAGGTCGGCCGGCAGCGATGCACCGCCGCCGGTAACGGTCTGCGCCGACGCGGCGCCCACGGTAGCGAGCAGCGCGGTGGCAACCAGCGCGGCCAGGGTCTTGTACTTGGTCATGATCTTCTCCTGAAGGGTTTACTGCGAAGGGAAACGCCAAGGGAGGAACGGTCATTGCACGCCTGCTGTCGCCAGGGGCCTCCCAGCCCGCTCTGCGACGACGTGGCTATGCTGGTCCGTGCCGATGACAGGCCGCTTAAGAAACCTGTGGAAGATCGAAAAAAGGTGTGGAGGATTGTGTGGAGAATCGAAGACGCCCACCGGGTAGAGTCGACTGTTAGTCGACTGGCACGCGAAGCGCTGGACTTGTCGAAGTGCGTTTGAGAAGCAGTCGACTAACAGTCGACTCTACCCGTGATGCGCGTTGCGCATCACTGCACCAGCTGGTTCATTTCCATGATCGGCATCAGCACGGCCAGCACGATGGTCAGCACCACGCCGCCCATCACCAGGATCATGGTCGGCTCCAGCAACGCGGTCAGTGCCATCGCGCGGCGCTCGATCTCGCGCGAGATCGTCTGTGCCGCGCGATCCAGCAGTGGTGCCAATGCGCCGGTCTTTTCGCCGCTGGCCACCAGGTGCACCAGGATCGGCGGATACACCTTCTGCACCTTCAACGCAGCACCCAGCGCGGCACCTTCGCGTACGCGCGCGGACACGTCATCAGCGCAACGCGCCAGCAGTGCATTGCCAAGCGTCTGCCGCGCCGCTTCCAGTGCACGCAGCAGCGGCACGCCGGCATCCAGCAGGATCGCCAGGGTCGAGGCAAAGCGCGCACTGTTCACACCCAGTACGAAACGCCCGACCATCGGCACCCGCAGCAGCATCGCGTCCCAGCGAAGGCGCAGCTCGGGCTTGCGCAGAGCCAACCGCCATGCCACCACCAACGCAGCGATGCCGAGCCCCGCCCACACTCCCCAGCTGCGAACGAATGCACTGGCCGCCAGCATCACCTGGGTCAGCATCGGCAGCGTTTGCCGTGCCTGCACGAACGCGGTCACCACCTGCGGCACGACATAGCTGAGCAGGAAGACCACGATCGCCACCGACACCAGGCTGATCGCCGCCGGATAGATGAAAGCCGTCAGCACCTTGGCCTGCAGCGCATTGCGCTCTTCGATGTAGTCGGCCAGGCGCTCCATCACCCGTGCCAGGTCGCCGGAGTCTTCACCGGCGCCCACCAGCGCCCGGTAGATCGGCGGAAAATCACGTGGCCGCGCAGCCAATGCCACGGTCAGGCGCTGTCCAGCACGTACGTCGGCGCGCACCGCGGTGAGTGCCTGGGCCACATGCGGGCGCTCGGCCTGTTCGATCACCGCACTCAATGCACCTTCCAACGGCAGGCTGGCGGCCAGCAGGCTGGCCAGCTGGCGGGTTGCCCAGGCCAACTCGCTGGCGGACAGCCGGCGCGTGCCCCAGCCACTGCCGGCGTTGCGCGCCGCGCTCACCTGCACCGGCGTCAACCCACGGCCGCGCAGCAGCTGGCGCGCGCCGCGCGGGCTGTCCGCGTCCAGCTGGCCCTTCTCGATGCGGCCCTGCGCGTTGGCGGCCTGGTAGTCGAACAGCGCCATGCAGGCCTCAGTCGTCGCCCGTGACGCGCAGGATTTCTTCCAGCGTGGTCACCCCGCTGTCGACCCAACGCTGGCCGTCCTGGCGCAGCGTGCGCATGCCGGCATGCCGCGCCGCTTCGCGCAGCGCGGGCTCACCCTGCCCTTCATGGATCAGCGCACGCACGCGATCGTCCACCACGAAAAGCTCATGGATGCCGGTGCGCCCCCGATAGCCGCTGTTGGCACAGGCCGCGCAGCCCACCGCACGCCACACGGTGCGGCCTTCGCCATCCACCTCGGCACGCCGGCACTGCGTGCACAGCCGCCGCACCAGCCGCTGTGCCAGTACACCGCGCAACGACGAGGCCAGCAGGAACGGCTCCACCCCCATGTCGGCCAGACGGGTTACCGCTGAGATCGCGTCATTGGTGTGCAGGGAGGCCAGCACGCCATGCCCGGTCAGCGACGACTGCACCGCAATCTGCGCGGTTTCCAGATCGCGGATCTCGCCAATCATGATGGTGTCCGGGTCCTGGCGCAGGATCGCGCGCAGCGCGGTACCGAAGCTCATGCCGATACGCGCGTTGACCTGGATCTGGCCGATGCCGGCGAAGTCGTACTCCACCGGGTCTTCCACGGTGAGGATGTTGCTGGTGCTGCTGTCGAGCTGGCCCAGCGCGGCGTACAGCGAAGTGGTCTTGCCGCTGCCGGTCGGCCCGGTGACCAGCACGATGCCATGCGGCTGCCGGATCAATCCGGTGAACGTGGCCAGGGTGTCATCGGCCATGCCCAGGCGCTGCAGCTGCAGGCGGCCGGCATCCTTTTCCAGCAGTCGCAGCACGGCGCGCTCGCCATGCCCGGTCGGCACCGTGGAGACACGGATATCCAGCGGACGCCCACCCACGCGGATCGCGATGCGCCCGTCCTGCGGCAGGCGCTTCTCGGCGATGTCCAGGTGCGCCATGATCTTGATGCGCGACACCAGCGCCGCGTGCAGTGCGCGCCGCGGCTGCACCATGTCGCGCAGCGTGCCGTCCACCCGGTAGCGCACCACCGAGTGGGTCTCGAACGGCTCGATGTGCAGATCGCTGGCGCCATCGCGTGCGGCCTGTGCCAGCAGCGCGTTGATCATGCGGATCACCGGCGCATCGTCCTGCGCATCCAGCAGATCGGTGACCTCCGGCATGTCCTGCATCAGCCGGTCCAGATCCACTTCACTTTCAGCAGCCCCGACCACAGCAGCGGCATCGCCGCCGTCACGGTACTGTTCACCCAGCCGCTGTTGCCAGGTCGCCGCATCCAGCGCCTGGAACGGCAGCGGGCCATGCCGGCGCCGCAGTTCGGCCACGGCCCACGCGGCAGTTTCGGCGGTGCCCAGCAGTACGGGCTCGCCGCCGGCCTCGGACAGCATCACGCCATGGCTGCGCACCCAGGCGTACGGCAGCGGCGCGGCGGCGCTCACGGCCCGATCACCAGTTCCGGCGTGTAGCCCAGCCCGCGCAGTTGCTGCAGTGCCGGGTCCAGCGTCGCCGGATCGCGCGGCAATCGCACGCGCAGGCGTTGCCCGCTCTCGCCGGGTGTCGCTTCGGCATAGGCCTGCAGGCCCAGTGCACGCACCTGCGCAACGCCCTGGCTGGCACGCGCCGGGTCCAGCCCCTGCGCGAACTGCACCAGCTGCGCATCGCCGTCGCCGGACGGATACAACGCCGCCAGGCTGCTGCTCTGCTGCGGCTGACCCTGGCCATCGCGCGCATTGCCCTGGCCGAGTACAGACAGGTCCTGCGGCGGCAGCTGCGGCGCCGACAGCGCCGGCAAGGCCCAGCTCTGTACCGGCTGCGCGCCGGCCTGTGCGTTGCGCATGTAGTCGTAGCGGTCGCGGGTCAGGCGCTGGCCGGCAGCCGGGTCACGCACCACGTGCGGGCGCAGGAACACCATCAGGTTGGTCTTGGCGCGCTTGCGCGTGTCGCTGCGGAACAAGGCGCCCAGCACCGGGATCCTGCCCAGCCCCGGAACCGCATCACGGCCATGACTGACGCTGTCTTCCAGCAGGCCACCCAGCACCATGATCTGGCCATCGTCCAGCAGCACGCTGGTATCCAGGGCGCGCTTGTTGGTGATGATGCCGGCCGTGCTGTTGGCGCTCTGCGCGTCGATGCTGCTGACCTCCTGGTAGATATCCAGCTTCACCGTGCCGCCCTCGGAGATCTGCGGGCGTACCCGCAGCTTCAGGCCCACGTCCTCGCGCACGATGGTCTGGAACGGGTTGTTGCTGCCGCCACCACCGTCGGTCACGTAGCGGCCGCTGACAAACGGTACGGTCTGGCCGACCATGATGCTGGCCGCTTCGTTGTCCAGCGTCATCAGGTTCGGCGTGGACAGGATGTTGGCGCCACCCTTGCTCTGCAGCGCGTTGGCCAGCGCCTTCATGTTGAGGATCTGACCGACGCCGGGCAGGTTGATGGTGCCGTCGATCACACCGATCTTCAGGCCATCCTTTGGCAGCACGTCCAAGGTAGTGCGTGCACCGGTATTGAGCCCAATGCCGCCGGTGGCGCCACCAAAGTGGGTGCCGCCGAAGGTGCGGCCATTGCCCAGCATCCACTGCACGCCCAGCTCGGCGGCGTCGGTCTGGTTGACCTCCACGATCAGGCTTTCCACCAGCACCTGCGCACGGCGCTGGTCAAGCTGGTCGATCACCCGGCGCAGGTTGCGGTACACCGGCTCGGGGGCCGAAATCAGCAGCGTGTTGGTGGCCACGTCCGCCTGCACCGAAATGCCGTTCTGGCTGAAGCCGGTGCTTCCGGCGTCGATCGGGTCGCGGCGGTTCGGGTCCAGCCGCTGTGATTCCAGCGCATTGCCACCGGCCTTGGCCTGCTGCGGCTGCGACGGCTGCGCCGGTGTGGAACCGTTGGCATCGCCGGGCAGTGGCGTGATGCCCTCGTTGCTGCCCATTGCCGGTGCATCGCTCTGTCCGGCCACCACGCCGCGCAGCACACCAGCGAGCTGGTTGGCCTGGGCATTGCGCAGGTAGACCACATGCAGGTTGCCGGATTCATCCTGGGCGCGGTCCAGCTTCTCCACCAGCTGCCGTGCCAGGCGGGTACGCCCGGGGCTGCTGGAACGCAGCAGCACGCTGTTGCTGCGCGGGTCGGCCATCACCACCACCTTCTGGCTGGGCTCGGCGCCCTGCGCATCCAGCAGCGGCGCGACCATTGCCGCCACGTCAACGGCAATGCCCTGCTGCAGCTTCACCACATCGGTGTCCATGCCAGCCGGCGTGTCGACGCTGGCGATCACCCGTGCGATGCGCTCCAGATTGTCGGCATAGTCGGTGATCACCAGGGTGTTGTTGCCTGGGTTGGCAGTGATCGGGTTGTCCGGGCTGATCATCGGCCGCAGCACTGCCACCAGCGCGGCCGCGTTCTCGTAGCGCAGCGCGAAGGTGCGCGTGGCGATCTCGCCCCCTGCACCGCCGCTGCCCACCCGGCCACCGAGCAGCTTGGCGTCGGCCTGCGGCACCACCCGGCTGACGCCGCCGTTCTCGACCACGGCGAAGCCGCGCATGCGCAGCGCGCCCAGCAGCAGCTGGTAGGCCTGGGTACGGCTGACCGGGCCATCGGAGACCACCGTCATCTTGCCGGTCACCCGCGGGTCGACCAGGAACTGGCGGCCGGTGAACCGTGCCGCCATGCGCAGCACGCCGCCGATATCGGTATCCACCAGGTTCAGCTGCACCGGCTCATCGCGGGTGTCCTGCGCCAGCACGGGCGCCGGCACGTGGGCCATGCCCACGATCAGCGCCAATGCAGTACTGCAGGCAAGGCTGCGCATCGCCCTCATGGATGGGCACCCGCAGTGGCCACCATCACGATGTTTCCGGAAATCCGTGCCGCCGGCATGTTCGCATCCCCTGTGCGTGTCAGTTGCAGCTGCTGCAGCTCGATGGCCGGGTCGGCCAGCAGCGGCAGCAGCCAGTTCCATAGCGCATCGGCGGGCACCGCCTGCACCTGCAGGTGCCAGCGCCCGTCGCGCGCTTCGATATGCAGGCCGTCGGCGAGGCCGGCGGATCTGATTCCGTCCCGCAGGCTGGCCAGCGTCGGGCGCTGGCCCTGGGCCTGCTGCTGGCGCTCCCGGGCCCGCAGCAGCGGCGCCAGTGCGCGGGACTGCGCCTGCAGCCGTGGGAGTTCGGCCTGCCAGTACGCGTGCTGCTTCAGCAGGGGGTCCAGCCACAACGACCACAGGCCTGCCGCCAGCAGCGCCACCACCATCACCCACAGCATCAGCCGGTCGCGCGCTGGCAGGCGCTGCCAGCGCTGCCGGAGGCCGGCCAGTCCCTCGCCCAAGCGCAGGGTGCGGGTCGTCACTGTCCGGCTCCGCTCACCCGCAGTTGTCCATCGGAACCACGTGCCAGCTGCAGGCCCTGCGCCTGCACCGCCTGCTGCCAGCGCTCGAGCCGCTGCGGATCATCGGCCAATGCCTGGGCATCGGCGTCCAACGCCATGTCCAGCTGGCCCGGCTGGTAATGCAGGCTGCGAACCTGCCCCGCCAACTCCGGGACCGCCTGCAGCGTGCTGGCCACCTGGCGTTGCAGTGGCGGCAACGGCGGCGGTGGCAATGGCACCGCCAATGCCCGCCTTGCCTGCAGCACCGGGTCCACCACATCGGTGATCTCCGGGAAGCGTGCATTGAACTGCCGCGTCATGCCCTGTTGCAGCACCTCGCCCTCACTTCGCCACCGCGAGACCTGCAGCTGCAGGCCGAGCGCGGCCAGCAGCACCGCCGCCAACGCCAGGCCGATCGCCAACCGGGGCGCCCGCTGGCCAGTACCAGCCAGCGGCAACGACCACGCCGGCACGGGGCCGCAGGCCTGCCGCTCATGCGCGACGGCGGTGGCGGGCAGGCTCGCCGGCCACGTCGGGGGCACGCTGTCGAGCCACTGCACGGCGTGCGCGCCGGCCTGTTGCAGGCGCACTGCCAGGGCCTGCATCACTGCGGACGCGTCACGTCCGCCACACCATTGGACGAAGCCCCGATCGCGCCCGCTGCGCACAAGCAGGTGCTCGCCGCTGACCTGCAGCGTGGCCTGGCCCTCCTGCCAGGGCAGCAGCAATGGCGTGGGATACAGTGCCTGCAGCTGCAGTGCGCACGAGGCCAGCAGCTGCTGCGCCTGCAGGACTGCCTGCTGGCCGAGCCAGGCCACCGGAACCGTGCCGTCCGCCGCCTGCGCACCGTGGGCCAACGCCACCTCCTGCAGGTCGTCCAGCAGCATCGCCTCCACCTCACCCTGCAGCGCCGACTGCAGGCGGCGCCCGGACAACGGCGGCAGCTGCAGTTCCAGCAGGATCAGGTCGTGCGGATCAAGGCAGGCGCGCACCGCCGCATTCGGATGACGCAGGCCCAGCGCCGCCAGTGTGTCGCGGCCGTGTGCCAGCACCTCGCCCTTGTGCAGCTGCACCCAGTCCACTGCGCTGTCGGCGCGCAGGTGCTCCAGCGGCGGCAGGCGCACCCGTAGCTGCACGCTCATGCACCGATCCTCGTCCACACTCGCTGCACACGTGCCCCATCGTCACGGTACTCGCGCCAGAGCAACGCACGGAACTCGACCGCACTGCCGTCGGCCTGCACCTGGCCGACCGCAAGGAACCACTCGCTATGGATGCCCAAGGGAAGCATGGCCATCTGTTCGTTGCTCAGTTGCAGCCGATTGGCGATGTCGCCGCGGTTGAGCAACCAACGGCCACCGTCGCGCTCACCGAGCAGCGCCTGCAGCCGCGCCGGCTCGACCGCAGGCGTCACTGCCTGCAGAACGCTCAGGTCGCTGGTGTTGGCGTTGACCAGGGTCTGCGCCGGCAGTACGACGGTGCGTCGCGCCAGCGCCTGCAGTGCCACCGGATCGGCACCGGCCAGTGCCTGCGTGATCAGCGATTCGCTCGGTAGCGGGGCCTGCGCCTGCATGCCGCCGTCGCGCAGGCGCGCCTGGATGTGGTCCGCCGCGGATGCGCAGGCGCCCAGGCCCAGCCCCTGCCCGGCACACAACGCGATGAACGCGCGTCGCGCCTCGGGGTCCGGCCGGCCATGCGCCAGCAGGTTGCGCAGGTTGAACATCGACTGCGCGTCGACCAGCTGCAACTGCACCGGCAACGGCGCCTGCAGCGTCAGCGGACGCGCCCAGCGCCCGCTGCGTACCGTGGTCAACTGCTCGCGCACATCCTCGCGCAGCTGCTGCGCCGCACGCTCCAGCGTGGCGTCGACCGCCATGCGCACCTGCGCACGCAACTGGTCGCTACGCAGCGCGCGCAGCTGCGCCGACTGCCGGGTCAGCAGCGCGGTGGCAATCACCGCCACCAGTGCCACCACCAGCAGCGCAACGATCACCGCCATGCCACGCTGGCGGGTGCACGGGACCGCACGTGTCCGGGTTGCCATCAGCGCGCCTCACAGCTGCCAGGAGCCGATATCCGCGTTCCCGGCGTCGCCACCTGGCTTGCTGTCCGCACCCAGCGAGAACACGTCGATGTCGCCATGGGTTCCGGGAATCTGGTACTGGTACGGATGGCCCCACGGGTCATTCGGCAGGCGATCCAGATACGGCGTCACCGGCATCGAACCGCTGCCCTGCGGCGGCTTCACCAGTGCCTGCAGGCCCTGCTCGGCACTCGGATAGCGCCCATTGTCCAGCCTGAACAGTTTCAGCGCCTGCATCAATGCCGCGATATCCTGCCGCGCCGCGACCACGCGCGCCTGGTCAGGGCGGTCCATCAGGCGCGGCACGATCAATGCGGCGAGGATGCCGATGATCACCACCACCACCATGATTTCGATCAGGCTGAACCCCTGCTGCCGAGCCCTGCGACCACGAACCTGCCTTGCCATTGTTCCGCCCTCGTCATCCTGGAAGAGACCGCTGCGCCATGGTCAGCGGTGCATGTGTCAGTACGATAAACATCCGCCGGCAATTCGCTGCGCATGTGCCTGCGCGGGCGCAGGGGCCGCCTGCGCGCGTGCCGCGTCGAACAGGTGTTGCGGCACGCTGGCCAGCGTTTCGTCGATGCAGCCGCGCACCAGCGGATGCGCGCACGCCTGCAGCAGGCGCACGCACTGCATCGGCGACCACGCGGTGCCGTGGTCGAGGCCGATGAACATCCGGTAGGCCTGGTGGTAGCGCAGGTCGTCATAGACGCGCTGCGCACTGTTGAGGTCACGCACGACCAGCAGCAGGGCCGCGCGTTGCAGCAGCCGCGCATCGCCCGCCTCAAGCGGCAGCGCGTTCATGGCCGCTTCCGGCCAGGGCCGCAGCTGCAGATCGAGCGCGCTTCGCAGCGCCGCCAGCGGATGCGCGCTGCTGTCCAGCGCCGCCCAGCGCGCCGCTTCCGCCCAGGCATCACTGGACAGCACCCATACCCAGGAATGCCCGTAACGTTGCACGTTCAAGGGCGTGTGCCGCGCCTGCTCCAGTGACTGGCTCAGGTGGCGATCCAGCTCCAGCATGCTGATCCTGCGACTGTCTGCCATCTGCGTCGCCCGCGCTCCGCGACGCGTGGTGCGTCGTACTCTGGAGAAGACGTCAGCAAGGCAGGTGAAGCGACAGCGCGAATGCAACTCTGTGCGCTGGGTGGTGCTTCATCGGCACCGTCATCGCAGCGTCATCCGCCTGCAGGCTTCGCGCAGCAGGCGCGGTGCGTCGCCGCCGCAGCGCCGGGCCAATACCGCCACGTCGCTGCGCGTGGCGAACGCAGCCAGCGCACCCGTCATCTCCACGTCATCGCACCATGACGCCATCGCAATGCGTAGCGCCGGCAGCTGCCAGCCGTCCATCACGCCGCGGGTGCCCGCCACGAACCAGTGCCACAGCCGGTGGTGCAGCACCTGCTCGTGCAACTGCGCCAGACCGTCGATGCCATGCATGCCCATCAGCAGCAGTGCGCGTGCAAGCGCCGCAGGCGGCAACGCACCGGTTTCAGCCAGCGGCAGCACCTGCTGCTGCAGGCGCAGCAGCATCGCCAGCGGGTGCGACTGCGGATCGAAGTCCAGCAGCACAGCCTGTTGCTGCCACTGTGCGTCAGACACCACGCACACCCATGGCGAGCCGTAGCGGTGCACCATCAAAGGCCGTCGCTGGGTGGTTTCCAGCAACGCCGACAGATTGCGGCGCAGATCCAGCACACCGATGGTCTCGTTGCGCATCCTTGGCTTCTCCGTGCTTGCAACAGCCCCGCGCGGCGCGCGCAGCCAGCGTCTTCACCTAACCAAGGACGGCAATGCCACCCGGAAAGCGACGCAGATCCAGCGACATCGTCAGTCGCAGCTGCTCCAGCGCGGCGTCCGGATCATCGATGCGGAAGCGGCCACTGACCGGGGCACGCGCCAACGCCGATTCGCCCAGCAGTACCTTGCCGCGGCGGTATCGGTTGATTTCATCCACCACCTCGCGCAGCGGTGCGCGGCGGAATACCAGCATGCCTTCGGTCCAGGCACTCACTTCCGAGGCCACGGCTTCGGCCACCACGCCACTGAGGCGCTCGTCGTACTGGGTCTGCTGGCCCGCCTGCAGCTGCAGGCGGCCCTGTGGGTGCTCGATGCGGGCACTGCCCTGCAGGCAGGTCACCCGTACCTGTCCATGGGTATTGCGCACGTCCAGGCGCACCGCACCTTCCTCGGCAATCACGCAGCCTGGCCCCGCGAACAAGGCCAGGCGCAGGCCAGCCTCGGTTTCGATTGCGGCCTGGCCCTGCACCAGCTCGAAGCCTTCGCCCTGCGCGTCCGCACGGCGGCGCAGGCTGCTCTGCGTATCCAGTTCGATCTTCAACTGCGGCAGGGGCGCGATCTGCAGCCGTTCACCGGTGCCGGTGTGAAAATCGGCCGCCATGGCCGTCACCGACGGCCACAGCCCCAGCGGTGGGCGGATCGCCGCCACCAGCACCAGGCTGGCTGGCGCAGCAATCGCGGCGCCCAGGAAGGCGCGCCGGCTCCAGCGCTGGGCCGGCGTCGGCGCGACCGGCTGCCGTGCTGCGGCGGGCAGCTGCTCGCCGGCCAGCCGTACCTGTTCCCATTGCCGGCGCGCCCGGCCGAACGCTTCGCGATGGTGGGGGTCGGCCTCGCACCACGCACGAAACCTGCGTGCATCAGCGGCAGTGGCTTCGCCCGAGGTCAGCCGCACCACCCACGCGTGGGCCTGACGCTCGACGGCATCCAGCGGGCGTTGCGGGCGATCGTCAGGATCCATGGGGACTCATGCCGGACCCGCACGCTGCGGGGTTCTGCTCGGCGTCAAAGTGTAGACGGATGCCGCCGCTCAGAACCGCACCTGGCGCCCCTGCCCGCTGCGCTCGGCCAGATAGTCCTGGGCCGCCTTCAGCTCACGCTGCACCAGCCGCAGCGACACGCCCAGGTGATCGGCGACATCGCGCTGCTGCAGGCCGTCGACGCGGATCGCCAGCAGGATGCGGCGACGACGCTCGGGCATGCGCTGCAGCAGGCCGACCATGTCTTCCAGCGCGAAGTCCAGCTCAGCTACCTGCGCCGGGCCCGGTGCCGGGTCGGCCATGTCCATCAGCGTATCCACCTCTTCCAGGCTCAGCAGGCGGTGGTCGGCACGTTGGCGGTCGATCACGGTGTTCATCGCCATGCGCAGCAGGTAGGCCGCGGGATTCTGCACGGCATCCAGACGGTCACGGCGCGCACTCAGGCGCATCCAGGTGTCCTGCAGCGCGTCGCCGGCCAGCTCTTCCGAGCCCAGCTTGCGCACCAAGCGGCGCTTCAGCTCGTCGTAGGCCCCCAGAAGGTGGTCCATCAGGTCAACTGCCCCAGCCGTACCGTTGCTCATGTTCGGATCCTTGAAGTCATGGAAGGGGCGCGCGCCGGCCACAGTCGTGGTCGGTGCCGGAAGGACGGATCTGCAGCGTCACCGGCTGCGGCAGCGCAGCGGCATCGGGCGCCAGCACCAGGCCCTGCAGCGCCTGCAGCAGGCGCGCATCGCGGCGGGCACTGCCACTACCGGACAGCAGTTCGGGCTGCTGCACCTGGCCCTCGGCGTCGACGCGGAAGCGCAGGGTTGCGGCATAGCGGCCGGGCGCGATCTCAGGGTCGTCACAGAACGCCGCGCGCAGGCGCTGCTGCAGGCCGCCATAGCGGCGGCGACGTTCGGCCTCGGGAAGATCGACGCCAACACCGGGTTCGGCGGCCGAGGACGTTCCCCGGCGCAGCACCACGCGCTGCTCGCCGATCACCTCGGCTTCGATGCCGGTGTCCTGCAGCAGCATCTGCAACGCAGGCAGCGGCATCAGGCTGGCGCGCAGCGCATGGCTGCTGCGGCCCGCGGCGAGGTCGCCCGGGTACATCACCGACCACCCGCTGATGACACTGAAGCGCTCGACCGCCTGTTCCAGCGGCTGCGCAGGGATATCGTAGGCATGAACACCGTCCTGCGCGGCAGCGGCAGAGGACAGCAGCAGCCATGCGGCGATGGCCACCTTCCAAGTTCTGACCGCATGGTGTCCATTCAGCCCCCTGACGTAGAACACATGACCCTCGGCAGCGACAGCAGCTGCAGTGGACGCGCCCACGACCGGAACCCGGCCCGCGCGCGACCAGCAAGCGGGCTCAAACCGTACCGGGGTCACATGTCATTGCGATGACCGCCGCCCACGGCTGGCGGCGTGACTGGCGCCATGAAGCCAGTCACGCATCGGGCATCAATGAATCGAACAGACCACGTCACGCCTGGGGTCAGAGCCCGTTGCGCAACAACGGGATCTGACCCCGTGCCGACCAAATCGTGTCGACCAAGGTCGACACCCACCAAGAGCAGCTCATGCCGTTCCGACAGATCGCGGAAATCTGTCGAAGGCGGGGTGGGTCCGGTTGCGGGGGCGTGAGCCGCATGGATGCGGCGACCGAGCTTACATGGACGTACTTGCAGCGTCCCCTGCAACCGGACCTACCCCGCCGTCCCACGGAATGCACGCTGTTGCTCCGGCCGTTGCCTCTGCGGGTGCCGGGTGCAACCCGGCCACAACCCCCATCCCTCAAAGCGGCAACTGGGTCGTCTGCTTGATCCGCTGCATCGGGATCTCGGTCTTGGTGTTCTGCACCCCGGCAATCCGGTTCAGGTGCTGCATCTGGAACTGCCGGTAGGCATCCAGATCCGCCACCGCCACCCGCAGCAGGAAATCGCAGTCCCCCGCCATCAGATGGCATTCAAGTACTTCCGGGAAAGACTTGATGCTGTTGATGAAGTGATTGGTCGTGTCCTCGTCCTGCCCGCGCAGCCACACCCGCACGAACACCGTGAAGCCACGTCCCACCTTGGCCTCATTCAGCAGGGCAACATAGCGGTCGATGTAGCCGCCCTCCTCCAGCAGCCGCACCCGCCGCAGGCAGGCCGAGGGCGAAAGGCCGACCTGCCGGGCCAGCTCCAGGTTCTGCAGGCGTCCGTCACGCTGCAGGGCGTCGAGGATGCGCCGATCAAGGTTGTCGAGCTGGTACTGCATGGGATTTCACCGTTGGCGACATTGGCCGCATGGAATCTCAATATTCCCGAATCGAGTGGCATCAACGCAACCCGATTTCGCGATCGGACCGCTAGCATGGGCCACCCCCACTTCGTTGTGCCGTTCCATGGACGCCCGTACCACCCTCCCCCTGCCCGACACCTGCGATACCGCCCCGCGTGCCGAATTCCTGCGCGGCCTGCGCGCCGCCGTGCCGGTGATGATCGGCTTCATTCCCTTTGCCCTGGTGCTCGGCGCCCAGGCCGCCCAGAAAGGCCTCAGCGCCCTGGAAGTGCCGCTGATGACCGGCCTCAACTTCGCCGGCGGCTCGGAGTTCGCCGCCGTCGAACTGTGGACCTCGCCGCCGCACATCGCGCTGATCGTCGCGATCACCGCGCTGGTCAACAGCCGCCACCTGCTGATGGGCGCCAGCCTGGCCCCGCTGCTGCAGCACCTGCCGCGCCGCCGCGTGCTGCCGGCGCTGTTCTTCATGTGCGACGAGAGCTGGGCGATGGGCGTGGCCGATGCACGGCGCCGTGCGCTCGGCTTCAGCCTGGCCTATTACCTGGGCGTGTCGGCAGGCCTGTACACGGTCTGGGTCGCCTGCACCGCGCTGGGCGCGATCGTTGGGCCAATGCTGGGCGACATCCACGCTTATGGTTTCGACATGGCCTTCCCCGCCGTGTTCCTGGTGCTGCTGCGTGGCATGTGGCAGGGCATGAAGGCCGCGCGGCCTTGGCTGGTCAGCCTGGTGGTGGCCGCTGCCACCTACCTGCTGGTGCCGGGTGCGTGGTACGTGGCCAGCGGCGCACTGGCGGGCCTGGCCGCGGCCTGGCTGCTGGCGGAGGACGCAGCATGATCTTCAACGGCCTGATCCACTGGACCTCGGTGCTGACCATCGTGCTGATGGCCGCCGCCACCTACCTGACCCGCATCGTCGGCTTCCTCGCCCTGCGCAACCGCACGCTGAGCAAGCGCGCGGTAACGGTGATGGAAGCCGCGCCGGGCTGCGTGCTGATCTCGGTGATCGCGCCCGACTTCGTCGCCGACAAGCCCGCCGACCTGGCCGCACTGGCGATCACCCTGCTGGCCGCCACGCGGTTGTCGATGCTGCCGACGGTGCTGATCGGCGTGGTCTCGGCCGGCGTGCTGCGCTATCTGATGGGCTGATGCGCCCGCGAGTTCCCCACGTGGTGTGACTGTAGGCGCAAGTGTCGCCATTGGCGCGACCTGCGCATGTGTCTGGCGCGTCGAATGAGGCCCGGAGCCAGCTACCAGAGGTCCTTGAAACACTTCCGATTGCCTGATCGAGCCTGATCCGGTACGGATCGACTGCCGAATCAGCAGGTTGAGCTGATCGGTCAATCGACGTCCAACGTGGAGATTACCAATGAGCAATCTGCGAGTTGTCGTGGCAGCTGTCGGTATCACCCTCGTCTCTGCTGGCTGCGGGCCGATGGAGTGGCAGTTGAGCGCATCGTGCGAAGAAACCAAGAAGTGCCGGATAGAAGGCAGGATTGGAGGCAAGATCGGCGTAGGCGAACGCGATGGCCTACCTTGGTTCGAGCGAGTTCTGCTGGCGTCGACATCAGAAGTACCAGATGCCGCGCAGTTCGAAATCGACGTCTCGGGTTCATCCATAGCCTTCCCAGCCAATGGATCTGTAACCCTGCTGTTGTTTGATGCCCGGCAAGGAGCCACCATCGCCGCCAAGCAGTTCCAATGGCATCGAACAGGAACCGTCCTCCGGCTTGTCGATCCGGATGATGCGAACGCCTGGGCCGCATCTGCGTCCGGTCCAGCGACCGAGTTGAGGTACGACCTCGCAACATTCGATGTAGGTGCAGCCCCTGGACCAAACACCATCGCGGCGGCCTCTCGATACGGCGGAGCCACCAAGGCGGCCTCAGTCTCGGACTTTCAAGTCTGTACGAAATATCCATCGCCGTATCAATGCGGGCTGACCCCCTGATGCAGCGCCGCCAGTCCAGGCGTACCCAACCAGACCCCGCCCTCGGGCACTATGCTGGGCTGGCGGCAATGCTTCTGGCCACAAGTGCGTGCCAATCCCTCCAGCTGCCTCCCCGGAACCTGGTCAGTCCCGATGGAGGGTATGCCACCCTGCTGCGAGGCCCTTTCTCGCATCTGAAGATCAGCACAGTATCGGTGCTACCCGGCCCGGAAAGCTCGGAGTATCCCAATCGATCCATCGAGTGCAGGAGGTCATCCGTCGCAACTCGAGTCCTCTGGGCAGATCGAGCGCTTTCAGCCATGCAGGCGTCGCGGCTCTGCGAGGCCGCCGCACGATCCGCTGAATTGCCGCTCCAGGCCAATGGGCAGGAACGGACACCAATGCGCTATCAGCTCACGATCGTAAGTGACGGAGGCGGCATCTGGCGACAGCTGCCAGGACCAGAGCCGCAGGGCCAGATGGTCAGTTTCTGGTTTCCCTCCGGCCCCGATACCGACTCGCTGCGCAGGCACGTGATCGCCACCACCGCCCATGAGTTCCAGCATATCGCCACCGCATTGTCAGGGCAGCCGCGGCGCGGCCGGCAGCGGGAACCAGACGCCTATCTGGCAGGCGCATGTGCCCAGCTAGTGATCGAAGGCGCCCTTGCACGTGCGGATCTGCCTGGCGGACATGATCCGCGAGCTGATCCGTTCCTGCCATCCGCAGCCAGGCGCTCCGCGCATGCGGGCAGTACGACCGGGGCAGCACTGCTGCGGTTCTTCGGTGGCGCAGACATCTTGCACATCAATGAGGGAGGTCGCCACCTCGTGCAGCATTGCCACGAGACGATCGGCTTTCCCCAGCAGCAGTGAACGCCCCCTGCGACACCCGGTCGCAGGCCATCGCGCCACCTACTTGATCAATGTCAAACCGCCCGCCGCCGTGCGGGCGTATTTCTATGCAGGAACCGAACACGCCGGCGTTACCGGCATCCACAAGGACCCTGCGATGAGCTACACCCCCGACAACGCCCAGCTGCTGAACGCCATGCAGAACGTCATGGTGATCTCCACCACCGACCTGCAGGGCAACATCACCTACGCCAACGACCTGTTCTGCACGCTCACCGGCTTCGCCCGCGAGGAACTGATCGGCCAGCCGCACAGCATCGTGCGCCATCCGGATGTGCCCAAGGCGGTCTACAAGGACATGTGGGACACCATCAAGGCCGGCAAGACCTGGACCGGCATCGTGCCCAACCTCGGCAAGGGCGGCGTGCTCTACGTGGTCGACACCACCGTGCAGCCACTGTTCGACGCCGACGGCAACATCACCTCGTACATCAGCATCCGCCGCGTGGTGAACGACCTGATGCAGAACTACGACCTGGTCGAGTTCAGCAAGGAAAAGTTCGACGACTTCTACGAGGCCGCGTGAACGCCCTCCCGACCAGTACGCCCTTCAGCCGCCTGCTGGTGGGTTTCGCGTCCGAGTCGGGCAATGCCCGCGCCCTGGCCCAGCGCCTGGGCGCGGACCTGCAGCCGCACGCGCCGCAGGTGCTCCCCTTCAATGACATCGACGTGGCCAGCCTCGGCCAGGGCGATGTGCTGCTGGCGATTTCCAGCTCGTTCGGCGATGGCGAACCGCCGGCCAACGGCGAGCAGTTCTTCGAAACACTGCGCCAGACTCCGACGCTGAGCGGCCTGCGCTATGCGGTGTTCGGCCTTGGTGACACCGGCTACCCCAGCTTCTGTGGCTTCACCAAGGCGCTGGATGCGGCGCTGAGCGAGCGCCAGGCGCAGCCGCTGCTGCACCGCGTGGATGCCGACCTGGGCTACGAGCAGTTCTTCCAGCAATGGCAGCCGGTCCTCGGCCAGGTGCTGGATGGCGACCTCAGTGCTGGCCAGGACCTGCGCCTGCAGGTCACCGCCTATGGCGAAGACAACGCCTTTGCCGCGCCCATTCTCGAACGCCGCCGCTTGAACAGCAGCGACCCGGCCGCCTGGCACCTGCAGCTGGACATTGCCGGTAGCGGCATGGCCTACCGCGCGGGCGACACCCTGCACGTGGTACCCGAGAACGACCCTGCCCTGCTGCAGGCATTGGCCACCTGGTACCGCGACACCGCCGCCGTGGCCGCCCTGCATGACCGCGAGCTGCGCCTGCTGAGCAAGGGCGTGCTGCGCGAACTGGCCAAGCTCGGCGGCAGCGAGGTGCTGAAGGGCCTGTTGAAGGTCAGCCAGAAGCGCGAGCTCGAAGCCTACCTGCACGGGCTGGACGTGCTGGACGTGCTGCAGGACCACGCCACGCCGGACAGCGTGCCGCTGGCCCGGCTGCGCGAACTACTGTCACCGCGACTGCCGCGCGCCTATTCCATCGCCTCGCACCCCTGCGACGACCAGCTGAGCCTGTGCGTGCGCGAAGTGCGCTACACCCTGCGCGGCCGCGAGCGCTTCGGCACTGCCACCGGCAGCCTGCTGCACGGCGGCGACCATGCCCGTGTGTACTGCCGCTCCAATCCCGGCTTCCATCTGCCAGATACCGGCGAAGCTCCCCTTCTGCTGGTCGGCACCGGCACCGGCATCGCGCCGCTGATGGGCCTGATGCAGGAACTGCAGGCCACCGCCTGCCAACGCGAAGTGCACCTGGTGTTCGGCGAGAAGCACAGCCAGCACGATTACCTGTATCGCGACCAGCTGCAGGACTGGCACACGCGTGGTGTGCTGGCCGGCCTGCATACGGCGTTCTCGCGCGATGGCGCCGAAAAGGTTTATGTGCAGCATGTGCTGCAGCAGCGCGGCGATGAAGTGCGCGATGTGCTGGCCCGCGGCGGGCATCTTTACCTGTGCGGCAACAAGAGCCACCTGGAAGGCGCGGTGCGCGAGGCCATCGATGCCATCAGTGGCGAAGGGCACTGGGACGCGCTGCGAGGTGAAGGCCGCACGCACTGCGAGTTGTACTGATCCATTCCACTGGACCGCACGAACCCTGGATCAGTAGAGCCGGCAGCTGGCCGGCTGCCCCGGATTCCACGGTTGCCGGCCAGCGGCCGGCACTACCATCACGGATCAACCGCCGACGATGCGGCCATCCACCATGCGCGCCACCTGATGGCCGAACATCGCCACATCCTGCGGATCGTGGCTGATCAACAGCAGCGGGATGCCGGTGGTGTCCAGCACGGTCTCCAGCTCCTGCCGCAGGTGCTGGCGCAGATCATGGTCCAGCGCGGAGAACGGCTCATCCAGCAGCAGCGCCTGCGGCTGCGTCACCAGAGCACGCGCCAGGGCGGTACGCTGACGCTGTCCCCCGGAGACCTGCGAGGGCAGCAGATCGCCCACGGTGTCGATACGGAATGCATGCAACCACTGCTCCACCGCCTCGCAGCGCTGGCCGGCGCGCGGATTGAGCCAGCCCTTCTCCAATCCAAACGCCACGTTCTGGCGCACGCTCAGGTGCGGGAACAACGCATAGTCCTGGAACACATAGCCCAGCCGCCGACGCTGCGGCGGCAGGTCCACGCCTGCCGCCCCGTCAAACAACGTCTGCCCCTGCAGGCGCACATGGCCCTGGCCTGGCCTCAGCAACCCGGCCACTGCCTTCAGGGTCAGGCTCTTGCCCGCGCCGGAGGGTCCGAACAGCACCACCTGCCGCTGCGTGCACTGCAACGCCACGTCCAGCACGAAACTCTGGCCGGCCGCCTGCAGTCGGCGCTGTACCTGCAGGTCAAGCCACATCACGCAGCTCCCGGCGACGCCTGCCCACCAGCCGCGCGGCCAGCAGCAGGATCACGATGCACACCACCGAGGTCAGGATCACCAGCGCATTGGCCTTGCCGTCCTGACCGGCCTGCACCGCTTCGTAGATGGCGATCGACAGCGTCTGCGTGCGGCCCGGAATGCTGCCGGCCACCATCAGCGTGGCGCCGAACTCGCCCATCGCGCGTGCAAACGCCAGCAACAGGCCGGCAAGGATGCCGCGCCAGGCCAGTGGCAACGTGATGCGGAAGAACACCGCCGCTTCGGACACACCGAGCGTGCGTGCGGCCTGCTCCAGCTGACCGTCCACTTCCTCGAACGCCGCGCGCGCCGGTTTGAACACCAGCGGCAGCGAAGCCACCGCCGCAGCAATCACCGCCGCCTGCCAGGTGAACACCAGGTTGATGCCGAACCACGACTGCAGCCATGCACCGATCGGTCCGTTGCGGCCGATCAGCACCAGCAGGTAATAACCCAGCACGGTCGGCGGCAGCACCATCGGCAGGGTCAGCACCGAATCCAGCAGCTCGCGACCGGGAAAGCGACGGCGCGCCAGCAGCGCGCCTAGAGCAACGCCCAGCACCAGATTGATCGCAGTGGCCCAGCCGGCCACCTTCAGCGACAACCCCAGTGCGCTCCAGTCGAGATCCATGCCTCAGGGCTTGCCGAACCCATGCCTGGCCAGGATCGCCTGGCCCTGCGCCGAACGCACGAACGTGGCAAACCGCTTGGCCTCGGCCGGCTGCGCACTGGCCTTGGTCACCGCCAGCGGATAGGCAATGCGCCCCGACACCGGCACCACGAAGGCGCGGCGCACCCGGTCGGGCATCGCCTGCGCATCGGTGGCATAGACGAAGCCGGCATCCACTTCACCGCGCGCCACGTAATCCAGTGATTGGCGCACGTTCTGCGTGGTGATGATCCTGCCCTGCACCGACGGCCACAGACCGGCTGCCTGCAGCGCGCCCTTGGCATAGCGGCCGACCGGCACGCTGTCCGGGTTGCCCAGTGCGATGCGCTGCACGCCGGCACCGGCCAGGTCCTTCAAGCTACGCGGCGCGGCCTTGGCCTGCGGCGGCACCACCACCCACAGCGCGTTCACCGCGAACACCTCGCGGGTGCCAACCGCCAGCAGATCCTGCTGTTGGGCCTGGTCCATCGTGGTTTCATCGGCCGACGCGAACACGTCCACCGGCGCGCCACGGCTGATCTGCTGCAGCAGCACGCCAGAGGCGGCGAAGTTGAAATCGACCTTGGTACCCGGGTGCGCCTTCTCATAGGCAGCGCCCAGTTCGCGGAAGCTCTCGGTCAGGCTGGAGGCCGCCGACACCGTCAGCTCGGCCGCCCAGGCCGGCAGCGTGGCCAGCAGTCCCAGCAACAACAGTCCAGCGCGCTTCATCATCGGCTCCCGGCCAGGTTCAGTTCGGATCAGATTCGTCGGCCACCGCCAGCGCCGCCAGACGCTCGGGCTGCAGCAGCAGGATCTCACGCTGCTTCACCGCGATGATCCCATCATCGCTCAGGCGGCGCAGCACGCGGCTGGCGGTTTCCGGCGCCATCCGCAGATAATTGGCGATCTCGGTACGTGCCATCGTCAGGTTGAAACGCGTGGCGGAAAAACCGCGCCGCGCGTAACGCTCGGACATGTCCAGCAGGAACGCAGCCATGCGCTCTTCGGTACGGTGGTTGGCGGCCAGCGTGGCGACCTTGCCGATCTCCGCACTGAGCAGGCTGAACAGCTTGGCCTGCAGCCCCGGCATGCGCGTGGCCAGCAGGCTCAACTTGGGGAACGAGATGCGGCACAGGTGCACGGTGTCCAGCGCCACCGCATTGCAGGGGAAGCGCGAACCGTGAATTGCGTTGAGGCCGATCACTTCGCCAGGCAGGCTGAAGCCCAGCACCTGCTCGTTGCCCTGGCTGTCATCGACGAAGGTCTTGACCATGCCGGCGCGCACCGCAGCAATCGAATCGAACGATTCGCCGGCGCGGAAGATGTAGTCACCCGCATGGAACGGACCGACGTGGTCGACCAGCACGTGCAGGTCGCCCAGCGCGGTCTTGTCGTACCCCTGCGACATGCAGGCATCGGAAAATGCACAGGTACTGCAGAAATGCAGCGCGTCGCCGTCATCGGCGGCAGCGGGATTCGGCGTGGCCCGGCCGAGGCGGCCCTGGGTAGGCGGAGTTGAAGACATTGAGGCAGGACTCAAGCGATGGCGGCCGCCGGCCGGAAGCATGCGGCCATCATACGCCACAGCAGGCGCCCTTCTTCGGCCAGCCGCAGCACGCGTGCATCCCAGTGTGCCCAGCCGCGCGCCAGCAGCGGCGACAGCGCGGGCAGCTGCTCGGCGAAGCATTCCTCGAACGGTTCTTCGTTGCGCCATTCGAAGGCCGCGGCATCGAGGGCATGGTCGCAGGCGATGCTCTGCGCCACTTCAGCCACCAAGCGCTCGTCCTCGGACAGAATCAGCCCGGCAGCCACACCCATGTGACCCGCTTGCAAACGCGCACGCCATTCACCCAGTTCGTCCTCCAGCCGGTAGAACACCTCGCCGATCTGGCTGCAGGCAGACAGGCCGAGGCCGATGAAATCACTGCGGTCGCGACGCGGCACGCCGGCCAGGTCGCAATGGCGCTGGCCGTCACCCGGCCCGTGCGGGTTCGGCAGGTCGCCCCGCTGGTAATGATCGCCACCGATCGCCTCGTAGCCGGCTGCGCGCAGCAGCCGCCAGCTCTGCAGCCATCGTGCGGCCGAGGCATGCTCTGGCAGCGCACACGGCGCCGGCAGCAGAATACGCTCGGGTGCTTCAGCCAGAACTTCATGCAGCCGTTCGATGAAGCCGGCGTCCTCGCAGCTGGGCACGCGCAGCTGGTAGTAGCGCGCAGTGAAGCCGACCTGCCGCGCCTGTGCCAGCAGGGTCGGCCCCGGCGCATCGGCACGATCGATCACGTTCAGGCGGGTGCAGCCCACCGCGCGCAGCTGCGCCGGCGCCAGCGCGCTGCCGGCGTCCAGCCGCACCTCCACCTGTGGCCGCGCCACCGTGCGCAGGTGCTGCGGCACCGCGTCCAGCAGCTGGCCCAGCTGGGGCGGCGGCAGCGTCTCGGCCAATCCCAGCTGCAACACCATCGCCACCACTTCGCGATCCTCGGCCAGAGCGTCGGCCTGCAGCCGCAACGCCAGCAGCAGGGTATCCAGATACGCCTGCGGTGGCGCATCGCGTCCGCCACGACCGGCCTGGAAGCCGAGCGTCAAGCCGCGCGGTATCAGGTGCTCGTTGCTGGCGCGTACGGCGGCGCGCCACCCGCTTTCGCCAAAGCCGGTGCTGAACTGGTCAGCCGGTGGAAACAGCACGTGCCGGGGCTGCCGCAGCAGTGCCGCCTGCAGCGCAGTGTCCTCACTCTCATCGACGTGGAAGCTCATGGCACACATCTTCGGGCGTTCCTCTTCGCGTAGCCCTGATTGAAATCAAGCGTGGCGCATCTGCGCGTTCATGCTGGCCAGGGGCCGGCACGCGCCTTCACCCAGCGCGCACCCGCTCGGCGGCGGCCGCATCAATGGCTTCGGGCAGATCGGTTTCGCGGTCGATCTGCGGGAAGTGGCGGCGTTCCATGCGACGGATCGCGAAGTGCATCCACGCCAGTGCGGCCGCCACCAGCACGAACAGCAGCATGAAACAGCTGCTCCAGATGCCGACCGCATCGTTCAACGCGCCGAACACGATCGGCAGGATGAACCCACCCAGGCCACCGATCATGCCGACCACGCCGCCTACCGCACCCACGTGCTGCGGGTAATACACCGGAATGTGCTTGTAGACGGCCGCCTTGCCCAGCGACATGAAGAAGCCCAGCACGAACACCAGCACGGTGAACATCACCACGCCGATGGCCAGATGGAAGTGGATCGGGCCATGGATGCCCTGCACCACATACTCGGTATCCGGATAGGCCAGCAGGAAGGTGCAGATGGCCGATACGCCGAAGGTCCAGTACATCACCCGCCGCGCGCCCATCCGGTCCGACATCCAGCCACCGACCACGCGGAACAGGCTGGCCGGGATCGAATAGCACGCCGCCAGCATGCCGGCGTGGCCCACGTCCATGCCATAGGCGCCCACCAGGTAGTGCGGCAGCCACAGCGCCAGCGCCACGAAGCCGCCGAACACGAAGAAGTAGTACAGCGAGAACCGCCACACCTGCAGGTTCTTCAGCGGCGCCATCTGCTCCGCGAACGGGACCGGCTTCACGCCTTCGCGGCGGCGCTGCTCCAGCGACGGGTCTTCCTTGCTGAAGAGGAAGAACAGTACCGCGGTGACGGCCAGCGCTACCGCCCATACCTTGGCAACCATGGTCCATCCGGCGGCCACCATCACCAGCGGCGCCAGCAGCTTGGTCACCGCCGAGCCGATGTTGCCGGCACCGAAGATGCCCAGCGCAGTGCCCTGCTTGCTGGCCGGGAACCACTTCGAAACGTAGGCCACGCCTACCGAGAAGTTGCCACCGGCGATGCCCACGCACAGCGCGGCAATCAGGAACTGGGTGTAGGTCTGCGCGTAGGTCAGCATCCAGGTGGCCACAGCACCACACAGCATCACCAGCACCATCACCTTGCGGCCACCGAACTGGTCGGACCAGATGCCGAGGAAGACCCGGCTGACCGAACCGGTCAGCACCGGCGTGGCGATCAACAGGCCGAACTGGGTGTCATTCAACCCGAGCTGCTGGCTGATCTGGATACCGATGATCGAAAAGATCATCCACACCGCGAAGCACACGGTGAAGGCGAACGTGCTCAGCCACAGCGCACGTTGCTGCTGCCCGGCACTGGCGGGGGCAAGGGCCTGGTTCATGGGGTTTCCTCGTTCAATGGGGGTCAGCCGACATCCGCTTCGGCTTCGATCCCGTCCAGCCCGCGCACCGGGTAGCGTTCCTGCAGCTGCAGCAGGTAGGCCTGCACCTCGCGCTGGCGCACCTGCAGTTCAAGATAGTCACGCAGCTGCGGCAGCACCGCCTCGAATGGCTGCGGCTGGCCCTCCTCGCGGGCATCGACGCAGACCACGTGGTAGCCCCAGCGCGACTCCACCGGGAACCCGGCCAGGCCCTCGCGCAGGCGGAACACCTGGCGGTCGAACTCCGGCGTGGTCTGCCCGCGCTGCAGCCAGCCCAGGTCACCACCTTCGCTGCTGGACGGGCAGCGCGAATGGCGCAGGGCGAAATCGGCGAACAGGTGCGGCGATTCCTTCAGCAACCCGACCAGCCGCTCGCCTTCGGTGCGAGCCGCGAAGCGCGCGGCCACATCGTCGGCCGGCGCGGCCAGCAGGATATGGCGCAGGCGCACGCGATCGGGCGAGCGGAAGCGCTCGGGGTTCTGCTCGAAGTAGCGGCGGCAGTCCGCGTCGGTCGGCACCCGATCCTCGATCGCCTCTTCCAGCAGCTGCTGGATCAGCACCTCTTCATCGCTGACCCGGCCGCCCTCCGGCGCCTGCAGGCCCAGCCGCTGCGCTTCCAGGCGCAGCAGCTCGCGCACCACCAGTGCACGCGCCGCTTCGGCGCGTGACTGTTCCGGGCGCATCGCCCTATGGTGCTGCATTTCGCGGGCGATATCGGCCTCGCTGATCGCGGTCTCGTCCACGAACAGCCGGCACGGCGCCGGCTGCCCGAGCGAGCGCGGCCCCTGCGCTGTCGCGTCATGGTGGTGCGAGTGCGCTTCCGCGGAAACCGGTACGGCGGAGTCGATCACGGTGATCGGCAGGAATTTCGGCAGGCTGCCCATGGTTTACTCCCGCGGACCGTAGCGCAGCGTGGCCTGGCGGCGGCGCACCACCTGGTAAGGCCTCCACAGGTAGCTGATCGGAATGCTCCACACGTGCACCAGGCGAGTGAACGGCGCGATCAGGAACAGGGTCAGGCCCAGGAAGATATGCATCTTGTAGACCCAACTGACGCCCTCGATGTAATCGGCGGCACCGGCGCGGAAGGTCACAATGTGCTGCGCCCATTCGGCCAGCTGCACCATCACCCCACCATCAAGGTGGCCGGACGAGATGCGGATGCTGTACAGGCCCAGGCACAGCTGGGCGAACAGCAGCACCAGCACCAGGGTATCGCCGAAGCTGCCGGTGGCCCGTACGCGCGCATTGAACAGGCGGCGTACCAGCAGGATGCTGATGCCGATGAAGCACAGCGCGCCGAACAGACCACCCACAACCATCGCCAACATCTGCTTCTGCGACGAGGTGATGAAGTGCTCGTACACCGCGTGCGGGGTCAGCAGGCCGACCAGATGGCCACCGAGGATGGCCAGGATGCCGATGTGGAAGCAGTTGCTGCCGATACGCATGCCCTTGTCCGACAGCATCTGGCTGGAGCCGGTGCGCCAGGTGTACATGGCCTTGTCATAGCGCGCCCAGCTGCCGATCAGCAGCACCGCCACGGCGATGTACGGGTAGTACTGGAAGGCGAATTGATGCAGGGAGTAACTCATGGCTGGACCTCTCGATGCGAAGGACGGGCCGGCGAACGCACGGGCGGCTTGCAGTCTTCAGCGGGGGCTTCGGCACCGAAGCGCACCGCCTCCTCCTCCCACAAGCGGTCCATGGCCTCGGCGGTATCGTCGCGGACTTCCTCGCTGGCACGCTGGCGCAGCGCCTGCAGATCGGCCTTGCCGTCGCCGGCTTCGACCAGGATCTCGAACAGCACCCGGTGCGGCAGCTCGCGCTCCGCCGCACGCGCCGCCAGCATCCCGGCGATATGGCCGATGTGGTGCAACCACTCGCGGGCCTCGCTGCCGGGGCGATGGGCCAGGAACTCCAGCAGCAGCGGCAGGTAGTCCGGCAGCTCCCGTGCATCCAGCTCGAAGCCGTTGCGGCGGTAGGTCTCGACCAGATCGACCATCGCCTGGCCACGGTCGCGCGACTCGCCATGGATGTGCTCGAACAACAGCAGGCTCATCGAGCGGCCACGGTCGAAACTGGCCAGCCACGCCGCCTGCGCATCCAGCGCATCGGTCGCCAGCAGCTGCTGCACGAAGCTGCGCAGCTGCTGGCGGCGGGCGGCGCCAAGTGCCGGATCGTCGCAGGCGGCGAGCAGTTCCTCGCCGTGCTGCCACAGTTCTTCACGGGGGTAGTCCAGCAACACCCCGACCAGCTTGAGCACGCTCATCACACCACCTCCTTGCGGCGGTGGTTCGGCCCCTTGTCCACCACGAAGGTGGTGCTCTTGCGTTGACCGAACAGGTCGGCCGGGCTGTCACCATTGCAGCCGTTTCCAAAGGTGAAGCCGCAGCCGCCGCGCTCGCCGAAGGCATCGTTGGCGTATTCGCGGTGGCCGGTGGGAATCACGAAACGGTCCTCATAGTTGGCGATGGCCAGGTAGCGGTACATCTCTTCCACCTGGGCGATGCTCAACCCGGTCTGTTCCAGCACGGCGGTGTCTTCCACGCCGTCCACGTTCTTGGCCCGGCGCCAGGCGCGCATGGCCATCAGCCGTTCCAGCGCGCGCACCACCGGCGCCTCGTCACCGGCCGTCAGCAGGTTGGCCAGGTAGCGCATCGGAATGCGCAGTGACGCCACGTCCGGCAGTTCGCCGCTCATGCCCACGCGGCCACGCTCGGCGGCTGACTGGATCGGCGACAACGGCGGCACGTACCAGACCATCGGCAGCGTGCGGTATTCCGGGTGCAGCGGCAGCGCCAGCTTCCAGTCGATCGCCAGCTTGTACACCGGCGACTGCTTGGCCGCGTCCAGCCAGCTGTCCGGGATGCCTTCCTTGCGCGCGGCGGCGATCACCGCCGGGTCGTTAGGGTCCAGGAAGATGTCCAGGTGGGCCTGGTAAAGGTCCTTCTCGGCGGCCACCGAAGCGGCCTCGGCGATGCGGTCGGCGTCGTACAGCATCACGCCCAGGTAGCGGATGCGGCCCACGCAGGTCTCCGAGCACACCGTCGGCTCACCCATCTCGATGCGCGGGTAGCAGAAGATGCACTTCTCGGACTTGCCGCTCTTCCAGTTGTAGTAGATCTTCTTGTATGGGCAGGCCGACACGCACATGCGCCAGCCGCGGCACTTGTCCTGGTCGATCAGCACGATGCCATCTTCTTCGCGCTTGTAGATCGCACCCGAGGGGCACGCCGACACGCACGCCGGGTTCAGGCAGTGCTCGCACAGGCGCGGCAGGTACATCATGAAAGTCTTCTCGAAGGCGCCGTAGATCTCCTTCTGCACCTGGTCGAAGTTGTAGTCGCGCGAGCGCTTGCTGAACTCCGAGCCCAGGATTTCCTCCCAGTTCGGGCCCCACTCGATCTTCTGCATGCGCTCGCCACTGATCAGCGAGCGCGGCCGTGCGGTGGGCTGGTGCTGGCTGTCCTTGGCGGTGTGCAGGTTCTGGTAGTCGAAATCGAACGGCTCGTAGTAGTCGTCGATCTGCGGCAGGTCCGGGTTGGCGAAGATCTTGGCCAGCATGCGCCAGCGGCCACCGGCACGCGGCACCAGCTTGCCGGCGCGCGTGCGCACCCAGCCGCCGTTCCACTTGTCCTGGTTCTCCCATTCCTTCGGGTAGCCGATGCCCGGCTTGGTTTCCACGTTGTTGAACCAGGCGTACTCGACGCCCTCGCGCGAGGTCCAGACGTTCTTGCAGGTGATCGAGCAGGTATGGCAGCCGATGCACTTGTCCAGGTTCAGCACCATCGCGATCTGTGCACGGACCTTCATCACACCACCTCCTTGCTGGCCGATGCCGAAGCACCAGCGGGCTGTTCATCGTCCAGCCAATCGATCTTGTCCATCTTGCGCACGATCACGAACTCGTCGCGGTTGGTACCGCAGGTGCCGTAGTAGTTGAAGCCGTACGCCAGCTGCGCGTAGCCGCCGATCATGTGGGTGGGCTTGAGCACGATGCGGGTCACCGAGTTGTGGATGCCACCGCGGGTCCCGGAAATCTCCGAGCCCGGCACGTTGATGATGCGTTCCTGGGCGTGGTACATCATCGCCATGCCCGGCATCACGCGCTGGCTGACCACCGCACGCGCGGCAATCGCACCGTTCACGTTGAACAGCTCGATCCAGTCGTTGTCGACGATGCCGGCGCTGCGCGCGTCGTCCTCGCTGATCCACACGATGGGTCCGCCGCGCGACAGCGTCTGCATGATCAGGTTGTCGCTGTAGGTGCTGTGGATGCCCCACTTCTGGTGTGGCGTGATCCAGTTCAGCACGATCTCCTTGTTGCCGTTCGGGCGCTGGTTCAGCAGCGGCTCCACCGTGCGCGTATTGACCGGCGGCCGGTAGCCCATGAAGGCCTCGCCGAAGTCGATCATCCACTCGTGGTCCTGGTAGAACTGCTGGCGGCCGGTCACCGTGCGCCACGGAATCAGTTCGTGCACGTTGGTATAGCCGGCGTTGTAGCTGACGTTGTCGTCCTCCAGACCCGACCAGATCGGCGAGGAAATGATCTTGCGCGGCTGCGCCTGGATGTCACGGAAGCGGATCGCCTCGTGCTCCTTGCCCACCGCCAGGTGGGTGTGCTCGCGGCCGGTGAAGGTGCCCAGCGACTCCCAGGCCTTCACTGCGACGTGGCCATTGGTTTCCGGTGCCAGGTGCAGGATCACCTCGGCCGCGTCGATCGCGGTCGAAATGGCCGGACGGCCCTGGCTCACGCCCGCCTCGTGCACGGTGTGGTTGAGCTTGCCGAGGAATTCGACCTCGTGCTTGGTGTCCCAGCTCATGCCCTTGCCGCCGTTGCCCAGCTTGTCCAGCAGCGGGCCCAGCGAGGTGAACTTGCGGTACAGGTTCGGGTAGTCGCGCTCCACCACCGTCATCGACGGCATGGTCTGGCCCGGGATGGCCTCGCACTCGCCCTTCTTCCAGTCGGCCACGCCGAACGGCATGCCCAGCTCGTTGGGGGTGTCGTGCAGGGTCGGCACCAGCACCAGGTCCTTCTCCACACCCAGCACGCCCGGCGCCATCTCGCTCACCGTGCGGGCGACCTCCTTGAAGATCTCCCAGTCGCTGCGCGATTCCCACGCCGGGTCCACCGCCTTCGACAGCGGGTGGATGAACGGGTGCATGTCCGAGGTGTTGAGGTCGTCCTTCTCGTACCAGGTCGCGGTCGGCAGCACGATGTCCGAGTACAGCGCGGTGGTGCACATGCGGAAGTCGAGCGTGACCAGCAGGTCCAGCTTGCCTTCCGGTGCCTCGTCACGCCACCTCACTTCCTCCGGCTTGATCGCACCCATCTCGCCCAGGTCCTTGCCCTGCAGCCCGTGGCGCGTCCCCAGCAGATGCCGCAGCATGTACTCGTGGCCCTTGCCCGAGGAACCGAGCAGGTTCGAGCGCCAGATGAACATCATGCGAGGGTGGTTCTGGCTGGCGTCCGGGTCGGCGAAGGCGAAGTCCAGCGAACCGTCCTTGAACTTGCCCAGCGCATAGTCGGCCGGGGCCACGCCGGCCGCTTCGGCCTCGCGCGCCAACTGCAGCGGGTTCCGGTCCAGCTGCGGGGCACACGGCAACCAGCCCATGCGCACCGCGCGCAGGTTCAGGTCGGCCAGGCTGCCGCTGTACTTGCTGGCATCGGCCAGCGGCGACAGCAGCTCATCCACCTGCAGCTTCTCGTAGCGCCACTGCCCGGTGTTGAAGTAGAAGAACGACGTGCCGTTCATGTGGCGCGGCGGGCGGCTCCAGTCCAGGCCGAACGCCAGCGGCTGCCAGCCGGTCTGCGGGCGCAGCTTCTCCTGGCCCACGTAGTGCGCCCAGCCGCCACCGGTCTGGCCCACGCAACCGCACATGATCAGCATGTTGATCAGGCCGCGGTAGTTCATGTCGTTGTGGAACCAATGGTTCATGCCCGCGCCGACGATGATCATCGAGCGGCCATGGGTCTTGTCGGCGGTACGCGCGAACTCGCGGGCGATCTCGATCACCTCGGCACGCGGCACGCCGGTGATGCGCTCCTGCCAGGCCGGGGTGCCCGGCACCATGTCGTCGAAGCTCGATGCCACGTTGCCGCCGCCAAAGCCACGGTCCACGCCGTACTGGGCCAGCAGCAGGTCGTAGACCGTGGCCACCAGGGTCTGGCCACCATCGGCCAGCGCCAGGCGACGCACCGGGATGTGGCGCTCAAGCACGTCGTCGGCCGGCGCGGCAGTCCAGCCGTCGGTCTCGATGCCACCAAAGTACGGGAAGCTCACCGCCTCGATGCCCTCATGGCCATCGGCCAGGCTCAGGCGCAGGCGTGTCTCGGCGCCCTTGCTTTCCTTCTCCTCGATGTTCCACTTGCCCTTCTCGCCCCAGCGGAAGCCGATCGAGCCGTTGGGCACCACGATCTGGCCGCTGGTCTCGTCATAGGCCAGCGTCTTCCAGTCCGGGTTGTTGGCTTCGCCCAGCCCGCCCAGTTCACTGGCACGCAGGAACCGGCCCGGCACCAGGCGGCCATCGTCGCGGCGTTCCAGGCGCACCAGCATCGGCATGTCCGAGTACTGGCGGCAGTAGTCCTGGAAGTACTGCGAGGGCGAATCGACGTGGAACTCGCGCAGGATCACATGGCCGAAGGCGAAGGCCAGTGCCGCGTCGGTGCCCTGCTTGGGGTGCAGCCAATGGTCGGTCAGCTTGGCCAGCTCGGAATAGTCCGGGCAGATCGCCACCGTCTTGGTGCCGTTGTAGCGCGCCTCGGTGAAGAAGTGCGCGTCGGGCGTGCGCGTCTGCGGCACGTTCGAGCCCCAGGCGATGATGTAGCGGCTGTTGTACCAGTCGGCCGATTCGGGCACGTCGGTCTGCTCGCCCCAGATCTGCGGCGAGGCCGGCGGCAGATCGCAGTACCAGTCATAGAAGGACAGGCAGGCGCCGCCCAGCAGCGACAGGTAGCGCGCACCGGCGGCGTAGGAGACCATCGACATCGCCGGAATCGGCGAGAAGCCGACCACGCGGTCCGGGCCATACTGCTTCACCGTGTACAGGTTGGAGGCGGCGATGATCTCGTTGGCCTCTTCCCACTGCAGGCGCACGAAGCCGCCCATGCCGCGGCGGGTCTTGTACGAGCGCGCCTTCTCCTTGTCCTCCACGATGCTGGCCCAGGCGTCGACCGGGCCCTTGCTCTTGCGCGCTTCGCGCCACAGACGCAGCAGCGTGCCGCGGATCAGCGGGTACTTCAGCCGGTTGGCGCTGTACAGGTACCAGGAATAGCTGGCGCCACGCGGGCAACCACGCGGTTCATGGTTGGGCAGGTCCGGGCGCGTGCGCGGGTAGTCGGTCTGCTGGGTTTCCCAGGTGACCAGGCCGTTCTTGACGTAGATCTTCCAGCTGCACGAACCCGTGCAGTTCACGCCGTGGGTGGAACGCACGATCTTGTCGTACTGCCAGCGGGCGCGGTAGCTGTTTTCCCAGTCACGGCCTTCGCTCTTGGCGAATCCGTGGCCATCGGCAAAGGTCTGGGGGTCACGCTTGAAGAACTGCAAGCGATCGAGGAAATAACTCATCGGGGGTCTCCCTTTGCGGACATCGGCATCGTGGCTGTGTGTGTCATCTGGCTGCGGTGCGTTTTCATGTCGTCAGCAGGGTGTCTCGGCACCGCGCCGGTAGTACCACCACCAGGTCACGGCCAGGCAGGTGACGTAGAAAACAACGAATCCGTACAGCGCCATGTCGGGGCTGCCGGTCAAGGTGATGGATGAGCCGTAGCTCTTGGGAATGAAGAAGCCGCCGTAGGCACCGATCGCACCGGAGAAGCCGACCACCGCGGCCGATTCGATGCTGGCCTGGTGGGCAGCAGCCACCTTGCCCTCGGCGTTGTCGTTGGCCGACCAGCGCTCGTGCAGGGTGCGGAAGATCACCGGGATCATGCGGAAGGTGGTGCCGTTGCCGATGCCACTGAGCACGAACAGCGCCATGAAACTGAGCAGGAAGCCATGGAAGTTGCCGCCCTGGCCATCGCTGGGCAGGAAGTGCAGTACGCCGAACACCGCCGCGATCATCAGCGCGAACACCCAGAAGGTCAGGCGTGCGCCACCCCAGCGGTCGGCCATGCTGCCGCCCACCGAGCGCATCAGTGCACCCAGCAGTGGGCCGATGAAGGCGTAGGCCAGCGGGTTCACATCCGGGAACTGGCTCTTCACCAGCATCGGGAAGCCGGCCGAAAAGCCGATGTAGGAACCGAAGGTGCCGATGTACAACCAGCACATCAGCCAGTTGTGCTTGCGACGGAAGATCACCGCCTGCTCGGAGAACGACGAGCGGGCGCTGGTCAGGTCGTTCATGCCGAACCAGGCCGCAATGGCGCACAGCGCGATGGCCGGCACCCAGATGAAGCCGGCGTTCTGCAGGAACAGCGGCGCCCCACCCTCCACCGCGGGCTGCGGCGCACCACCCAGCGCACCGAACACGCCCACGGTGATGACCAGCGGAATCACCGCCTGCGCCACCGACACGCCCACGTTGCCCAGGCCGGCGTTCAGGCCCAGCGCCAGGCCCTGCTTCTGCTTGGGGTAGAAGAAGGAGATGTTGGACATCGACGACGAGAAGTTCGCGCCACCGAAGCCACACAGGATCGCGATGGCCACGAACACCCAGTAGGGCGTGGCCGGGTCCTGCACCGCAAAGCCGAGCCAGAGCGTCGGCGCCAGCAACGACGCGGTCGACAGCGCGGTCCAGCGGCGGCCGCCGAAGATCGGAATCACGAATGAATAGAAGATGCGCAGGGTGGCGCCGGACAGGCTGGGTAGCGCTACCAGCCAGAACAGCTGGTCGGTACTGAAGTTGAAGCCGATCTTCGGCAGGCTGATCGACACCGCCGAGAACAGCACCCAGACCGAGAAGGCCAGCAGCAGCGAGGGGATCGAGATGACCAGGTTGCGGGTGGCGACCCGCTTGCCGGTGCGCTCCCAGTAGCCGGGGTCCTCCGGCGTCCAGTCGCTGATGACGCGACCCGGACGGGCAGTGCTGCGGACAACAGGATCGCTACCGACGGTCATACATGGCTCCAAGGCTGTGGAATGACGTGGGTACTGCGTTTCAAGTTGTGACCCGTCGTCATGCAGCCATTAGGCCGTGCAGCACGGACGACGGGGTTGATCTGGATCAATCAGGGGCCGGTTTCCAGCCTGCCCCTGACAAATGTCAAACCGATGAAGCGGTGTTGCGGCGGGTCACCCCGCGCTGGCGCACGCTGTCACGCACGTCCACATCGAACTGCAGCTGAAGCTGGCCGCCATCTTCCAGGGCAATGTCGAACGGCAGGCCATCACGGCACGGCAGCCGCGCCGCCAAGGCCTCAACGGCCGAACGTGGCAGCACCAGGCGGCAGAAGGTGCCACCGTCCAGCAGCACGGGCTGCTCGCCGCCATGCAGCGAGACCGCCATGCCCCAGCCTTCGATACCGCCGAAGCGGGTCATGTTCTCGACCGATTCGCCGGCCAGCAGGCGCGCCAGTTCGGCCTCATCCAGGCGAAGCCGTACCGATTGGTCCTGCAACTGCACTTTCATGACGCAACATCCTCCCATTGTTCGGGGGTATTGCAGTTGACCAGGCAGGCTTCGTCAACGCTTTCCAGCGCCAGCACGTGCATCTGCAGGCGACGCTGGAAGGCCTGTACCGAGCGCTGCCCCTGCGCATCATCCAGCATCGCGGCCAGCACGCTACGAGTGGCATTGTCCACATTCAGCAGCATGGGAAAGGGATGCCCGTCAAAGATCGTGCATGCCCCCTGCCGCTCTGCCGCCAGCCGTTGCAGCAGCTGCGGCGCCAGCAACGGCGTGTCCACCGGCACCACCCACGCCGGGCCATCGGGCATGCGCATCGCCACGCTGTAGAGCCCACCCAGCGGCCCGCAACGTGCCACTCGGTCCGGCACGGCGCCGAACGCCGGGTAATTGCCGCTGACCCATACCTCGCGCGCGCCAGCCTGCATCAACAGGCCCCGCATGTGTTCCAGCAGCGTGCGCCCCTGCCACGGCAGCAGCGCCTTGTCGCGCCCCATCCGGCTGGACAGGCCCCCGGCCAGCACGATGCCGTTGATGCTCATCGCAGTGGAGCCACGCCATGCGTGGCTGCGGCGGCATCAATGCCGGTGATCGTGCGCGTGGTCATGGCCGTGTGCGGGTTCGTTGTCCGCGTGGCACAGGCTGCAGCCCTCGCTCCACTCGCTGTCGCCGTCCTCGTAATGTTCCTGCTTCCAGATCGGGCACTGGTGCTTCACCACCTCGATCAACTGCCGGCAGGCACGGAACGCTTCGTCACGGTGCGGGCTGCCTGCGGCCACCACCACCGCCACATCGCCAATGCCGAGCCGGCCCCTGGCGTGCGCCACGTACAGCTTCAGCTTCGGCCCGAACGTGGCCTCGACCTCCGCCGCCAGTCGCTTGAACTCGTTCAACACCAACGGTTCGAACAGATCGTAGGTGATCCCGGTCACGGGCCGGCCGATGTTGACGTCGCGCACCTTGCCGATGAACACATCGATGCCACCGAAACCCGCATCAGACACCGCCGCGATGCCCTCGGCCGGATCGATCGCTGCCTGCGCGCGGTCCACCACCTTGGCGATGATCTTCTCGCTCATCGCTCAGCCCCCGCTTACCGGCGGCAGGATCGCCACCCGGCCATCGTCGGGCAGCGCCTCGTGGTCACGCAGCACGCGTTGCTGGTCGGCGAACGCCGAATAATCCAGCAGGCCGGCACGGAAGTCCGGCCAACGCACCGGCAGCAGCTCGCGCAGCGCCTGGCGCAGGTCGGCCACGGTGCCACCGGCCACCTCCACCGCGATCTCGCGGCTGGCATCCAGATCGGAAAACGCACCGAACAACTGCAGATTCACCTGTTTCATCATGACTCCTGGCTCGCCAGCTGCACCGGGTCATGGTGACCCCAGCCCTGTACCCGCACCGGTGTGCCAGCGGTGGCCAGGTCGCCCTCGGCCTCCAGCACCACCCAGGCGTTGGCCTGCAGCATGGACATCAAACGGAATGACTCCTGCCCGGACAGCACGCGCGCACTCAGGCGCCCCTGACCGTCCACTTCCACTCGCGCCCGCGCATGGAAGCGCAGGCCCGGCGGCGTGCGCACGTCGGCCTGCAGCGGCAGCTGCAACACGGGTTCCGGTGCCAGCCCCAGCAGGCGGCGCAGCACCGGCTCGACGAAGAAGCGCTGGCCCACGGCGGCCGAGACCGGGTTGCCGGGCAGGCCGAAATACAGCGCGCCATTGGGCAGCACCGCGAACAACAGCGGCTTGCCCGGGCGGATCGCCACCTTGTGGAACACGATGCGAGCGCCACGACCACGCAGCGCATCGGGAACGAAATCGTAGCGGCCGGCCGACACCGCGCCGGTACTGATCAGCAGCTGCGCGCCGGCAGCCAGCGCGTCATCCAGCACCGCATTGAACGCGGCCACGTCATCGCCCACGGTGCCCTGCCAGACCACTTCGGCACCGGCGGCCTGCAGGCGGCCGACCAGGTACGGTCGGTTGCTGTCACGGATCTGGCCGGATTCCAGCGTCTGCGCCGCCTCGGTCACCAGCTCCTTGCCGGTGGCGATCACTGCCGCCTTCGGCCGCGCCACCACCGCCACCTCGCCCACGCCAATGGCATGCAGCAGGGTGCGCGCGTTGATGTCCAGTACCTGCCCGGCCTGCAGCACGCGCTCGCCGTCGCTCACATCCTGGCCGCGCAGCCGCACGTTCTGGCCCGGCTTCACCGTGCCCTTCAGGGCGATGCGGGTCGGGCGTCCATCTTCGCTGGCGAGGACCTCCACGTTCTCGACCGGCACCACCGTATCCAGCCCAACCGGCATGCGCGCGCCGGTCATGATTTCCCAGGCACCCTCGCCGCCTTCGGCACCGGCATCGCCGGCCGCCTGCCAGCCCTGCACGGCAAATTCGGTACCAGCTTCGAACGTCGCGCCGTTGGCGCGCAGCGCGAAGCCGTCCATCGCCGAATTGTCGAACGGCGGCAGCGACTGCCCACTGATGACGTCACTGGCCAGGATGCGACCAGCGACCTCATGCAGCGGCAGCTGCTCGGCCGGCAGCGGCGTGGCCGCGTCCAGCAGGTGCTGCAGGGCTTCGCTGTAGGCAATCATCAGTGGCCACCACCATCGACCATCGCCAGGGCGTGGCCCAGTACCGGCGCCAGGATGTCCAGGCACTGCGCCGCCGCCTTCGGGCTGCCCGGCAGTGCGAACACCAGCATGTTGCCCAGCTGCACCACCTCGGCGCGGCTCAGCCAGGCCATCGGCGTGTGCTGTGCGCTCAGTGCCCGCACCATCTGCGCCAGGCCATGCACCGGCCGTGCGTTCAAGGAACGCAGCGCCTCCGGGGTCAGGTCACGCGGGCCCAGCCCGGTACCGCCGGTGCACAGGCACAGGCGCACGCCATCGGCGGCCAACGCCTGCAGGCGGCCCGCCAATGGCTCGATGCCATCGGGCAACACCTCCGCAGCTACTACCTCACCGCCCAGCTTCTTCACGCCGCTCACCAGGGTCGGGCCAGACACATCTTCATAGGTGCCCTCGCTGGCGCGATCGCTCAGCGTGATCACCGCACAGGCCGCGCCCGCCAGCCCCTTCGGCGCACGCGGCTTGAAGCGCGCGCGCTCGGCATCGTCCATGCCGTCCGGGTGCAGCCATACACCGCGCTTGCCGCCTTCCTTGAACAGCAGGCGGATGCCTTCGATGCGCAGGGCCGGTTCCACCGGCTTGCTCAGGTCGTACAGGGTCAGCAGCGCCGCGTTGACGCCAGCCAGCGCCTCCATCTCCACGCCGGTGCGCGCTTCGCTCGCGCACTCGCACCACACGCGGATCGCCTGCCGTTCCGGCACCGGCGCGCAGAACACCTGCACCAGTTCCAGCGGCAGCGGGTGGCACAGCGGCATCAGCATCGAGGCCATCTTGGCGCCCTGCAGGCCGGCAATTTCGGCCATCACCAGCGCATCGCCCTTGGGCAGGCGGCGCTCGACGATCAGCGGATAGGCCACCGGGCCGGCATGCAGCTCGCCCACCGCCACCGCACGGCGGCGGGTGATGCGCTTGTCGCGGACATCGGCCATGTGGAAGGCCGCATTCAATTCCCCACTCATCGTGTTGCTCATCCTCCGATGGAGGCCAGGTGCGGGGTCAGCCCGGTCTGGCCCTGGTGCAGTCCATGCCCGGCCGCTTTCAGGCCAAGCTGTGTGGTGATGCGTGCCAGCAGCGCGTCGTGGTCGTCGTCGCTCTGCAGCAGCGGGCGCAGCGGTACGCCGAACTCGCCGAACAGGCACAGCCGAAGATCGCCCTTGGCGGTTACCCGCAGGCGGTTGCAGCCCTTGCAGAAGTCACGCGAATACGGGGCGATGATGCCGATGCTGCCGCGATGGTCAGGGTGGCCGAACTCCCGCGCTGGGCCAGCATCGGCCGCGCGCGGACGCTCGTGCCAGCCGGCGGCCAGCAGCTGCTCGATCACCAGGTCGGCGCGCAGGTGGTGGCGCTGGAAATAGGCTTCGTTGTCGCCGGTGCGCATCAGTTCGATGAAGCGCACGCTGAAGGGACGGTCGCGCAGGTAGTCCATCCACTGCGGCAACTCGTCGTCGTTCAGGCCGCGCAGCAGCACCGCGTTGAGCTTGATCGCCGGCAGGCCCAACGCCTGTGCCAAGGCCAGGCCCTGTTCGATCTCCGGCAGGCGGTCATGCCCGGTGATGGTCCTGAAGCGTTCGCGCTGCAGGCTGTCCATGCTCACGTTCAGCGCAGTCAGGCCGGCGCGGTGCCAGCCCGGCAGGCGCCGCGGCAGCAGGGTGCCGTTGGTGGTGATGGCCACCTTGCGGATGCCCGGCACTGCCGCCACGGTGGCGATGATCTCGTCCAGGTCCTTGCGCAGGCTGGGCTCGCCACCGGTCAGGCGGATCTTGCTCATGCCCAGCGCGGCAAACGCACGCACCAGGCGCGCGATTTCATCCACCTGCAGGAAGCGCGGGCGGCCATCGGCCTGGTAACCGTCGGGCAGGCAGTAACTGCAACGGAAGTTGCAGGCTTCGGTCAACGACAGGCGCAGGTACGGAAAGCTGCGTCCGAAACCGTCGGTGAGTTGGCTCATGGCTGGTCCACCTTGTTGCTCCACCGTCTTGCCTGTGCCCGGAACGGCCCGGAAACCCTCGTCTGCTGGAACGATTGCCAGAGTACGCGGCAGTCAGTTCCATGGGCATGACTTAAATCAATCGTCTTCGGCCCCGCGCGGCAGGCGTTGTGGCAGCATGCGGCTTTCCGTGCAGCGGGCGTGTGACAACCCTCATGATGATGAACGATTTCCAGCAGCTGCTGCACGCCGCAGGCCAGCAGGCTGAACCGCAACGCTTGCTGTTCGTATTCGTGCGCGCCGAGCTGCCCGAATCGCCCACCAGCGACCAGCGCGACCGGCATGACCGTCGCGAGGGCGGCACCCTCTCGCCGGTGCTGTGCGTGGACAAGCTGCCGGCCGAGGTGCCCAGCTTCCAGGCGCTGGCGGCCGAATCGACCACCACCGGCATCGACTGGGACCTGGTCTTCGTGGCGGCGCTGGACGGCCGCGCCGGTTTCGCGCCCAACAGCGACGAAGCCGCGCGCCCGCTGCAGCTGATGGTCAACGCCATCCATGACGGTCAGATCGGCCGCTTCGCCGCCTTCGACCGTGGCGGCGAGCCCGTTCAGTTCTATTGAGCCACCAGCTGCAGGGTCAGGAAGAAGATCACCAGCACGGTGTTCAGCCCCCAGGCGACGGTCAGCCCACGCGCGGCTACGCCCAGGTTGGGGTTGTGCGCGGTGGGCGCCGCCCGCCATACCGCCGGGATGATCCAGCCGGTATAGAGCAGCAGCACGGCAAATACCCCCAGCAGCAGCGTGGTGCGCTGGTTGGCCAGGGCCCAGAGGGCTACCGCCCACAGAATGTTGCTGGGAATGACGCCCTGCAGCCAGAACACACTCCAGAGGCGCGAACGGCCTTGGGTGTCGGGGGTTGGGTGCAGCGAAGCGGTCGCGGTCATAAGTCTCCTTCTGGTTAGGAAACGTGCTGAACAAGCCTGCGCTTGGTGGCTGGGAACGTCAACCCGAGTCGCACGTCACGCTTTGGCGCTGCTGGGGCCCGGCCAGGCTCGACTCAGGTTCCCTCCCCGCAGAGCCTGTCGCCATCGCCCCTCCCCACTCGCTCCCTCCCGCTTCCCAACCTCGACACCTGTCGCAGATTGCACGGTTCGGGCGGATCACCGCGCCAGCCCGCGCTGGCGGTGCTTAACAGCGTGGGAGAATGCCGAAAGCGTCTCCAATCGAACGATGTTTGCAACTCTTCTGATTGGCATTGCACAGCGCCAGGGGCTCAGATGGCGTGCCACCGGAAAAGGGTGGCCGGGCTTCGAACACCCGAGTTGATGTTGATGTATGCGCTTGCCAGCCGGCGTCACCTTAGCGTGGCGCCGGCTGGCAATCCGTCTGCCGGCTATGGCGGGCGGTGCGTGGGGGCCTTCGGGCCCGCCGGACTGACATCAACCCGGTGTTCGAACCACGTACCGTCCGCCACTTTTATGAGTGGTGGCCACCGATTGCCCTGCACGGAGCCTTGCCATGAACGAATCGGACTTCCCGCATCTGCACGCCTACCGCAGCACCGCCCACGACGACGGTTCGCCACAGGCTGTGCCCGCAGTGGACAGGAACACCTTCATTGCCAACCTCCATCGCATCGGCGTCGGTGCGGCGGCCGATGGCCAACCCTGGCGGGAGCGGCATCAGCTGCCCGGGCGCTGCCTGGCCCTGGCCGATGCCGATTGCGCGTTGAGCGGGTTGCGGGTAGTGCTGGAACTGCTGCTGGCGGCCGAACGCACCCGCCAGAACGGCGAACCCGAGCAGTACGTGGGCGACCGGGTGATGGAGGGGTTGGTCATGGCCTGTCAGTCGTTGTGCGCGCAGGCGGCGGGGCGGTTGCAGCCCGACGGGTGAACGCCAGGCGCAACGGCCTTCAGCGAGGAACGCTTTCAACAGGCGTCAATGCTCCCTGAAAGCGCTTCTCAGATCGACGCCGATGATCGGCGAGAAGTCCACCTTGCACAGTTCCAGCTCGAAGAGCTGATCGTGATTATCCAGGCACAGGGTGACTCTCACCGGCACGCCATCGGCATCGGCAAGCATTGCAGTAGCAATGTCACTACCGAAGAGCTGGGTCGTGCTGGACAGGAACACCACGCCCCCGAATCCGACGACCTCTACGTCCTCCACCTGGGCGAGCGCCAGATCCTTCAACAACCGTTCGGACAGCTCGGTCGTCTCAGGCAGCAGCCTGTGGATGAGAGAAACCTCGTCGGGGGTGAGGAATCTGGGCACGGGATGTCCTTCAGGGCACTGCACCCGCCATCGGCAGATGCTCGATCCGCCATGTCCTGGCGTAGATGAGAATGACGCTTCCGGTTGAGCTGGTCTCGATACGGAAACACTTCAGGCCGGACAGCGGATAGCCGACCGCCTTCCAACGATCAAGAAGATCGGCGAGTCCCGGCTCGTCATCGTCGACCCTGGCGAACTCTATTCCCTCTTCACCCAGTACGCCGAAGTTCATGAGCGCCGAGCACCCGTAGGCTTCCGAGAAGCAAACGGCTACCTGCTGGCCATCCGGCCAGCGCACCCGCACCCTTACCTCGTCGCATACGCCAGGATTGCTTCTGTCGATGTTGATGGCCAGCAACGTGGCATCACACCATTCCAGCGCGTTGAAATCTTCATTCATCTACTGGAATCCCTCAGACGCATACAACAGAACGACCGAATCCCCGCCGTCATCATTGCTGCGGCGGGTACGGGGAATTTCTTCAGCCTCGCAACGCTTTACTTCACACAAGACGCCTTCAAAGCGCGCCTAGCAAGGGCTGATCCAACATTGGCTGACACCAGCTGATCGACAAGTTGACAGGGGATCTTCCGTTCCCCGTGCATGGGGATGACAAACAGATCCTCATTGTCTCTCATTGTGTCCAACGCCACCCAAACCCTCGCTTGCGCGCCTATAGAGAACCCGGCGAGCAGATGCCCGCCCCCTTCTTCATAGATCAGGTCACCAACAGGCTCGCCTCTGTACTCCAGCTCTGCACTTTGCAAAGCGGCATAAACCGGCTTCTCACGCAGCTCGCCTCGATGGAGCCCCCGAAGGATCAATAGCGCCGTGCCTGCGAGAAGGATGAAAAGCAAGGCACAAATGGATCTCATGGACTGGATTTCCCGTCAAGCCCTCTGAACGTGGGAGAGCGCTCCCCACTGCGGACAATGTGCACTTTGTTTCGTTCGACAACCTCCGATGGTCGCCACCGCCAGGGGCTCCGCCCCCTCTCTCTCACCACTCCTGAAGCTCCCCAAGGTTGAGATCCCTGGCATATGACCGCCGACTACTGATCTGAACTTCCTTGGATGCGAACCTTCGACCGTCCCTGCATTCGACGGCGAATTGGTAGCTTCTGGGTTCCGGCCCTGCAACGACCATCATGGGGACCGAGAATGTGCTTCCAACCGGTTTCGACGAAACTACACCCTCGCCCTCCCCAAGCATGCTCAGCTCACAATCGAGAGCGCGAACGTTACCCTGACCTGGCGGCACGCTTCCCGAAACGCGCACGATCATATCGCCACCCGATATTGCACAGCCGACCAGAACCAGGCCGGCAATGACAGCTGCGGCACACCTCACCTTTGGCATCCCCGTATCCTCAGTAAGCACTGTTACGTCTCACGCCGATGGCCATTCAAGGATTTATCAATCTCATCAATAGATACCCGCCATGATACGAATATAGTCGTCGAGCGAGTCCACCCGCCGATCGACTGCAACACCACGTTTCTTAGCGAGCGATTGAAGCTCGAATATCAACACCCCATACCCCGAGTCCCAGCCATGATCTTCACCAGGCGACAGTTCCTCCGAGAATCGATCTTCAGGACGTAGCTTCCCGGAAGGCAATCGAAGCTCATCTGCAACGTGCTCCAGCAGTTCCACTACGGTTTCCTGATCCAGGCCACTCCTCGTATAATATTGGTCGTAAAAGCCAGTTGGCGACAGCGCCTCTCTTTCTCTCAGTTTGTCTTTCATTTCCATTGACCTCTATCCACCGCCGGCGCTGCAGCCACCATAGACCATGGGGCGATATCCCAGAACCCCTCCCACACACGACGCTCGGCCGGAAATTGCCGAATCAGGTGCCGGAAAAGGAGGCTGCCAAGTGCCACTCACGCATTCGCCTACCAGGCGTGACCATCCGGCCATCTATAGTTCTATTCCGCTGTAAACAAGGCCCAGCTCTTCATCGCGCATGACCCAGCGACCAACATTACCCTCCGGACACAGATAGAACTTGCCGCCATAGCTTGACGCTCGCGACCACGCGTTGCGGGCAAACTGAGGAAATCTCCGCATGAATCGCGCGTCGGACATCTCCGGCCTGCTCACTAGCCTGCAGTCTTCGGGCAAAGCAAGAACCCCACTGGTCAGGCGGAAAACCAGCCACGATTCATTTGTGTCCATGTCGTGCGACTCGCGTATGTTGACTGCGTCCTCAGGCAACCATGAAGGCAACCACTTCGATTCACCGATTGCTTGCCTTGAGACGGCTTGGTTGCGGTCTGCATACTCGGTGCTGGCAACTTCCATGCAACCAGAAAGTGCGATTGACAGCGTCACGATTGGGAGCAGCTTGGCAGCGTGCATTTGAGGCGTCCGAGTCATCAGTAGGAGAAGTTACCACCGCGGCGATAGCTCCCGCACATCTGCGAGCAACTCCCCGTACGGCTCATTTGTCCAGATGATCGTCCGAGGCGATTTGCCAGCTGATCCGCAGCGGAGTCAGCGGCAGAGTCGCCCTTGATGTTTTGATCGAGCCACTCGCGCGAGTCACCTGCTGGCCGGGAAAGCGCAGGCCGAGTTCAAACACCACTCCATCGTCTTGCGGATCAGCATTCGGGATCCAGTCACCGAACACCTCGCTCTTGTTGCGCCACTCCCAAGCCCAGACCTCGGACGACCGATCGATCACCACTCGAGGCTCACCCGGATGACACTCAGTGAGCACAGTTCCCCACTTAGCAGGCCAATTGCGCAGGGGCGCTGGCCCGATGCGTGAGCATCAGGGGCAGCGCCGAAGTCAAGGGCGGTCCGTACTGACGGAGACAGAGCCGTCTTCCCTCAGCCAGACGTTCACATAGGTATCTGGGGGAGGTATCCGATTGATCGACGCCCCTACAGGAAGGATCTCCCAACTGGTGATCGAGCCGCAAACTGTTTTATGGATCAACCTGCGACTGTCCACCCCCCGTCTGACCAGTTCGGCAACAACCACTTCTGGAGGCTGGCGATCAAAGCCTTTGTAGACAGTGCAAGTCTTTCCCGTCTGACCCATGGGGTACGTTGAACCCTCCACCTCATCCCGGCACCCCAGCTGGCCCAGAACAAGCGAGAGGATGGCTAGTATCCGAATGCATCGCATTGCCTGTCGCTCCTTTCCTTTACTGCCCTGCTGTAAGCCTTGTCTACTGCGGCGCCTCCGAGTCCGCCGTCGCGCAGCCGAGTTGCACAGATCATCTGCTCTTGATATGCACGACACTCAAGCTCATTGGCCAGCTGCCGATGCTCGATCCCATCATATTCCCAGTCCTTTGGGAATGCGCTTGCACCTTTAGGCCTAGCCACGCAGGCATTAGGAACCCTCTTTTCCAATAACGCCTTATGGTTTCGCTTCGACGTCCTCTTTCAAACACCGCAGATCAAACGCTCTCATGCTATGCCACGGGCCTTCCTGGAGGGCTGAGGAGCTTCACGTTTCATGTTTCATGTCTCACACATTAAGAATCCGACGGATCACCGGGAAGTCGATCAGCAGGTTCTCGCCGAGCACCCTCGCAAGATCCTGCAATCGAACAGAGAAACAGTCACACCTCGGTATCGTTCGACTACAACTTCCACGACGATGGAGTGAAGACCAACTGGGGCAAGGAGATGTGGCAGCTGGTCCGCACCGAGCGGGGCTGGAAGATCTTCTCGGTGATCTACTCGATGCGTGATTCACGCAGCCCGGCCGAATGAGTGATCTGCCAGACTGAAGCCCACCGTTTACCCACGCCAGCCAGACCCCGATGACACGGATTGCCGACCTCAACGCCGACCAGCTCGCCCACCACGCGCTCAACATCTTCATCGCCCAGGGCCGCCATGTGGAAGGCGCCCGCGTGATCTACCGGGCGCTGCAACTGGACCCGCATCATCCCGGTGCGCTGCGCTGCCTGAGCGATTTCCTGGCCCACGAGGGCACCGAGCCCTTCGCGGCAGCCACGCTGGAGCACGCTCTGTCCGGCGCAGTTCCGTTGACAGACGATGCACGCCGGATGCTGGATGACCTGCGCTTCCTCGACATCTGGTCCTGGGGGTTTTCGCGGCACGTCTCCGGCGAAGCCAACCTCAGCGGCGACGCCTTCCAGCAGCGCGAGGACTTCGTCTTCGATGGCCCGGCCTATGCGGCCTTCCTCAACACGGTCACCGAGCCGGCCGGTTCGTTGCAGGGCGCCTTCCAGGCCGCCGTCCGCATCTGCGGGTTGATGTCCGGCCTGCTGCGTCATGCGGAGAAGGGCAATCCTGCCTTCGATGATGTACTGCGATCCTCCGACTTCGTGGAGACCGAGGCGTACCCGGCATGGCTGGCCTCGCCGACGGATGATCTGGATGCCCTCGACCAGGCCATCCAGGCGCAGCGCCAGGCCGGCTGAAGGAAAATCCAACGGGCGTCCGACGCTTTCCCGACGCCCGCCTGCACATCCTGTCGTGAGGTCAATTCATGGCAGGAGCGGCATGCAGCCACCTCACCCCAGGGACAGCGGCAAGTACCCGCACGGCAAGACCGGGCTTGCCCGCATCTTCCATACGCTGATCCATTCGCGCGATGGCTTCATCGCCACGTTCCGTGGCGAAGCGGCCTTCCGGCAGCTGTTGCTGCTGCATGCGCTGCTGATCGCCACCGCCTTCCTGCTGGACATCAGCCACGTCGAACGTGCTGTGGTGCTGGCGGTCTGCTTCATCAGCCTGCTGGTGGAGCTGCTCAATTCGGCCATCGAAGCGGTGGTCGACCGCATCTCGCTTGACCACCACCCACTGTCCAAGAACGCCAAGGACATGGGCAGCGCCGCACAGACCACCGCACTGCTGATGGTCGGCACGGTGTGGGGCGTGATCCTGCTGGGCTAGGTCACGCCTGAGCCGCCGGGCAGGGCCCGGCGCTACCTCGTGTTGCTGCGTTACTGCGCCGCCAGGGCGAAATCCAGACCCGCGCACACCGCCGCCACCTGGGCGTCGTTGCATTCCTGCGGGTTGGTGCGCGGGCTGTCCGGGTAGACCTCGGTGGTGGTGGCAAAGCGCGCGTCGGTGAAGCCGGCGCAGGCGCCGATCGAGCGCGATTCGCCCCAGACCACGCCCGGCGACTGCAGCGGCAAGCCGACCAGGTTGCCTTCGGCGTCGGCCGGAGCGATGTGGGTGACCGGGGCAACGGCGGTGATCAATGCCTTCTGGAACTCGGCCTGCGGGTCTTCGCTGTTGCCGATCACGTAGAAGCCATCCGGAATGGTGTCGCGCTCGAACGGCTTGCCGTCGCGGGCGCAGCGCGCCGGATCGAACTCGTGCAGGTCGCTGTCGGTGGTCTCGTGCAGGTCCAGGTGCACCAGCAGGTTCGGCTTGCGCTCGGCCACCCAGCGCATCAGCGCGGCGGCTTCCTCGATCTGGCCGCCGTCACGGAAGCTGCGGTTCGGGTCGATGGCATCGGGATTCCAGCGCTGGATGCGCTCGTAGCCCCACGGGCTGACGCACGGTGCCACGATCAGGTTCAACCGGCCCAGGTAACGCTCGGCCTGCTGTTCCAGGAACTGCAGGGCGCCATGCACGCCGCTGGTCTCGTAGCCATGCACGCCGCCGGTGATCAGCGCGGTCGGCAGCGCCGGGTTCCAGTCGTGGTTGACCACGGCGAACAGCGGGTAATGGTCCGGCGCATAGTCTAACTGGCCATACTGGATCACATCGAAGCTGTCGTCCAGGCGCTCAAGGGCGGCCACTACATCGTCGTGGTAGCTGCGCTGGCGCTGCTGGCGGGCCCGCCACTGTGCGCGTTCCGCGTCGCCCCAAGGCTGTCCGGGGGTGCCGATCGGGTAGAACTGCGCAACAGTCATTGGGTACTCCAGGGGTCGAACGGATGGGTGCAGCCGGACATTCTAAGCCCTGTCGCGCCTGCGGGTGCCCTCCCCCCGGCCCCGCCTTCATCCAGGCCGGGTCATCTGGTTGTAAAATCAACGGTTTTTGGCCCCTCACTCCTTGATGGCGAAAGCAGCGCAGCCGGTCCTGGGTGGACCGGAATTCCTCCGCCTGCTCGCCCGTCTCAGCGACGGCGCGATGCCGGCCAGCAGTCCCGCCCTGACCGATCGCCTCGGCCAGTGGGTGGACTGGAGCCGTGCCGTGGCCCTGTCCGGCGCGCTCGGCGGACGCCTGCCCGAGCCGGGTGAGGCCGCCGAAGCGGCCGAGGATGTGCTGGACGACTGCGCGCAGGCTCATGCCAGCCTGCTGGCCTCGATCCGTGAAGATGCCGAGGCCGAACGCCTGCTCGACTTGGCCGAAGCCGCCGCCGCACCCAATTTCGCCTCGCTGCGCCAGCGCTACCGGGTGCTGCAGCAGGCCATCCAGACCGCCACCGGGCGCCTGCGCGGCCGCCTGCGCGACCAGCTGGTGCAGGTTTCACCCGAGCTGGCACGGCTGGCCGAGGTCGACGCAGTGATGGAGCAGACCCTCACCCCGCGCGAGCACAGCCTGCTGGCCACTGCGCCGGCGGTGCTCGGCGCCCGTTTTGAACGCGTGCACGGCCAGCCCGGTTGGCGCGCGGCCTTCCGCCATGACATGCGCACACTGCTGCTCGCCGAGCTGCAGCTGCGCTTCCACCCGATCGAAGGGCTGCAAGACGCCCTGCGCTCCCACTGACCGGAACACCATGTCCAGAACTGCTTTCCATGTCGTTGTCTTCCTTGTCGGCCTGCTGGCCGTGTGCTGGATAGGCATTGGCTACGTTTCGGTGCATCCGCTGGGTGCAGCGGTGGCGGCGATCATCGCGGCCTGCTACATCGCCGGTGGCGTGGAGCTGTACCGCTACCGCCAGGCCAGCAACGGCCTGCGCAGCGCACTGAGTGACCTGTCCAGCGCGAAGGAGAGCCTTGCCCCCTGGCTGGAACGCGTGCCGGTGGGCCTGCGCAACGCGGTGCGCCTGCGCGTGGAAGGCGAGCGCACCGCCCTGCCCGCGCCGGTGCTGACCCCGTACCTGGTTGGCCTGTTGGTGCTGCTGGGCATGCTCGGCACCCTGCTGGGCATGATGGACACCCTGCGTGGCACCGGCCTGGCCCTGCAGAGCGCGACCGACATGGCCGCCATCCGCGGCTCGCTGGCGTCGCCGGTCCAAGGCCTGGCGGTGGCATTCGGCACCTCGATCGCCGGTGTGGCCAGCTCGGCCATGCTCGGCCTGCTGGCCGCGCTGCTGCGCCGTGACCGCCTGCAGGCCGTGCAGCAGCTGGACCGTGCCATTGCCGGCGACCTGCACCCGTACTCCCAGGCGTGGCAGCGCGCTGAATCGCTGCGCCTGCTGCAGGCACAGTCCGCCGCGCTGCCGGCGCTGGTCGACCGCCTGCAGGCGATGACCAGCACCTTCGAACAGCACAGTGCGGTCGCCAATGAGCGCCTGCTGGCCGGCCAGGCCGAGTTCCTGGCCCAGAGCCAGGCGCTGCAGGAACGCCTGGCCATCTCGCTGCAGCAGTCGCTGCGCGAAGGTGCCGAGGCCAGCGCTGCTGCCATCGGTGGCGCGCTGCAGCCGATGGCCGAAACCACCCTGGCTGGCCTGGCCCGTCACGGCGAAGCACTGCACACCCGTGTCGAGCAGGCGGTGCAGCAGCAGTTGTCTGGCCTGAGCGACGGTTTCGAGCGCAGCCGCGTCGCCACCGAGGCCAGCTGGGCCAAGGTGGTGAGCGAGCAGACCCAGGCACAACAGGCGCTGGTGAGTGATCTGCGCCAGCACCTGCAGGCCTTCAGCGATGGCCAGGGCACGCACGCCGAAGCACTGGTCGCGCGCATCGGCGAGCGCCTGCAGGCCGATGCCAGCTGCAATGCCGAGGCCTGGCGCGCCGCCGCCGAACAGCAGCAGGCACTGAATACCGCGCTGGTCGAACGCCAGCAGCAGGCGTTGCTGGCCGCCAGCGAGCATCTGGATGCGCGTGCGCAGGCGCTGCTGCAGGCACTGGAACAACACCACAGCGCCAGCCAGGCGCTGCTGCAGGATCACGAACTGCAGCGTTCGCAGCAGTGGCAGGCCGCGCAGGCCGCCGCCGCGACCGCGCACGCCGAACTGCAGGCCAGCCTGGACAGCCGCGAGCAGCAGCGCCAGGCGCGCTGGGACGCGGTCAGTGCCGAACTGCAGCAGGCCCACGCCGCGCTGCAGGCCCAGCTGCAGGCCAGCGACGAGCAGCGCCTGCAGCGCTGGAGCGATGCCCTGCAGCACGTTTCCACCGATCTGGCCGAGCGCCTGCAGGCCAACGGCGAACGCCTGGCCGCGCAGCAGCAGCAGGTCTGCGACACGCTGGCGGCAACCGCGCAGCAGATCGGCGAGAACGGTCGCGCCCAGGCCAGCGCCACGCTGGCCGAAGTGTCCACCCTGCTGCAGACGGCCGCCGCTGCGCCGAAGGCCGCCGCCGACGTCATCAACGAGCTGCGCAGCACGCTGTCCGAGAGCCTGGTGCGCGACAACGCGATGCTGGAAGAGCGCGGCCGCCTGCTGGCCACCGTGCAGACCCTGCTGGATGCAATCAACCACGCTTCGCACGAGCAGCGCACCGCGGTGGACGCCCTGGTCGGCGGTTCGGCTGAGCTGCTGGAACGCGTCGGCAATCGCTTCACCGACCATATCGCCGCCGAGACCGGCAAGCTGGATGGCATTGCCGCAGCGCTCAGCGGCAGCGCCGGCGACGTCGGCCAGCTGGCTGGCGCCTTCGGTGAGGCGGTCGCGCAATTCGGCAGCGCCTCCACCGAACTGTCCAGCCGCCTGGAACAGATCGGCGGCGCGCTGGATGCCTCGCTGGCCCGCAGCGACGAACAGCTGGCCTACTACGTGGCACAGGCGCGCGAGGTGGTCGACCTCAGCCTGCTGTCGCAGAAGCAGGTGATGGAAGAACTGCAGCAGCTGGCTGCGCGCCGCGCCAAGGCCGGCAGCGCATGAGCGACGAGTTGGAGGTCGATGGCGGTTCGCACGCCCCGATCTGGGCCGCCTTCGGCGACCTGATGTCGGTGCTGCTGGGTGCGTTCGTGCTGATACTGGTCGGTGTGGTCGCCGTGCAGCTGGAGCTGTCGCAGCGGCTGGACCAGGAAGTGAAGCAGCGCCAGGCCGAGGCCAAGCGCCTGCAGACCCTGGAACAGGCGCTGGCTGGCCCGTTGGCCGCCGGTCGCGTGACCCTGGTCGACGGCCGCATCGGCATCAGTGGCAGCGTGTTGTTCGCGCTGAACTCCGACCAGCTGCAGCCGGAAGGCCAGGAGCTGCTGCGCAGCCTGGCCGCACCGCTGGCCGCCTACCTGGGCACGCGCGAAGAGATCCTGATGGTCAGCGGCTTCACCGATGACGCACCGGTGCGCGAAGGCAACCGCCGCTTCGCCGACAACTGGGAGCTGTCCGCGCAGCGTTCGCTGACCGTGACCCGCACCCTGATCGCCGACGGCGTGCCGGCCGACGCAGTATTTGCCGCCGCGTTCGGCAGCGAGCAGCCGGTCAGCTCCAATGCCAGCGAAGACGGCCGTGCACGCAACCGGCGCGTGGAAATCGCACCGATTCCCAAGCCCAAGGCCACCGATGCCAAGTAAGCCGCCCGCGCTGGAGGGTCTGCGCGCACTGGTGCGCGACCTCGATGCGGGGTCGCGCTCGCTGCCGCACTATCCCCAAGTGCCGATGCTGCAGCAGGTGCAGCGCGAGTGGTCGGAACTGCGCAGCGAACTGCAGGTGCGCCGCTCGTTGCGCACCGAAGCGCCCGCCGACGGCGGCCCGCTGAACTCGGCGGTGCTGGTGCAGCGCATGCTGGACACGATGCAGGCGACCAGCCCCGGCTACCTGCGCCACTTCATCGACTATGTAGACACTCTGTCCTGGCTGCAGGCGCTGCAGGATGGTGCGGCCAGCGGCGGCGATGCCACGAAGCCGAAGCGCACGCGCAAGCCGCGCTGAACACCGATGGGTAGTGCCGGCCGCTGGAAGGTGGGCTGCACGCAGCTCGAACATCCAGTGAACATGATCCGGCATGACAACCCACGCGAGTGACTGCACCAGCCCCCGGCGTTCGATGTAATTGAACGGGTCGATTACACATGCCACTGCAGCTTCGCTTTCAAAGAGCCGGCGGCGCAGACATGTGGTCGTAGACCTGACCGGCAATGGAACGCCGGACCAGGCGGAGGCGATGGCCAACGACCAACGGCCGGCACTACCAGCACCATGGGTTGCCTCCCGGCATTGGCAGACCTCAGCCGCGCAGGGTAGCGCCGCCGTCCACGTACAGGTCGCTCATCGCCACGTGCCCGGCCTGCTCGGAGAGCAGGAACATCACCGAGTGCGCGACATCCTCCGGGGTGGCCAGCTTGCGCAGCGGGATGCCGGCCTTGTAGGTCTCCGGGCTGCCGGCGATCACCCGCTCTGCCCCATGCTCGTCCTGCCACATGCCGGTCTGCATCGGGGTCAGCGTTGAACCCGGGGCGACGATGTTGCAGCGAATGCCCAGCGGCGCCAGTTCCAGCCCGAGGCAGCGGGTGAACATCGTGGCGGCGGCCTTGGACGCGGCATAGGCCGCCATGCCGTGCCGTGGCACGCCGGCCGCATTCGAACTGACGGTGACGATCGCGCCGTGCCGTCGTGGTGACATGACCCGCGCCACCGCACGCCCGACATGGAACACGCCATCGGCGTTGACCGCGAACACCTGGCGCCAATCGGCATCGGTGGTGCCGGCCACCTCGCCCACGTGCAGCACCCCGGCCACGCTGGCGGCGAGGCCGATCGGCCCGATGCTGGCTTCTACACGATCCACCAGCGCGTCCACCGCCACGCTGTCGGTCACATCGAGCGCAAACGCCTGCACACGTGCATCTGCTACCACGGGCGCCTCGCGATCGGTCGCCACCACCGTGCAGCCAGCCTCGGCCAGCAAGCGAACCAGCGCCTCGCCGATACCGCCGGCAGCGCCGGTCACCAGTGCCACGCGACCCTCAAAGCCGGTCAACTGCATGTTGCGATCTCCTGTTGCTCATCCCAGTGGCGCAGGCGCGCCGACAACCACGGCGCCAGTTGAGCCACCGCATCGCGGCCGGTCAGCTCGGCGTGCAGGAACGGTAGTTCCAGTGCCTGCACCCTGAGTGCGTGTGCGCGCCACAACGCCGATTGCAGCTGCGGCCGCGCCTGATGGTCGCGACCCGCGCGCACATGCACCAACGTGCCGTCGAACGGCCGATGATGATGCTCCCGGATCAAGCGATTGGTACCGGTCACTGCACGCACCACCCCATCCAGCACGACATCGGGCAGGCTGCCGAGCGCACTGCCGCCACGGCGCAGGAAGGCGAGGATGCGCTCACGGCTGTCCAGCTCCGGATGTGCGTCGGGGTCATGCCCGGCAATCGCCAGAAGGGCGCGCAGTGCTGCGATAGGATCGGGTTCCGGCTTGGCGCGCCACACTTCGCTGGGGTAGGCATCCAGCAGCACCAGTTCACCGACCTCACGACCGATCTCATGCAGGCGCACCGCCATCGCCTGGGCGAGGATGCCGCCCACCGACCAGCCCAGCAGGTGCACCGGTCCCTTCGGCTGCAATGCGACCACGCGCTGCACGTAGTCGTTGGCCATGGCTTCGATGCTGGGCGGCAACGGCTGCTTCGGATCCAGCGCGGGCGACTGCAGGCCGTATACCGCGCGCGTCGGCTGCAGGGCCCGCGCCAGACTGCGATAGTTCCAGGCAATGCCGCCAGCCGGGTGCAGGACGAACAAGGGCGCCAGCTCGGCCGCATCGGTCGCGGCCAACGAGATCACCGGCCCCAACGCGTGATCGGCCAGCGCCGGTGGTTCGGCGATGTGCGTCGCCAGTGCGGCCACGGTCGGCTGTGCGAACAAGGCGCCCAGGCCCAGATCGCAGCGCCAGCGCTGTTCGATGGCCAGCAGCAGGTGCACTGCCGACAGCGAGTCGCCGCCGAGGTTGAAGAAGTCCGCATCCACCGCCACCGGTGATTCGCGGCCCAGCGCCTGTGCGAACAGCACGGCCAGTTCCTGTTCGAGCGGCGTGCGCGGCGCCAGCCCAGCAATCTCGTTCTGCGGCGGCTTCGGCAAGGCGTTGCGGTCGAGCTTGCCGTTGGCGGTCACCGGCCAATGATCCACGGCAACGAACGCCGCCGGCACCATGTAGTCCGGCACGCGTGTGGCCAGATGGCTGCGCAGCACGCTGGCGTCTGCCAGCGCGGACGGCACATAGGCGACCAGCCGGGCATCACCGGGTGCGTCCTGGCGCAGCAGCACTTCCACCCGCTCCATGCCCGGCAGCTCACGCAGCGCCGCCTCGATCTCCCCCAGTTCGATGCGCAGGCCACGCAGCTTTACCTGGTGATCGCTGCGGCCCAGGTATTCGACTGCGCCATCGCTGCGCCAACGCGCTACGTCGCCAGTGCGGTAGATGCGCTCACCCGGCAGGAAGGGATCGGCCAGGAAGCGTTCGGCGGTCAGGTCATCGCGACCCAGGTAGCCACGCGCCAACTGCACGCCCCCAAGGTAGAGGTCGCCAGCCACGCCCACCGGCAGCGGCTGCATCCGCGCGTCCAGTACGTACAGGCGGGTATTCCAGACCGGGAAACCGATCGGTACCGGCCGTGCGCGATCCTGCGCCGAGGCCGGCCAGTAGCTCACGTCTACTGCTGCTTCGGTCGGGCCATACAGGTTGTGCAGCTCGGCGTGCACGCGCCCGTGGAAACGATCGCGCAGCGATGCGTCCAGCGCCTCTCCACTGGTGAACACGCGCCGCAGCTGCAGGCCTTCGGAGGCCGGTGCAGAGAGGAAGGCATCCAGCATCGACGGCACGAAGTGCGCCGTGGTGATGCGATGGGCCTGGATCAGTCGCGCCAGCTCGGTGGGATCCCGATGTGCATCCGGCCCGGCGATCACCAGCGTGGCCCCGCACAGCAGCGGCAGGAAGAATTCCCAGACCGAGACATCGAAGGTCGCCGGTGTCTTCTGCAACACCCGGTCGTCGGCACGGATGCCGTAGTGCTCACGCATCCACAGCAGGCGGTTGACGATGGCGCGGTGCTCGATGACCACGCCCTTTGGCTCCCCGGTGGAACCGGAGGTATAGATCACATAGGCTGCATCGCTGGGCGCCGGATCGGCCCATGGTGCCGCGAAACTCAGCGCGGTCCACTGCTTGGGTGCGAGCACCAGTACGCCGGCCATGCGCTTCGACACGTCCGCCGCTGCCAGCACGCAGGCCGGTCGTGCCGAGGCAAGGATGCGGGCCAGGCGTTCGTCAGGATGGGCCAGATCCAGCGGCAGGTAGGCGGCGCCGGCACGCAGCACCGCCACCAGCGCGATCACCAGTTCCAGCGAGCGCGGCAGCGCCACCGCCACCACACTGCCCGGGCCGACGCCCATCGCGCGCAACTGCGCGGCAAGTGCGAAGCTGCGCGCTTCCAGCGTTGCGTGATCCAACGCGGCGTCGCCGAACACCAGCGCGGGTGCCTGTGGATCGCGGTCCATGCCCTGTTGCAGCAGCTCGACCAGCGTGGTCTGCGGCAGTGCATGCGCGGTGGCATTGAAACCGTGCACCACCTGCTGCGCTTCTTCAACGGTGGCCAGCGGCACCGCCGCGATGTCTTCAGCCTCAAGCGCCGCCGACACGAAATGCAGCAGCCGCGCCGCGTGCGCCTGCACATCCTGGCGGCTGTAGAGCGCGGGATTGGCTTCAATCTCCAGGTCCAGCAGGCGCTGGCCGTCACCACGGAAGCCCAGCGTCAGATCGTCAACCGGCCCGGTGCACAGCACCTCCAGCGTGGCCTGCACCCCCGGCAAGGCCAGCGGCGTGTAGAACGGCTGCACGTTCACCAGCGGCCCATGCAGCCGTTGCTGCGCGCCCACCAGGCCCAGGTCACGGCGCAATTGCTCACCACGATAGCGGCCGTGCTTGCGGCCCTGGCTGAGTTGCCGGCCCAATGCCCGGGTAAACGCCTCGACACTGCCCTCGCCGGCCGCCACCCGCAGCGGCAGCACGTTCATCACCATTGCCGGAACGCGCGCCGATGCGTTGCCGAGCCGGCCCATATAGGGCACGCCCAGCACCACTTCATCGGTGGCGCTCATTCGTCGCAGATACTCGGCAGACAGTGCGGCCAGTACATCCGGCCACGGTTGCAACCAACGCACCGAGGCCTGCAGCAGCTGTTCACGGAACCCGGCATCCAGCGGCTGTACCCAGCGCAGCGCATCGTCGCTGGCCGCCATGGTGCCCGCCAGGCCCACGCCTGCCGGCGCCCCCTGCAACTGTTCGCGCCACCAGTGCCCGGCCTGCGCACGGCGCGGATCGGCACGGTACGCGGCATCATCGGCGAGCACTCCTGCCAAGGCCGGCAGTGCCTCACCACCACGCCCTGCGTACAACGCGCAGACGCGATCGGTGAACAGTGCCATGCCATAGCCATCGGCCGCCAGGTGATGCACGCGCAGATACCAGACCCAGCGCTGCCCGCCCAGATCGAACAACACCTGCTGGCTGATACGGTCGCGGGTCGGATCGACCGCGCTGAGCCGGTCGGCCTGCATCAGGGCGCGCGCCGCCGACGCCGGGTCGGCCTCGCTGGATAGATCACGTAGCGACAGCAGCGGCACGTGCGCCGGATCACGCCACTGCAGCGGCTGACCGTCGGCTCCCTCGGCAAAGCGCAGTGCGAAGGCCTGGGCTTCGCTCGCCGCCTGGTCTGCCGCGGCGGCGAACGCGGCCACATCCAGCGGGCCGTCGATCCACACCGCATGCGCGGTATTGAACGATGGATTGCCCGGTGCCAGCCGCTGCGCGAACCACAGTCCGGCCTGGGCCTCGGTCAATGCCACCGGCGTGGCCAGCGCGGCGGCGTTCATGCGTTCTGCGCGGCCTGCAGCTTCTGCACCACACCCCACCACTGGCGCAGCGTGGTGTGCTCGGCCAGCTGCGAGAACTCCAGCGGCAGACCGGTGTTGCCCCAGGCCAGGACCAGGCCGAGCATGCGCATCGAATCCAGATCCAGGTCGATCAGGTTGTCGTCGTCACCGATCTCGGCCGGCGTGCACTCCAGCACCCGCGCCACGTCGGCACGCATCCGCTCCAGATCCAGCACCTCAGCCGTGGCCGCCATCACAGCACCTCCAGCAGCTGATCCGTGGTCATCGGCACGCCACAGGTGCGTGCGATCCAGTGCAGCGCCTGATCGTGGTCGGCGCGGGAGAAATCCGCCACCGCGTCAGCTGCGATGAACGCCTCGATGTCACGCTGGAAGGCTTCGACCACGGTGGCAGTGCAGCCGATATGCGCGTAAACGCCGGTCACCAGCAGCTGGTCGCGGCCACGCACCCGCATCAGTGTTTCCAGGTTGCTGCGCTGGAACGCGCTGTAGCGGTGCTTCACCAGCACATGCTCGCCAGGTTGCGGTGCCAGCGCCTCGATGATCGGCTCATGATCGGCACTGCGGCGCATGCCCGGCCCCCACAGGTCGGCCTGCAGGCCACGGTCGCGGCGATCCTGGTCGCCCTGCTGGGCGGTGTAGAACACCGGAATGGCGTGTGCGCGGCAATGCGCCAGCAGGCGCGCGATGTTGTCCACCGCGGGCCGCAGCGGCGCGTTCCCGGCGTCGAATGCGGCCAGGAAGTAGCGCTGCATGTCATGCACCAGCAGTGCGACACGATCGCGCTGCGGGCGCCACGGGCCGCGCGCCTGCGGCAGTTCGGCAGCGGTCGGCAAGGGATAGTGGGTGATGCGGGGCAGCGCCATCAGCGCGTTCCTCCTGTCTGTTGCAGATGACGCGCACGCAGCTGCGCGCGCAGTTCGCGGCGGCTGATCTTGCCGACCGCGGTGGTATCGAAACTTTCGACGAACACGACCTGGTCCGGCACCTTGAAGGCGGCCAGGCCGCGCGTGCGCATCCAGGCCTTCAGTGCAGGTGCCTTGATCGGCTCACCCTGCTGGATCACGAACGCGCAGCTGCGCTCACCGAGATACTCGTCGGGAATGGAGACCACGGCGGCGTCGAACACGCCCGGGTGCGCCAGCAGATGGTCTTCGATCTCCTCGGCGGAAATCTTCTCGCCCGCCCGGTTGATATGGTCACCGGCGCGGCCCTGCACCACCAGGTAGCCACCGGGCAGCTGCTGCACACGGTCGCCGGTGCGGTAGAAGCCGTCGTCGGTGAACGAACGCGCATTGGCCACTGCATCGTTGTGGTAGCCACGGATGGTGTACGGGCCGCGGGTCAGCAGATGGCCTACTTCACCTTCGCGCACCGGCTGATCGTGGTCATCGACCACGCGCACCTCGTCATCCGGGCTGATCGGCCGGCCCTGGCAGGCCACGATCAGTTCCTCCGGATCGTCCAGGCGAGTGTAGTTGACCAGCCCCTCGGCCATGCCGAACACCTGCTGCAAAGTGCAGCCCAGGCCGTCGATCACGCGCCGTGCCGCTTCCGGCACCAGTTTGGCACCGCCCACCTGCAGCACCTGCAGGCTGGACAGATCGTGTGGGGTGGTCGCCGCCGCCTGTGCCCACAACAGCGCCAAGGGCGGCACCAGGCCACAGCAGGTCACCTTCTCACGGGCGATCAGCGGGAAGGCCGCATCCGGTCCGGGGCCGGGGCTTAGCACTACGCGGGCGCCGGCATACAGCGCACCGAAGAAGCCGGGCGAACTCATCGGGAAGTTGTGCGCGGCCGGCAGCGCGACCAGGTACACGCTGTCGCGGTCGATGCCGCAGAGGTCATTGCTGGCACGGAACGAATAGATGTAGTCGTCGTGGGTGCGTGGGATCAGCTTGGACAGCCCGGTGCTGCCACCGGAGATCTGCAGGAACGCCACCGACTGCGGATCCGGATCGGCCGGCAGCTCGCTGCGGTCGCCCTGCAGCGACTCCAGCGCGATGAATTCCGCGGCACCGCCATCGATCACCACATGGCGAACCGACAGCACCTCCGCCTGCAGCGCCCGCGCCAGCCCGCGATGATCGAAGCCATCGTGCAGGTCGGTAGTGATGTAGGCACTGGCCTCGGCCTTGTTGGCGAAGTGCACCAGCTCGGTGATGCGGTGCGCAGGCAGCGCATACACCGGCACCAGCCCGGCACGGAACAGCCCGCATACCGTGGTGATGAACCCGGCGGTGTTGCCCAGCTGCACCAGCACCCGGTCGCCTGGCTGCAGGCCGAGCGCCAGCAGGCCGGAGCCGATGCGACCGGCTTCGTGCCACAGCTGCGCATAGCTCAGGCGTACATCGCCGGCGACCACTGCGATGTCATCGGCGTAGCATTCCGCGCGTTGGCGCAGGAATGCCGGGAAGGTTTCGCCACGCCAATGACCGGCCTCGCGATAGCGCGCCACCAGCTCATCAGGCCATACCTGCTGCAGTGGCAGGCGGGAAGTATCAGCGGAGGTATTCATACGGCAGGCTCGATGGCGGGCGCGGCGTCATGGACGCCCAGTGCGTTCAACAGGGCAGCGAACTTCGCTGCGGTTTCGGCGACCTCGGCCTCGGGCGCTGAGTCGGCGACGATGCCGGCGCCGGCGTACAGGCGCAGCTGCGTGCCCTGCAGCCGTGCGCAGCGGATCGCCACGTACCAGTCGCCATCACCCTGTGCATCCAGCCAGCCGACCGCGCCAGCGTAGAAACCACGCGGCACCGGCTCCAGCTCACGGATGCGCTGCAGTGCCGCCAAGCGCGGTGTCCCGCAGACCGCCGGTGTGGGATGCAGTTGCGCCAGCAGCTCGGCCGCCGTTGTCTGCGGATCCTTCAGGGTCGCGTGGATGCGGGTACCCAGGTGCCACATGCTGGCAGTCGCATGCAGCGCCGGCCGCGGCTGTGCATCGATGTGGCTGCAGTACGGCGCCAGGCCTTCGACGATGGCTTCGACCACGTGGCGATGCTCGTCATGGTCCTTGCGCGAGGCCAGCAGCGCCTGCGCGGCACGCTCGTCTTCGACGGCATCGGCGCTGCGGCGCGCGGACCCGGCCAGCGGGTGCGACAGCAGCTGCACGCCACGCTTGCGCAGCAGCAGCTCCGGCGTTGCCCCGACCAGCCAGGCCGGCGCCTGCCCCAGTTCGACCGGCAACGGCACCGCATAGGTGGCCACCGAGGGATCCGCACCCAACCGTGCCAGCAGCACCTCCGGCGAAAGCGCCTGCCGGGTGCGGGCCAGCAGGCTGCGTGCCAGCACCACCTTGTGCAGGTCCTGTTCGGGCGCGCGCAGCGCGCTCACGGCTGCGGCAACCGCGCCGGCATAGTCCTGCGCTGCGGGCTCGGCCTGCAGCGCCCCCTCCAGCGGCGGCGCCGCCTGTGGCTGCAGCGGCAGCGCCGGCAGCAGCCGCTCGGGCTGGTACAGCGCGTCGTCGGCACGCGGCTCGAACGGCACCGCGCCCACCAGCAGGCCCGGGCCGCCACGCTGCTGGGCGAAGAACTCCGCAACCCGCTCGGCCAGGGTTGCCAGTGCGCCACCGGGCAGCGTCGCCCGGCAACCACGTGCGTGCACATGCTGGCCAGCATGCTGCAGCAGGAACAGCGACGCATCGTCGGTGTTCTCCAGCGCGGCCGGCGCAGCCTCCGGCCACGCCGCCTGCATCAGGGAATCGTTCATGGGGTCTCCTTCATGCGATGCACTGCGGCCAGCGCGCACAGCAACAGCAGCAGCGTGCCGACCAGCAGGTATGGCAGGCTGGGCCCGCCGCGATACAACAGCGTGCCGAGCATCGGCCCGGCCACCATGCCCAGGCCCTGCGCGGCAGCAACGGTGCCCGCAGCCGCACCCTGCTCGTGCGCTTCCACCGCGTCCGCGGCCAGCGCCTGGAACGAGGGGAATACGAAGCCCATGCCGAACGCGGCCAGCGCGTACGCCGCCGGCAACTGCCAGCCCTGCTGCACGCCCGCTACCGAAGCAAAGCCGATTCCGGAAACGAGGGCGCCGAGCACGATCCAGCGGCGTGGATGCACGTCCAGTTTCATCACCAGCGCCTGCGCCAGGATCAGTCCGACGCCAACCGCGGTAAGTGCGATGCCGGCCATGCGTGCACCCGCAGCTGCATCCAGGCCAAGGCGATCAATCGCGAAAAAACCCACCGTCACCTGTGCGATGGTCACCGAGATCATGGCAATGAATGCAGCCAACTGTGGCAGGCGCAAGCGTGGGTCGAGACGGCGCATCGGCGCGCGCCGCTGCGTTCCGCCGCCGGCCACTGGTGGCGTGGCCGGCAGCCGCCAGGCCAGCAATGCCAGCGCCAGCAGCGGCAGCACGGCGGCCACATACAGCGCCAATGACAGGTTCGTATAGGCCAGCCAACCCGCGGCAGCCGGCCCCAGCACCATGCCCAATGCGTTGGCACTGCCCAGGCGGGCGAGGAATCTGGCGCGTTGGCCGGCCGGTGCCTTGTCGGCGATCAGCGCAGCAGCGGTAGGCGGCACCGCCGCGTAGAACAGGCCAATCAGGCCACGCGCACCGACCAGCACCAGCACCGAGACCAGTACCGGCGGCACCGCCTGCAGGGCGACGTCGATGAACACCGCCAGCGCGATGTAGACCACGGTGTACGCGCTCATCGCCAGCATCAGCACACGCTTGCGGCCGATGCGGTCGCTGAGCTGGCCCCACGGGCGCGCGGCCAGCATCCACAGCACGCCCGCAGCGGTCACCGACAGTCCGGCGTGCCACTCGGATAGACCGAGCATGCGGACCACCGGGCCGATCACAGCGACGAAGGACATCATCGCCATGGTGCCGATCAGGGCAGCCAACACCAGCGCCGGCAAGCCGGGAACGACGGGACGTGCGTGCATGGAACACCAGCCGTAACAGGAAAGGATGGCCGGGCGCACCTGCGCCCCGCCCGGCACCGGCCCTGCTCAGGACTGGATGCCACCCTTAAATGATAACGGCTCGTATTTGCATTTGATACCCATTCTCTTGAATGGGCGTGCAACAGTGGGTTCAGCGCATTGCACGCGGGCCCAGCAGACCACGGCGCTTGAACCACCACTCCAGCGGCAGCGTCACCAGCGGCGGGATGGCCGCCAGCAGGGCCAGCGCGCTCGCCCACCACGGCCAGCGCAGCCGCACCGCCGCGAACAGGGTGACCGCCACGTAGACCAGGAAGGCCACGCCGTGCAGCGGGCCGAACAGCTTCACCAACGCCACGTTGGCCATTGGGCCGTACTTCATCCACATGCCGATGAGCAGACCGGCCCAGGTCACGGCCTCGATGAAAGCGACCGCCGCGAACAGGCGTCCGGTCGGGTGCATGGGGGAACGTTGGGTCACGCGGGGCTCCGGCGTCGGGATATCAAATGCGAATGATACGCAGATGCGAACGTTCCGGACACCGGCGGGTAGCGCCGGGCCACCAAGGTGGACACCTACCGGAGCATATGCGGCAGCACCTGCTCGCCGATCTCACGCAGCACTTCATCCATCGGACGCCCGTTGTCGACCAGATTGAACATCACGTGCGCCACGCCCTGCGCATGCACGCGCAGCAGATAGTCACGCAGACCGTCGCGGCCGACCTTCAGGCCCAGCGGCAGCGGCTCCGCCGGCGCCTGCGGATCCGCCTGCAGGTCCAGCAGCATCGACTGCACGAACGGCTTGCCTGGCCCATTGCGCTGCCCCAGCGCCTGCTGCCACAGGCCGATGCGCCCTTCCTGTGCGGCCTCCTCGCGGTGATACGTGGCCCAGCCCTCGGCTTCGCGCGCGATCCACTGCAGGCTCTGCCGCGCGGTACCCACCACCAGCATCGGGATGCGCGTGGCCGGCGCCGGCAGCACATCAAAGCCACCGGTCGCCTGCAGCACTGTCGCCCGTTCCCCGGCATCGGGTGACAGTGCGGCGCGCAGCAGCGACCAGCGCTCGCGGAACGTGGCCGCCCTCCCCTCCAGATCCTCGCCGAACGCAGCGAACTCCTCCGGGCGGTCACCCGAACCCAGGCCCAGTACGAAGCGCCCGTCACTGATCCGGTCCAGGCTCAAGGCCGACTTCGCCACCTGCAGCGGTTGCCGCAGCGGCAGCACAATGGCCGCGCTGCCGACCACGATGCGCTCGGTCGCGGCGGCCAGCATGCCCAGCCACAGGAACGGGTCATCCAGTGCGCTCGCTGTCGCATCCGGGCCCTGCGGTACCATCAACGGCACGTCGCGCGTCCACAACGCGGCAAAGCCCAGGTCATCGGCCAGCCGTGCAATGCGCCGCGCCTCGCGCGGATCGGCCAGCCCATGCGCCGCAACGGGCGTCATCAGGCCCAGGCTCAGTCCTTGTTGCGGAAACAACGAAGCGTAGGCGGGATTGAATTCACTCATGCCGCCAGCTTAGCGTGCAGGTACCTGGCGACGATGACACGCCACACACCACAGGAAGAACGCTGCATGCCGAAGATCCGTCCCGCTCATGCCGATGACCTGCCTGCGATCAGTACGCTGTGCCTGGCCGCGTTCAACGAGGCAGTGGCGCCGACGCTCGGCGCTGCCGGCATTGCCACGTTCGGCAGTGTCGCTGCAGCGGATGCGTTCGCTGTGCGCCTGCAGGGTGACAACCACATCCTGGTGGCCGAGCAGGACGGCCTCATCGTCGGCGTGATCGAACTGAAGGAAGGCCGGCACCTGGCGATGCTGTTCGTCGATCCCGCCTGCCAGGGCCAGGGCATCGGCCATGCGCTGTTCGAGGCGGTGCTGCCGCAGGTGCGCGAACCGGTGCTGACCGTGCGCGCATCCCTCAATGCGGTGCCGACCTACCTGCGCTATGGCTTCGTGCTGGATGGTGATGTAGGCGAGTTCAATGGTCTGGTGTATCAGCAGATGGTGCGGGCAACGGCCTGAAGGCAACTGCCCTGCAATGCGCGCCGGCCGTCATGCCCTGCAGCACGCCCGTCATAAGCAAACTGAATCAGCGCCTGCGCCGGCCGTTCCTACAATGGCCTTTCACCCCGCCCTTCGAGATGCTGCCGATGCGCGTCGCGCTTTCCGTGTTGCTGCTGGCTTCGGCGCTGAGCGCCTGCACCCCGGCCCCGGTTTCCACCGCCAACTCCGCCGAGGCGCCCGCACCGGCCAAGGGAATCGCCTGGCGCCAGGGCGACGTCGATGATGCCTTCGCCGAGGCCGCCGACAGCGGCAAGCCGGTGCTGCTGTACTGGGGCGCCGTCTGGTGCCCACCGTGCAACCAGCTCAAGGCCGGCCTGTTCAAGGACCCGGCGTTCATCGCGCTGACCAGCAAGTTCGTGCCGGTCTACCTGGATGGCGACGAGGAAGGTGCGCAGGCCTGGGGCGAGCGCTTCGGCGTGCGCGGCTACCCGACGCTGATCGTGCTGGACCCGCAGCGCAACGAAATCACCCGCGTGGCGGGTGGCAATGATGCCGCCGAACTGACCCGGGCCCTGACCGTGGCTGCAGGCCGCCGCAGTGCTGTTGCTGCCACCCTGGCTACCGCATTGGCTACACCGGGCCGGCTGGCCGCCGAAGACTGGCAGGTGCTGGGCGACTATGGCTGGGAAGTAGACGCCAACCGCCTGGCCGGCGAGCGCCGGAGCCAGGACGTGCTGCGCCAGCTGTCCAAGGCCGCACCCGGCGCCGCCCTGCAGCGCCGTTTCGCCCTTCTTGCCCTGGCTACAGCCGAAAAGCCCGATGCCGCGCCCACCGAAGTGCGCGAACTGCTGCAGGCCGTGCTGGCGCAACCTGCGGAGGTGCGTCGCAACCGCGAGCTGCTGGGCTATGCCGGCGCCAAACTCGTGAAGCAGGCCAGCGCAGGCCCGGCCACGTCCAATACACTGGGCCAGCAGCTGCTGGTCGCACTGGAGCGCGCCGATGCCGAACGCGGCGACCGCGCCGACGATGCGTTGTCGCGTGCGTTGACCGAAGTATCGCTGGCCCGCCAGCAGCAGCCAAAGGGCGCGTTGCCGGCCGCGCTGGTGGAACGGGTGAAGCAACGCGTGGCCGCTGCCGATGCCGCCGCTACCGATGCGCATGCACGCCAGGCCACCATCGGCAGTGCGGTCTATGCCCTGCGCGAGGTCGGCGACGACACGGGGGCAGAGGCGCTGTTGCTGGCCGAGCTGAAGCGCAGCGAACAGCCGTACTACTACATGCCCGAACTGGCCGAACTGGCCGAGCAGCGCGGCGACACCGCCGGTGCGCTGGCGTGGCTGAAGCGCGCCTACGATGGCTCGCAGGGCCCGGCCACCCGCGTGCAGTGGGGCGTGCTCTACGTGGAAGGCCTGCTCAAGCTGGCGCCGGACGATGCACCGCGCATCGAGCAGGCCACCGCCTCGTTGATTACCGAGCTGGAGGCACAACCGTCGGGCTACCACCAGCGTACCCGCCAGCGTTTCGAGCGCCTGGCCGGGCAGCTGAAGGCGTGGAGCAGCAAGCACCGGGGCGCAGAGACACTGGCACGACTGCAGCAGCGGATGCAGCAGGCATGCGGTGAACAGGTGGATGGTGCGTGCAAGGACTGGTTGAGCTGAGTTGATGAAAGCGCTGGCGGCTGGTTCGCCTGCCGGCGCTTTTGTTGATCCGTGTGGGAGGGGGCGGGGGCCGCTGGCCAGGACACGCAAAAGCCCCTCCATGGTGCTCGATGG